>NZ_MRYC01000005.1:0-194638 GCF_001921765.1 Psychrobacter sp. C 20.9 | reverse complement strand
AACAGACTCATATCTAACCCCCTTTGCTGACGACAATAGCGCGATGGCCCCACCTGATCCCTTCCCGAACTCAGAAGTGAAACATCGTTGCGCCAATGGTAGTGTGGTTCGCCCATGTGAGAGTAGGTCATCGTCAGCTCTCTATTCCTGATTAGCCCCTTGATACTAACGTATCAAGGGGCTTTTCTTTGCTTACGATATAGACTTATACTATCCAATTGATAAAAATTATTTTTAAAAGCTTTGAACTATAAAACATAGTTTTTTTTAAATCAAGGATGAAAAATGGATAGTTTGTTGGTTTCTTTAGTTGTAGGAATTAGTAGCAGCCTTTTTGCCACAGCTTTATTTATATTAGTTAGTGAGTTTTTTAGGAGAAAAGTTTTGCCTTGGTATGGCGACAAAATATATAGAGGAGTAAGAATTGATGGAGACTGGGAGGTATGCGAATTTAAGGGAGTAAATCTTAAAGACCTCAAAGATAGTGATGGTTTTATCAAGCTATCCCTTAAGCAAAGTGGTGATGTTGTTGAGGGTATATATTCTCATAAAGGAGGTGATGAAGAAATTGATCAGTATGTGCTTCAAGGTCGTATTAGGGATATGTACTTTCTTGCTACAGCAGTCCCAAAGTCTAATCGACATGTAGATGCTATTACATTACTTCTTTATATAACTAATAGTAAATCGCGACTAATTATGACTGGAGGGCTTACTCATAAAAGTACACCAGGTAAGGTTGACTGCACGTTAGGTGTTGAGTTTCAGTGGAAGAGAACCTAAAAATCCTATACTCTACAATACTTATCACATATTAATTTTATCTATTTCCTGTAATTGAATACATCGGCTGTATTGTATACATAATTTTCTCAATATTTATAAGTTTAGAGATTAATTTTCTATGTGAAAAATTCGAAGTGCTATGTATTTATCACAATTCTAATTCCTAAAACAACTCACCCATCTCAAACTTTTCTTCAAAATCAAATCCTAACTGCTCGTTCTTACGCAGTCGCATGAGCTCTATACGTAACTTACGTCCTACGATAAGCCTTAGCACCTCGCGTTGCTGCTCTGTCGTCATATCATGCCATCGTTGGCGCTCGGCTCGACTGCGCAGGCAACCAAAGCAATAGCCTTTTTTATTGCTTTGACAGACACCGATACAAGGGTTGTCAATGTCGAACAGCTCAAACTGTTGATTCATGGCGACTCCATTGCGATTACCGTCATTCCTTTGACTGGTACCAGACGATTATGACCATATTATTATGTCGCAAATATTGACTAATAGTGTGCCGTTTTATTGTTATTATTTTTGTGCATCGGGTGCTATGCTTAGCGTCACTGGTCTATATAAGACAATCATAACAAAATTAATAAGTGAGATGATACGTGAACCTGATTTATATCCATGGACTGGACAGCGATGCAAACTCGACTAAAGGGCTGCTGTTAGAAAAATATTGCCAGCAGTATCATCCTGATATCACGGTGCTGCGCCCTGATCTTAATAAATCGCCTGCGCAAGTGCGTGAGCAGTTGTTGTCATTGGTAGAAGAACTAAGCAGTAGCAAAGACCAACAGACGGGATCGTCCAACACGGTATTGGTCGGTAGCTCATTGGGTGGGTATTTTTCTACCTTAATCAGTAATCAAATAGATTGTCCTGCATTGCTGCTAAATCCTAGCACGCAGCCTCACGTTACGCTACAGCGCTTTTCTGATAATTCAGCATCAAATCAAGATAGTAGTGATGAGTCATCGGATAATAAAGTCCTGCATACGACGGCGGGCGGTTGGCGTATTACGCCGTCAGATTTGCAATGGTTTGCAGATCATCAAATTTCTCAAGTTATTTATCCCAATAAAGTTGCTGTACTGCTGAAACAAGGTGATGAGCTATTAAACGCTGAGTTGTCTCAGGCCTTTTATCAAAGTCAGGGCGCATCAGTAACCGTACAAGCAGGAGGAGACCATCGCTTTAGTGACTTTGGTGAGCAGCTACCGATGGTGATAGAGATGCTACGAGAGTTAGTAAGGTCTTAGATAGACGACATTATATGACGTGAACGATGGACTATTGACCTTAACGTCGCTGTTTTTGGTTATAATGGTTTTATAGAGTTAAACGCACATGAATAGTTAAGGATGCATTTGTGAGTCAATATAATGCGCAATCGTTAGAAGTTTTAGAAGGGCTGGAACCCGTACGTCGTCGCCCAGGTATGTATACCGATACTACGCGACCAAACCATTTGGCGCAAGAGGTCATTGATAACTCGGTGGATGAAGCGTTGGCGGGTTATGCCAAAACCATCAAAGTGCAGCTGCATAGTGATGGGTCGCTGTCTGTCGAAGATGATGGGCGCGGTATGCCGACTGATATTCACCCTGAATTTGGTCAATCCGGTATTGAGTTGATTTTGACCCGTTTGCATGCAGGTGGTAAGTTCTCGACTTCTAATTATGAAGTATCGGGCGGTCTGCATGGTGTGGGTATCTCTGTCGTCAATGCGCTATCTACGCGCGTTGAAGTGACGGTATGGCGTGATAGTACCCAGTTTGATATGGTGTTTGAAAATGGCGCAGCCGTGACACCGTTGACGGAATCAGTCAGCTCAAACAAACGCAAACGTGGTACCAGAGTGCACTTCTGGGCAGATGGTAGCTTTTTTGATACGCCCAAATTTAATGTTAAACAGCTCAAGCACAACTTGAAAGCCAAAGCGGTTTTGGCCGCGGGACTAACGATTGAGTTCACCGATGATATCAATGATGAAAAGGTCGTTTGGCAATTTACCGATGGGGTTGTCGAGTATCTAAGCGAGCAATTAGATGGTCTTGAGACACTACCTGAAGCACCGTTTTATTATAATTATGATGCGAAAGCTGGCGAACGTGCTGCTATTACCTTTGCATTGTCTTGGTTGCCTGAGGGTGGCACGCCAATTCAAGAAAGCTATGTCAACCTGATCCCGACGGCGCAGGGCGGTACGCACGTCAATGGTCTGCGTACAGGTATTTTAGAAGCGTTACGTGAGTTTTGTGATATTCATAACTTGCTACCGCGCAGCGTCAAGCTGACCGCAGAAGATGTGTGGGATGGGGTGAATTATATCTTATCACTGAAGTTTTCTGAGCCGCAGTTCTCTGGCCAGACTAAAGAACGCCTATCGAGCCGCGAGGCGGCGGGCGCTGTACAGACCTTGGCAAAAGATGCCTTTAGTTTGTGGCTCAACCAACATGCGGACATGGGTACGCAGATTGCGGAATTGGCGATTAATAAAGCAGGACGTCGCCTAAAATCAGCCAAAAAAGTTGCCCGTAAGAAAATCACACAAGGACCTGCATTGCCGGGTAAGTTGGCAGATTGCCGCGGTGATCTGCGTGATGGCGCAGAGCTGTTCCTAGTAGAGGGTGACTCGGCAGGCGGTAGTGCTAAGCAAGCACGTGATCGTCACTATCAAGCGATATTGCCACTGCGTGGTAAGATTTTGAATACATGGGAAGTCTCTTCGGATACGGTACTATCAAGCCAAGAGATTCATGATATTGCTATTGCGATCGGTGTGGATCCTGCCTCTGATGATCTGTCCGAGCTGCGCTATGACAAGATATGTATCTTAGCAGATGCTGATTCTGATGGTTTACATATTGCGACGCTGATCTGCGCGTTATTTGTGAAGCATTTCCCTGCGCTAGTGGATGCCGGTCATTTATTTGTGGCCATGCCGCCGTTGTACCGTGTCGATGTGGGTAAAGAGGTGCATTACGCGCTAGATGAGCCAGAGCTTGCGCATATATTAGCCAAGGTACCGGGCAATAAAAAAGCGCAAATCACGCGCTTTAAAGGACTGGGTGAGATGAGTGCTGAGCAGCTACGTGAGACGACGATGAGCCGTGATACGCGCCGCTTGGTGCAGCTTGATATGGACGATATGGTACTGACCAATGGCATCATGGATATGCTACTGGCGAAAAAACGTGCCGCTGATCGTAAGTCGTGGCTAGAGAGTAAAGGGGATTTGGCGGATATTTCTTAAAAAGGATGGATGTGTCTTAAAAGTATGTAGTGGCCTTTAACCGCGTACCGTACAAAATGCCCACATAGGCCATTACTTATATTTATCGTTGAGCACTTTATCGCATAATAAAAGCACGCAAAATTCGTCCTAGCATTATGGGCTTAATGGTATGATGATGGTATATTCATTATATTGTGCTGCTATGATGCCAAAGGTTTTTAAACACTCTCAGTCTGATACGACACCATCTGTACGCTCGAAAATACTGCCAAATCTTAGTAGAGAACAGGTGGGTGACAACGTGCCTAGGCGTGGCAATAAAGTATCGCCTGTTATTGGCTCGTGGCTCATGAGGGCGGCAGGATGGCGGACAGTGGGTGAGATACCTAATATCTCTCAGGCCGTGGTATTGGCGCTACCGCATACCTCTAATGTCGATGGGGTTTATGCCATTCCTAGTTTGTTTGGACTGGATTTAAAAATCAGTATTATGGCAAAGCATACGCTGTTTAGGGTGCCTCTATTGTCACAATTGCTGTATTGGATGGGTATTATCCCGATCAATCGCACGGATAAAGGCTCAGTTCTACAAGCTAGTATCGATAAATTTAAGACAGGTAAGCCGCTATTTTTGGGGTTGGCGCCAGAGGGTAAACGAGAATATACCGAAAGTTGGAAGACGGGATTTTATTATTTGGCCGTCGGTGCCGGTGTTCCTATCTTGCCAGTTGCGCTAGATTATAACACCAAGGAAGTTCGTTTTTTGTCTCTGGTCCATCCAACTGGCGATATCGAAGCAGATTTACCGAAAATTTATGCCCAGTACCAAGGCGTGATGCCGCGCCATCCTGAGCGTTTATCGCAGCCGCTACAGGACATCAACAATGCCGCTAAATAACCGTTTATCGTAGCACGCCAAAAACAAGAAGCCCCTGATATGATAGTATCAGGGGCTTTTTTAATTGGATCGCTTTAATATTTATCCATCAGACAGCCAATATATAGTCAAATTCACATAAAAACGTTATAAAATAAATCATCATACTCATTATCATAATAAATGCCCATGACTTACTCGCTAGATTTTCGCAAACAAGTACTAAAAAGCTTAGACGAGGGTATGACCTTTGCCGAGGCAGCTGAGATTTTATAATCTAAGCCCAACCACCATACAAAACTGGAAGCGGCGTGTTCATAGTAAAACAACCAGGCAAACCAAACCCTATAAAATACCAGATGACGTGCTACTCAATGATGTCAAAGAACATCCTGATGATTACCAGTATGAGCGAGCACGTCGTCTAAACTGTAGTAAAACAGGCATTCATCATGCCCTAAAGCGGCTTGGTATCAGTCAAAAAAAAGACTTTAGAACATCCGAAAGCCTGTCCGATCAAAAGAGCGATATATCAGAATAAGCTTGAGCACTTTATACTAAAATTGTGGCTGCCCATTAGATGCGCTGACACCACCATCAACTGGTAGGTTTACCCCAGTAATCATAGAGGCATCATTACTGGCTAAAAAGGTAATGGCGGCGGCAATATCTTCTGGTGCTGCCAAACGTCCAAGCGGACAGCGGGCTAGAAATTTATCTATTTTACTGTCATTGTCTTGAATAGCAGTCGTCATATTGGTTTTGGTCACGCTTGGGTTGACGGCGTTGACACGCACACCATCGGGACCATGATCCATTGCTAGCGTACGCGTCAAATTGGTGACGCCCGCTTTGGCAGCGTTATAGGCGGCCATGTTCCAATCACCGCCCATACCTGAGAGAGATGAGACATTGACGATATTGCCTTTGGTGGCGATTAGGTGAGGCATGGCGGCTTGGCAGACATAAAACGTGCCATTCAAATTGATATTGATAGCCGAGTGCCAATCTTCAGAGGATAGGTTTGTTATTTTACCTTGAATCGCCTTTCCTGCGTTATTTACCAAAATATCAATCTTCTCAAACTTATCAATCGCGCTGCTAATCATCCCTTGTACTTGGCTTTGTACGCTGATATCACAAGTGACACATAGGTAGTTGTCGGTGTGAATCCAAGTATGATCTTCTGGGAACTCTGCTGCCGTCTGCTCTAATGTTTCAGCCGTACGTCCTACCAAAACGACTCTCGCGCCTTCCTCGGCGAAGCGAATAGCAGTTGCCCGGCCAATGCCTGAACCTGCTCCAGTAACGATGACGGTTTTTTCTTTAAAACGCTTCATAATGCTCAATCCTTGTTATTATATAGTGCTTATTAAAATTCGATAAACGTACCTGACATTGATACGTGAGCGCAGCTTATAACTATAAGATCCACGCACAAGCATTGCTGCTTTGATATCATCATAACAAGTCATTACGTTGAAAGCGACTGCGTCTGATAGTGCTTATGTAGCGTAATTTTACATTCGTAAAAATGTTGAAATGCTGATGACTATGTTTATAAATATGCCACCATTTTAATCAGCCAAAATGTCATTCATCACATATCATAAGATTATAAAGGGCTAGAATCTGTGTCTCATTCGTCTACTATAATATCCGATGGGGGCTACCTTGCTAGTGAGCTGGCCTGTTACTTACAGACAGCAGCGGTAGACATCGCTCTGGCTGGTATGCAGACTATTGAACAGCAATATGATGCTCGCTATAGCGCACGCTCGTATCATTACCAGCTCTCGTCGGGCAAGCTGCAACTGCTGGCACTGACATTATACTTGCCAATGAGTACAAGCTCAGCTGATATTGAGCGAGCACGTATGACTGCTATAAAAGCTGCGCTGGCATGGCATAAATCATCATTGTCTCAAAATGAACATGTTGCAGAGACTCATGATATTTTGGTTTTCGATATTCAGCTGACTGATAATGTAGTAGATGGTCATAAGAAAAATACTGATAGTCAGGACAGCAAGCAATTAAATCATTTGCAACATGCTTTTGGTGCTCGTTATTTTTTGGAGGACTTGGTTGTAGACATGAGTGAGGGCGGGCAGCAATTGCAAGTCTTCAGCTGGCATGACTGGCACTCAATACTGGTTGCGGTACAGACACCCTGTGAGTTATGGCGGTTTTTGAATTATCACTTAGAGCAACTACAATATTCGGCTATCAGTCATGTGCCAAGTTTTGTATCAGAAGAAGTGCTAGTCGCTGAATTTTTGCAAAGCGCCTCTTTATTCACACCTGCGATCACAGTAGACAATGCACTTATCAAGTACGACATTCAGGACAAACCTAATCCAGCGTTGGTGGCCATGGCGCTTGCATATAAGAATCAGAGCACGACTGCGCAGATGTATCAACAGCATATGCAGCAGGCAGCCACGCTATGGTCACAGCTCAGTACACAAATGATAGCAGCATATGCTGATAAGCAGACATCTAGTAATGACCAAGAATCATCACCTGAGCCGTTGGGGTTTCGTTGGCAGCAGCAACTATTAGATGAGTCTTTATTTTCGCGTCATGAGCTGATCCGTACGCTATATAGACATCCTAAGCAAAGTAAGACGCTGCAACAAGATGGTTATATCGTACATCAGCATTCCTACGAAACCTTGGGGCGGCATTATGTACTGATATTCTATGGACAAGACGCTCAAGCAAAGAATAGCAAAAATGTTATTCAACCGAATCTAGCAAAAATTGCACAGGATGTTGCGACTCGATTGCCAATAGCAGAGCTGCATCATATCGTTGTACTCGGTATCGACTTTATTACTGAGGCAAATGAAACGTTCATCGATATTAATGTGTGGATTCAGTCAGTTGACGCGATGACGCAAAGAGAGCGACAGCTAACCAAGCAAATACAACAATTAAAGAGCAAAAAGTCGCATCAAAATACGCAAAAGGCAGAGAAGCAAACTGCTCAAAACTCTGAGAGTCATCCTCAATCTGACAAGTTGCTTCAAGTACGTCTAAGCCTTTCTATACCGGCGCGAAAGAAATAATGAGCACGTAACATATTTTGAAGATCGAGCTGAGTATTCTGCTAGAAGCTGCTGTAAGTCTAACTTATACTGACACTCAAAAAAAAAGACAGCCTAGGCTGTCTTTTTCTTATCTAAGAGTAGGTAATTATTGATACTTATTTATTGATGTCATCGTTAAGATCATTACCAGGAAGGATTTGATCACTGTTATAGATATCATTGGTATCAGTATCTACGCGAGGAGTGTCAATCACATCAGTGCGCAAATCAGTCGTTGACGTGCTAGCAGCTGAAGGTGTGTTGTCACGAACTGAATCAGCAACTTTTTCTTGCGTTGATGAGCTTGGCTGCAGCGTAGATTTTGCTTTTGCTTCGTCGCGCTCACGATCCATTTTATCTTGCATTTTACGTAGGAAACGTGCGGCTGCTTCTTGACCACCAAGACCAAATGATAGGGCAAAGGCGACGGCGACGGCACCTAGCGTTAGGCCAAATGCTAGATTCACGATTGAATCTGCAATACCCATTGCTTTTAGACCCATAGCAAGTACAAGGCCCATAATCAATACACGGACAATGTTTGCTAAGAATTGTGAACCCTGTTCAGAGCGCTCAACAACACCTGCAATAATATTGGCAAGCCAAAATCCGATGAACAGGATAATCGCACCTAAGATGATGTTAGCGCCAAATGCGATAAACATCGTAATAATAGCTGAGATAGGCTCGAAACCTAGTAAATCAGCAGCTGCGATAGCAGCAAATAGCATAGCAAAGAAGATAATCGCATAAGCAACTAAGTCAGAGATTCTCTTGTCACCCATAGTCTCTTGCAAGCCAACTTTGGCAGGCATTTGATTGATTTGAGTGTTTTCAAGCAATCCTTTGACGATATTTGCAACCATACGTACAACATAAAAAGTCACAAACAAGATAGCCACTGCCATGAAGATGTTAGGCAATGCTTCCATGATTTTATTCAACATATTGGTCGCAGGGCGAGCAATAACGTCGATTTTTAATGCGTTCAAAGCAGCAATAATCGTTGGGATAATAACCACTAAAAATGCTAGCGAACCGGCAATATTAGGTAGGCTGTTTTGTTCACTTAAGCCAGCTTTCGTCGCTAACTCTTGAACATTAAAAGTAGAAACAAGGTTGGTCACAATGCCGCGTACGACTTTGGCAATGATATAACCAACAACAAAGACCACACCAGCGATTAGGATGTTAGGGATAAAGCTGAAGATTTTGTCGACCATATTAGTCAATGGTGCAAACAAACCATCAAGCTCTAGCTGACCGAGTACCATGGTCAAAACAACCAATAGGATGAACCAGTAAACCATATCAGCGATGGTGCTGCTCATCGGTTTTACGCCTGCTTGTGTGCTTAGACGCTCGTCCATTGTCGTTTTAGAAAGCGCCGCATTGATTGCAGTGCGTGCGACAGTGGCGATAACCCAACCAATTACACCAAGCGCGATCGCACCGATGAGGTTAGGGATAAATGCCAATACTTGATTAACCATATTTGCAAATGGTGCCGAAATTGAGTTTAAGTTTAGTTGGCTAAGCGCCCCTGAAATAGCAATGATAAAGATAAACCAAAAAACAATCTTGGAGATAATTCCCTCAAGATCGTAAGTTTTACCGGTTGAAGAGTTCATGCGTTGATTAAGATTGACTTTAGAGAGCACACCGCGGACAAGTGCTGCGATACCAAGTGCGACCAGCCAACCAATGATAAATATCAAGATAGCGCCAATGATAGAACCGATAGGCCCACCAAGATAACCGTTAAAAGATGTGTACATTGGATTCATCTTATCCTCCTTGAAACATCCTATAGGTAACACTCAAAAGTATTGTTATTACAATCACTGTTGAATGAGACAAATATACAGATGGTTTATTATAAATAGTGTCTTTAAATTGAGTTATGCGAAGATATTATAATTTCCGAATAAAAGTAATTATCAAAAGTATCAGGCTGGTTTTTAATTATCGCTTTGCTACTGACAATCATATATCAATGATAAATACCAACATTCGATTACTTATCTCCTTAACCAATTTAGCTTAGCCTATGTATTGATGGATTTAAAGATAGAAAGCTTTACCTGCCACTATATTTGTGTGATAACTTGTTATTATAATAGGAAATATTAACACAGACTGTACATTCGCCCGATAATTTCATGTAAAGCGTGGTTCCCAAAACTAAGATTTGTTATTATAGAGCAATGTGACATCTCGCCACTATTCTTACAATCAGAGAGTAATCTATGAAAAAAATCACTACTTTAAGCATTAGCGCCCTTGCTAGTGCTATGTTGTTAATGACAGGCTGTAGCACCAATAACGGCAGTCAAGAAACAGCTGCTCAAAGCGTTTCTATCACTGAACAAAGCTCAGCAAGTGAAAAAGTGGGCTATAGCTTAGGATTCATGATGGCAGAAGGCAATAAAGAAGCTGTCAAAGATTTGAACCTTGATACTTTTGAAAAAGGTTTCCGTGATGGTTACGAAGGCAATGATTCAGCATTGACCCAAGAGCAAATGCAAGAAGTATTGATGACGTATCAAAAAGAGCAAGAAGAGCAGTTCGCAAAAGACATGCAAACCAAAGCAACAGAAAATAAAACTGCTGGCACAGCATTCTTAGCAGAAAATGCGAAAAAAGAAGGCGTGAAGCAAACGGATTCTGGCCTGCAATATAAAGTATTGAAAGAAGGTACAGGTAAATCGCCAAAAGCAACTGACGTGGTGGAAGTGAACTACGAAGGTAAATTGATCGATGGTACTGTATTTGACAGCTCATATGAGCGTGGTGAGCCAATTGAGTTCCCACTAAACCAAGTAATCGCTGGCTGGACGGAAGGTCTACAGTTGATGAAAGAGGGCGGCAAGTACGAGTTCTATATCCCATCAGACATTGCCTATGGCGAAGCGGGTAACGCTGGTATCGAGCCAAATAGCACGCTTATCTTTACGGTTGAGCTATTAAAAGTAAAGTAATGCGCGGCTGAAGCATTCATCTATAAAAAAAGCCTTCATAATGATTATGAAGGCTTTTTTATGCGCAGAGGTTTTATATCAGTTTGTCTATAAATTATAGGTTTTTTTGAAAGACTTTAGAGTTGCGACCATTGTGGTACTTCTCCAGACGTGCTGCTGGTAAGGCACTTGCCTCAACTTCCGCAAAGCCTTGCTCAACGAACCAATGGGCGGTACGCGTCGTCAATACAAACAGTTTATGTAGACCATGACTGCGTGCTTGCTGCTCTAAGAATGCCAGCAAGTCAGTGCCGCGGCTACCATTGCGATATTCAGGACGTACGGCAACACAAGCGACTTCTGCGGACTCTGCGTCTAGCGTATGCAAGGCTGCACAACCCAAAATCATACCATCACGTTCGATGACGCTATAGTTGTCGATTTCTTGCTCTAAGCGTTCACGTGAGCGGCTGACTAAGATACCTTGCTCTTCTAGAGGGGATAACAGCTCGATAAGGCCAACGACGTCATCGATATTGGCACGGCGAATTTCTTCATAAGGATCATGGCTAATTAGCGTACCAGAACCGTCACGAGTGAATAATTCTTCTAATAGTGCACCGTTTTTGGCATAGGAGATGATATGCGTGCGATGGACACCTTGACGGCAAGCCAAGCTTGCGCAGTTCAAGAAATAATTGATTTCACAGTTCAAATCACGGTCACGTAAGAAGCGATCCACTTCGTTAGGAATCATCTCATGTAGCAAACGATCACCATCATTGATACCCGCCTCTTCGCCCAAAAATATCAGCTTATCAGCACCCAGCTCTACTGCGGCGCTAAGTGCAACGTCTTCAGCGAGCAAATTAAATACTTCACCCGTCGCAGAATAGCCCATAGAGCCCAAAATCACGATATGGTCATGCAGTAGATTGTTTTTGATGGCTTCAACGTCAATAGAGCGCACTTCACCCGTCATTTGATAATCAATGCCTTCACGAATGCCATAAGGGCGCGCCGTGACAAAATTACCTGAGATGGCGTCAATACGTGAGCCGTACATCGGTGAATTGGCCAGTCCCATCGACAGCTGTGCTTCGATCTGTAAGCGAATTGCGCCAACCGCTTGTAGGATAGCGGGCATTGCGGCACGCGGCGTGATACGAATGTCTTGATGCAGCGGAGATTCAATATTATCGTCTTTTAGGTTTTTTTCGATCTGCGGTCGCGCCCCGTGTACTAGTACCAGCTTGATACCCAAGCTATGGAGCAAGGCAAAGTCATGAATCAGCGTGCTGAAGTTAGGATGATTGACCGCTTCACCGCCAAACATAATCACGAAAGTCTTACCGCGATGCGTATTAATGTATGGGGCAGAGTTACGGAACCAATGGACGTATTCAGGGTTAATCTGTGGCATGGAACTAGTAGTCATAATGGGAGCAGTAGTCGTTAGAATAAGAAAAAGGGCGTAGCAAAAAAATGCCTAACGCTAAAGATTTACCATAGCAAAAAACGCGGTTATGAGCTATCTTTTATTTCAGCTGTGTTGAGGTCTTTTTATTGCTCATCGGTGATATACACAACCTCAACACGGGGTTAATGTACCCACAAATGCTTTTTGCTATGCTAAGCGCTATTGCTTTACTGTCAATGAACGAAGATAATCAATAAAAATAATGAATCTGATTCTTTTAATTATTGACTATGTGTTAAGAAAACTCAGTTTTTGCCATTTGTGCTTTACCGATATATCAATCAGGGATAATGAGAATTATGAAAAAAAGTAACCAATTTGCTAGCCCATTTAGTGCTTGGAGCGGTCATCGCTTATTTCACGTTGTTGCCGGTACGCTCATCGGTGCGATGGTAGTCACGCAGGCATCTGCCATGCTGCCGACACCAGAGCAAGCAGTTGATAGCTCAATGGCAGTTCAAGCCAATACAAATGCGAGCAGCAACTCAAGTGCCCAAGCGGTTAATAGTAAAATCACAGCATCGTTGGTCAGTGTTGATGCCAATGGTCAAGAAGTACTCGTCCCTGTCGATACAAATACTCGTTTGCAATCAGGTAACGTATTGGAGTATCAAGGCTACTTTACCAACACCAATGCCGATCGCGTCCGTAAGATGACGGTCACCATGAGTATTCCGGATCAAGTAGAATTGCTTGGTACAGTGGCACCTGAGTTCCCATATGGGAGTGTCGATGGCAACAACTTCGCCCGTATGCCACTACGTACCAAGGTAGACAATCAACTACAAGATGTCGCACTAAAATATTATAAAGCGGTTCGTTGGGATCTTGAAGGTGTTGGTTTGAACGACACCGTTGCAGTGAAATATCGCGCGCGCGTTAAATAACGCTAAGACTTTCATAGTAAAAAATTCGCCAGATATTGATGTTTATTATTGATAAAGCACCACCGTTTATAACGGTGGTGCTTTTTTATGCATTGGATCTAATGTCGCTTGAAGCTTTTGATGAGTACGCAATAAAGTTAATCAAAGCGTCGCATATTTGCTAGAAGATTTCTCTCGAATCAGCTGTTTGATGGCGTTAATTTTTGGCGTCGTGGCTTGTGCACCTGCTTCTATCAGCGTACGACGCTGCCTTGTATCTATTGAGCTATTACGACCGACATTAGGCGTAATGACAATGTCCGCGCGATCTCGTTCGTGGCGTATTGATGGGGAGCGATTGGTAGGGGATACGATATTGGTTTCAAGAAAGCTCCAAAAGTCGCCTAATGAGCTGATGGTTAGTGCTCTATTATCAGTAGGCCCATTGACTTGAGCGGCAGTCACATCAACAGCAATAACAATATCAGCGCCCAAGTCGCGTGCGCTGTCAACGGGTACGAGGCTGACCACGCCACCGTCAATATATTTTTTGCCGACTTTTTCTGGAATACGCGGGGCAATAAAAATATTGGGCACGCTACAGGATGCTTGGACAGCAAGCCCTGCATTACCTGTGGTAAAGACGGCTTTTTTTAGGGTGTTTTTTTCTGCTGCAACGGCGGCAAAGGCAATTGGAAAGTCTTCTATGACTTGTCCGCGAACTTTTTCATTCACAAAGTTTTTGAGTTTGATGCCTTCGACAAAGCCTTGATTGGACAACGTAAAGTCCGTCAACTGGCTATCGGTGGTGGTCAGTGCCAACTGCTCAAGCTGTAACGGCGTGTATCCACTGGCATACAGGCTACCGATTAAACTGCCGACACTCGTGCCGACGATCAGGGTAGGTTTGATGCCATTCTCTTCCAATGCCTTTATCACACCCACGTGGGCAAACCCTTTGGCACCGCCGCCACCCAAGACCAATGCGACGCTAGGTAACTCCGAGATAGGCTCTGGCGTTTTAGGTGTTTGAGCAGTGGGTGTTAGGGTACTGCAAGCACTGACGCATAACCCAACTATGGCAAGCATGCTAAGACGTAATATACTTAAACCTTGATGAGACGGTCGATATAGAGCAGAGTCTGACATAAAAAACACCTTATAAAATGACCGTAGTTTATAAAAACCATGATGCAGAAAAACCATGTTGTAGAAAATAAGACAGCTACTATTTATATAATAGATGTAAACAAGTTGTCTTAAAGGGTTTTGCAGTCATGACGGAATAGCTTAGCATAAGTCATTGACTGTTCAGCTATAATGAGATGAATCGATGTTTATATTTTACTGTTTTTACGGGTCATTTTATGACAATCTTTCTTAGGTGAGTTATATTTAAAACAGCCGATGACATAGATAAAAATAATAAATAACCTTGTTAGGATCTTTGATGCCAGTATCGATGAATGTTTCTTCAGCCAATTCAGCAGACCATATAAGGCCTGACTTGCCACTCTCGGCGTTAGATATGCCAGTGACAGCGTTGTCAGGTGTTGGGACAAAGGTAGCTGAGCAATTGGCACAATTGAATATCAAGCGGATATTTGATTTGCTACTGCATTTGCCGCGTGATTATGAAGATCGCAGTCGACTGGTATCAATCGCAGAAGTGGCGCACGGACAGTCGGCTATGATTACTGGACGTGTGGTCCATGTCGATACTAAACGTAGCGGCATGACCGTAACTGTGGATGATGATACGGGCACCATAGCTTTGCGGTTTTTTAAAGTCTATCGCGGCCTTGCGCAGACCATGAATTTGGGGACGCGATTACAGCTGTTTGGTGAAGTCAAAGTCAGTCGTTACGGCAAACAAATACACCATCCTGAATATCAAGTTATCACAGATAATATAGCTACGACTGATACGGGTCTACAGCCCATTTATCCTAGTGTGAAAGGCTTGCACCAAAATAAACTACGCACTTTGATTAAGCTGGCCCTGCAGACGGTTCGTAGTCAAGGTCTACCAATGACGCTGTTTACGGCGGAAGATTTTGCCGTTGTGGCGGATCTACCCTTAGTGCCTTTTGAGCCAGCCAAGCCAGTCGTGTTAGACGTTCCATTTCCAGACGATATTTTTTCAACGTTAGCCCGTAGTGTCCCTGATCATGTGATTAGTAATAGTGTGGATAAGCCTACTACGTCCATTTATGACGTCAATAATGATGTTCATAGCGCAGCTGCTCGCATCGCTATCGCTCATAGCAATGTTTATAACTTAACGATATTTGAAGCGTTAGTATTGCTGCATACACCACCCACCTACACCAGCGCAAGTCAGCAATATAAACTGTTGACCCAACTGACTGCGCGTACTCACGCTGCCTGTCAGCGCTTGATTATCGAAGAGTTGACCGCCCATCAGCTTAGCTTGTTGTACCGTCGTCAGCAGCTGCATCAGCACAAAGCACCCAAATGTACGACCCACAGTCCGCTAGCTGATAAGCTGTTTGGTGCATTGCCGTTTGATCTAACAGGTGCACAAAAACGAGTAATGAAAGACATCACGACTGATATGGCAACCTCTATCCCAATGCTACGACTGGTACAAGGTGATGTGGGCGCTGGCAAGACGTTGGTTGCAGCAGGAGCGGCGGGCTATGCGCTGGACAGTGGTTGGCAGGTGGCAGTCATGGCACCGACTGAGATTTTGGCAGAGCAGCATCTTGTGAACTTTAAACACTGGTTTGAGCCGCTGGGTATTGGTGTCGGCTGGCTCGCTGGTAAGCAAACTGCCAAACAGCGCCGCGAAGCATTGGAAGCGGTTGCGGAAAACACGGTACAAATTGTCGTTGGTACGCACGCCTTGTTTCAAGAGCAAGTACAGTTTGCCAAGCTAGGGCTCGTGATCATTGATGAGCAGCATCGATTTGGTGTTGAGCAGCGTATGGCATTGACCAATAAAGGCGTTGCCAATAGCACACCGCATCAGCTGATTATGACCGCTACCCCCATTCCACGAACGCTTGCCATGAGCGTTTACGGTGATATGGATACCTCTATCATTGATGAGCTGCCGCCGGGACGTACCCCCATTACCACGGTGACCATCGATCGTAATCGCCGCGATGAGGTGATCGAACGCATTGCCGTGAATTGCGAAGCGGGCAGGCAGGCATATTGGGTGTGCTCCTTAGTAGAAGCATCTAGCGTGCTCGATGCACAAGCAGCTGAAGCCACGTATGAAGATTTAAATGAGCGCTTAGACATTCGCATTGGCTTAGTACACGGCAAAATGAAATCTGCGGATAAACAAGCCATCATGCAGGCGTTCAAGGCGGGTGATTTGGATTTGTTAATTGCCACAACCGTGATTGAGGTAGGGGTTGATGTGCCCAATGCGTCGCTCATGGTTATCGAAAATGCGGAGCGTCTAGGGCTTTCACAATTGCATCAGCTTCGCGGGCGCGTTGGGCGCGGCTCAACCAAGAGCTTTTGTGTATTGTTATACCAAAAACCATTATCAGAAACAGGCACAGAGCGTTTGAACGTGCTACGTGATAGCACTGATGGTTTTGTTATCGCTCAAAAAGACTTAGAGCTGCGCGGACCGGGTGAACTGCTCGGTAAACGTCAGACAGGCAATGTTGGCTATTATTTAGCCGATCTTATCCGTGATGAGCAGTTATTTGCGATTGCGCAGCGTTTGGCCAAGCACTTGATTGCAGACCCTACCAGAAAAGCGGATGTCAGCCAACTGATTCACCGCTGGATGCCTGAGGCGAGTCGTTATACCAATGCCTAGTTCATACATCAGTGAGGTAATCAGTTATGTGGTTAGTGCTGGCTTTCGTCATGACACTGAATGACATAAGATCATCCTGATACTGAGAGTAAAAAAGAGCAAAAAAAGAGGACAGCCATTGCCATCCTCTTCTATTTATTACAGCCAATTGCTACACCGTTTAAGCTATTTCATTTTTTTTGCTTTTTTCAATGCTTTCTTAAGCGCTTTGAGGTCTTTATTTTTTTGCTTAATCTTTGCTTTGGTGTCTTTAATTTCTTGTTTGAGCTTTTTCACCTCTGATTTATTAGCCATGATGGTTTCCTTTATTAATAGATTTAGAACCATAATGACAAATCCCCTCATAAATACAAGCCGAAACTGTAGGGCGTCTGTATCGCTGGGTTTTATGACTGATGATTTTGAGAGGCGTTATCTTATGTCATGCCATTCATCATCTCAGTATGTTTGGTCATGAGTATTGACGATCTAAATGTGAAATAGCACGCTGTGAAGCGTTTAAGCCTAGAATTGATAGCGTCATATACCTACTTCATCTGCTTTTATTTAACACTTGCACAATCCTTTTTAGTGATAATATCTTAATAGTATCTTATGCTGGGTCGGCGGCTGACTATGCGGATACTTAACAGGATTGACCCCATTGAGCGTTAGTCTACAATATTAAAAGCGACTATCAACAAGATCTGCCTGCCCCACTTTGTTTCCTTTATACCTTTTACGGCGCTAGCGAGTACTGTGCTTATTTATAGAGACCGACTATGAGTGACTTTAAAGACCCTGATAATAAGCAAGAACCGACTAGCGGACAGCAAACCAATATTGAGACACCTCAACACGCTGAGCTACCACCGTATCGTCAATCTGATGCCTTATCTAAAAACTCTCCTGCAAAAATGCCACTATGGTTGTTGCCAGCATTGGTTGCGGTGCTGGTGATTGGAGTTGTGCTAGGTAAGTATTGGGGCGGTAGTGCAGACGAGTTGCGAGAGGAGCCAGTAGCCTCTAGTGGTGTGGCAGGTGGCAATGAAGCTGATAGCACTGCGAGTACGGAGCAGTCTGTTTTGTCAGTAGAAACCGTCAGCCCAAGCCAGGATGATATCGGTCGCACACTTAGCGCTGATGGCACCATCAACGCCAAAGATATCGCTAATGTCAGTGCAAAAGTCAGTGGTGTGGCCATCGAGCGTGTATTGGTCGAAGAGGGCGACCGCGTGAGAGCGGGGCAAGTGCTCGCAATGTTTGATACTGATGCGATGGAGCAGCAAGTGCTGCAAGCTGAGGCAGATGTGGCAGAGGCAGAAGCCACACTTGCCAACGCCAGCGCCGATGCGGCCCGCGTATTGCCACTCATCGATATTGACGCCATTAGTAAACAAGAAGCCGATCGCTACCGTACTTCTGAGGTACGTGCCCGCGCAGCGTTGCAAGCATCCAAAGCCCGTTTAAGCAATCAGCGTTTGACCCTTGATAATGCCACAGTGGTTGCCCCTGTTAGCGGTATTATTAGTGAAAAAATGATCGAGGTTGGGCAGGTTGCAGGTGGTGATCCATTATTTACGATTATCAAAGACGGTATATTGGAATGGCGAGCAGAGTTAGATCCGAAGCTGATTGGCGATATCAATATTGGTACACCTGTACGAGTCGCTCTACCCGGTGATGATAGTGTGATGGGACAGGTGAACCGTATCGCTCCGACGGCAGATAATAATCGCCAAATCACGATTTATGCGAGCCTCGCGACTAATTCAAAAATTCGCGCTGGCATGTATCAGACAGGCGAGTTCCTACTCGGTAGTGCCAGCACTCAGACGATTCCTAATAGCGCTATCGTCAGTAACGATGGTTATGACTATGTGATGCTAGTGACTAATCTGACCACGACAGATGGTAAATCAATGGGACGTATCAAACAACAACGAGTGACCTTAGGCGAGCGACTTGGTGAAAACGTCGCCGTGCTAGAGCCATTGCCAAGTGACAGCCATATTGTGCAGCAAGGCGGTAGTTTCTTAAACGATGGCGATTTGGTGCGTATCGTTAATGGTGTGGGCCAAGCCAGTACCGCCGTCAATACAGCAGCGCAGGCACAATCATGAGCCTAAACGTCTCCGCTTACTCGATCAAAAATCCGCTCGTGGCGATATTGCTATTTGTGCTCCTGACATTAGGGGGTATTTATGGCTTTATGAAAATGAAGGTGCAGCAGTTTCCGGATATCGACCTGCCCGCTGTAGTGGTGACAGTCACGTTGCCGGGTGCTGCGCCCTCGCAGCTCGAAAACGATATTGCCAAGAAAATTGAAAACAAACTGACCAGTATCGAAGGTGTGAGTCATATCCGCACCACGTTGCAGACTGGTGCTGCGACAATGGCGACCGAGTTTGTATTAGAAAAAGACATTCAAGAAGCCGTCGACGATGTACGCTCGGCGGTGGGTGAAGTACGTGGCGATCTACCCGCTGCTGCTAATGATCCTATTATTACCAAGGTATCTACCGCAGGGTTCCCAGTAGTCACGTACTCTGTGGCTTCTGACAATATGAGCGTAGAGGATCTGTCATGGTTTGTGGATGATACGGTCACCAAGCGGCTCTCTGACATACCGGGTGTTAGTACCGTCAGCCGTGTTGGCGGGCTTCAGCGTGAGATTACCGTTGCCGCTGATCCGATTGCGCTAAGTGGTTTGAAATTACCCATCTCTCAGCTGTCGCAGCAAATTGCGGGTATCCAGCAAGACAGCTCTGGCGGTGAGGCAGAAGTTGGAAATACGACGCAGACGATCCGTGTCCTTGGCGCCGTTGAGCGAGCGAATGAGCTTAACGATGTACAAGTCGCAGTTCCCACTGGCGGCACACAAGCCCTTGGGCGGATGGCACAAATCACTGATGGCTCCGCTGACCCAAGCTCTATTGCTAAGCTTGACGGTAAAACAGTAGTGGCATTTAATATCACTCGCTCGCGCGGTGCCAGTGAGGTCGATGTCATGGCGCTGGTTGATGATGAGCTTGCCAAGCTGACTGCTGATACTGGCAATATTAGTATCGAAAAAGTCTATGATCGTGCGACGCCCATTGCTGAGGATTATGAAGCCTCTCTACGGATGTTGATCGAAGGTGGCATTTTAGCGGTCGTCGTCGTATTTTTATTCCTGCGTAATATTCGAGCGACGATTGTTGCCGCTGTCGCCTTGCCTTTATCGGTGATTCCTACCTTTTTAGGCATGTATCTCTTTGGCTTTAGCCTCAATATTATCTCGCTACTGGCCTTATCACTCGTCATTGGCGTACTGGTCGATGATGCGATCGTTGAGGTCGAAAACATCATACGACATTTGCGTATGGGCAAAACCCCTTATGAGGCGGCGATGGAAGCGGCTGATGAGATTGGTCTGGCAGTGGTAGCCACGACCTTTACTTTGATTGCGGTGTTTTTGCCGACAGCCTTTATGGGCGGTATCGTTGGTCAGTTTTTCCGACAGTTTGGTTGGACGGCAGCATTATCCATTTTCGCCTCGCTCATGGTGGCGCGTTTGATTACACCCATGATGGCGGCATATGTGCTTCGACCTGAAAAAAACCACGTCGAAAAACAAAGCGCGATGATGGGATACTATCTTAAAATTGTTTCGTGGACATTGCGTCACCGCTGGCTGACCATGGGGGCAACGCTGGTATTGTTTGTTGCCTCATTAGGGCTGGTCAAGCTGCTGCCAACCGCTTTTATCCCTGATAACGATATCGATCAGACACGCGTGGCGATTGAGCTGACGCCTGATGTGGCATTAGAAGATACAGAGCGAGTGGCTGCGCTTGCCCGTGAGCGGATCCTAGCCATGCCTGAGGTGACGAATATCTTTACCTCGGTGGGAGAGGCACAAGCGTCAATGGGTGCGTCAGATGGTGGCGGCGGTAAAGCTGAAAATATTGCGGGTTTGGATATCGTACTGGCCCCACGTGCAGAACGAGGCACCAAGCAAGAGATCGAACGCAAAATTAGCCAGTTAATGACCGAAGTGCCGGGGGCGCGATTTACGGTTGGGCTATCGAGTGGCGGGGAGAGTGGTTATAACTTTTCATTAACCAGTACAAACCCCCAATTGCTCGAGCAGACTGCACAAAAAATCATGACTGAGATACGAGGTTTGCCAAGTGCAGGCGCGGTGACCAGCGATCGCAGTTTGCCGCGTCAAGAGCTCACGGTGACGCCAGATAGACTAGCGATGGCTGACAAAGGGGTGACGACGCAAGACATTGCGACCACGTTGCGTGTGGCGACTGTTGGCGATTATGAGCAGCGTTTATCTAAGCTCAATCTTGATACGCGTCAGATTCCTATCGTGGTGCGTCTACCCGATGTTGCCAAGCAAAACGTCAGTCAGTTAGAAGGCTTATATGTGCCGAGTACCATGCCTGCAGGGCAAGGGGTACGAGTGGGCGAAGTCGCAGCGCTCGATTTTGGGACAGGGCCTGCGCAGATCAGCAGGCTGGATCGGGAGCGTGCGATTAGCATCACAGTGCAACCAGCGGATGGCGAGCTAGGTGATCTAGTACAAGCGGTCAAATCCGTGCCAACGATGCAGCAATTACCGCCTTCGATTACCATCATTGATCAAGGTCAAGCCGAAAATATGGCGGAGCTGTTTAGTGGGTTTATCATTGCGATGTCGGTGGGTGTGGTCTGTATCTTAGGCGTTCTTATTTTATTATTTGGCCGTTTATTGCAGCCATTTACCATTTTGATGGCACTGCCGTTATCGATAGGCGGCGCGTTTGTGGGTTTGGTCATTACCAATAGTAGTCTGTCGATGCCGTCGATGATTGGTTTTATTATGCTCATGGGTATCGCAACCAAAAACTCAATCCTACTCGTCGATTACGCGTTGATTGCTCAGCGCCGCGGGCTCGCGCGTTTTGAGGCCATTATGGATGCCTGTCGCAAGCGTGCGCGGCCTATCATCATGACCACCATTGCGATGGGTGCAGGCATGTTACCCCTGGTCTTTGGTTGGGGTGATGCCGATCCTACGTTTAGACGACCGATGGCGGCCGCCGTATTGGGCGGGCTGGTGACCTCAACGCTACTCAGTCTGGTGGTCATTCCAGTTGTTTATACGTTGATGGACGATGTGTCAGGATGGTTTGCCAAATGGCTGGTGCCACATGGGAAGAAGAGAAGCCCACATATTTAACATACTGCAATACACAGTCATCATGATGATAATGCACCCCATACGTGACTACCACGTATGGGGTTTTTTGATACATCTCACAACCAAACTGCTATAGAACGTGTATGCCTTTTTACTTATCGTTTAATTGTCTGATATATCAATGCGTTATAGTAATGACATTATCAAACAATATCTTATGATTTGTCGTTAGGAGGCACTCATGACGCTAACCGCCATCATTTTCAGTATGGTCGCCGCCTTATCACTAACCAGTTGTGCAACGCGGCAGGCATCCAGTACCGACTGGACCCCATATCTCAAATCCATGCAAAAAGGCTGTGATTATCCTAACCCGACAACCAGCAGCTTACCCATACCTTATCAGCAATCGATTATCGATACCGATACACGTATCAAACCTTACAATTCGTCTGATGAGGAGCAACTGGAGCATTTGGACGAAACCATCACCACTTACACGCTAAATAACGCGACCGCCTTTGGTAAACAGCTCTCAAAAATTGAATATCTCAGCGGTTTTGAATGGTCGCATTTAAAGCTGTATTTTGCCAATGATCCACAGTCGCTACGCAGTGAATTCACGCTGCCTGTTGATAAACATGATATTAATACCGTAACCAAAAACGACAGTAGTGGCTATCAAGTGACGGGCGAGGGCTACAAGCATTTAACCTTTGATAAAAAAGACAACAGCATTACCTGTGGGTTTGGGGTGTAGCGAAGAGCAAGGTTTTTAGTGACCGATATATTTGAGCGTTTTCATACGTAAAGACTTAAGCCTCAAGATAGCAGTGCTGTTATCTTGGGGTTTCTTATATATAGAGATGTACTTTATTCAAAAAACAAGCAGGTTATTTTCTTAACATGAATAAAATTCATCTTATACTAAGTTTATATCGTTTTTATTCATGTTAAAGATTTGGTTTAATATACCCATACAGACATTTAGTATTATCTCAATTTGTAGGGTAGGAATCACCATGACTAAGCCTTTTGCATGTTCAATCAAGCACATTCGTTTTGATGAAAACTATCAGCCTGCCAGCAGCACGCGCATGACGACCAACTTTGCCAATCTGGCGCGCGGCGAGCAGCGTGAAGACAATCTGCGTAAAGCGTTGACCATGATTAACAACCGCTTTAACGCGCTGGCACATTGGGACAACCCCAATGCCGATCGTTATTCGGTCGAAGTGGACATCGTGTCTGCCAACATGGATATCGAAGGCAATGGCGATGAGTTCCCTGTGATTGAGATGCTGCAAACCACCATTGTGGACCATAAAGAAAACAAGCGCATCAATGGCATGGTCGGCAACAGCTTTTCTTCTTATGTGCGTGATTATGATTTTAGCGTGGTACTGCTAGAGCACTTTAACAAAAATCCAAATGCCAAAGCGCCTGACGACTTTGGCGACTTACACGGCAAATTGTTTCAATATTTATTGAACTCAGAGGCCTACAAAGCCAACTTTAACAAACAGCCTGTGATTTGCTTGAGTGTCTCAACCAGCAAGACCTATTACCGAACCACCAATGTGCACCCTGTGCTGGGCGTTGAGTATCAGCAAAACGAGTACTCCTTAACCGACGACTATTTTCACAAAATGGGCTTAACCGTGCGCTATTTTAAGCCTGAGGGCAGCGCTGCACCATTAGCGTTTTATTTTGCGGGTGATTTGACCAGCGACTACACCGATCTTGAGCTGATCAGCGCAATCAGCACCATGGAGACGTTCCAAAAGATTTATCGTCCTGAGATTTATAATGCCAATTCAAGCGCAGGTCAGGTCTATCAGCCAAGCCTAAAATACCAAGACTACTCGCTGACGCAGATTGTTTATGACCGTGAAGAGCGTAGCCAAATGGCGGTCAAACAAGGCAAATTTACCGAAACGCATTTTATCAAGCCTTACCAAGATATTCTTGAAGCATGGGCGGCCAATTACGCTGTAAACGAGAACGTCGCTTAAAAAATCCAAATATAAAAGCGCACGCTATAACACCTAAAATAGAGACATCTGAAATAGAGAAGATAATACGACATGACTTTATTATTACCAACATCGACCGCTGGCAGCTTGCCAAAACCCTCTTGGTTGGCAGAACCTGAAAAAATTTGGTCGCCGTGGCAACTTGACGGTGAAGAATTGCTTCAGGCAAAACAGGATGCGCTGCTAGTATCGCTACAAGAGCAAGTGCAAGCAGGCGTCGATATCGTCAGTGACGGTGAGCAGACCCGTCAGCACTTTGTCACTACCTTTATTGAGCACTTAGACGGCGTGGATTTTAACCAGCGCGAAACTGTGCGTATCCGCAATCGATATGATGCCAGCGTACCGTCAGTGGTGGGTGCCGTGAGCCGCCAAAAACCTGTGTTTGTAGAAGATGCCAAGTTTTTACGTAAGCATACTGACAAGCCGATCAAATGGGCATTGCCTGGGCCGATGACCATGATTGACACCTTGTATGACGATCATTATAAAAGTCGCGAAAAGCTGGCGTGGGAGTTTGCGACGATTCTTAATCAGGAAGCCAAAGAATTGGAAGCAGCAGGCGTGGATATCATTCAGTTCGATGAACCTGCCTTTAATGTGTTCTTCGATGATGTCAACGACTGGGGTATTGCCACGCTTGAGCGCGCGATTGAGGGCTTAAAGTGCGAAACGGCGGTACATATTTGCTACGGCTACGGCATCAAAGCCAATAACGATTGGAAAAAGACGCTGGGTTCAGAGTGGCGTCAATACGAAAAAGCCTTTCCTAAACTGCAGCAGTCAAAGATCGATATCGTCTCATTAGAATGTCAAAATTCGCATGTGCCCATGGATTTGATAGAGCTCATTCGCGGTAAAAAGGTCATGGTTGGTGCAATCGATGTCGCCACTAATGATATTGAAACTCCTGAGGAGGTAGCCGATACGCTACGCAAGGCCTTACAATTTGTCGATGCGGACAAGCTGTATCCCTCGACCAACTGCGGTATGGCGCCGTTGTCTCGTGAGGTGGCACGCGGCAAGCTACATGCGCTGAGCGCTGGTGCGGCAATCGTGCGGCAAGAGCTGAGCGTTTAGCAAAACTTAACAAGTTTTGGCTTGTTTAAGCTTATGAGTGGCCTCAGTTAACAAGGTACTTATAGATTTAACGTTTCTCAGGATTGTAGTAATGATAAAAGATATGATTGAAGCCACTGATTTTAGAGATGCCATGGCGCTATTGCCAACGGCGGTCAATGTGATCACCACCAATGGTCCGTCAGGCACTCATGGGTTTACTGCCTCGGCGGTATGTAGCGTCACTGATACACCGCCGACACTGCTGGTATGTATGAATCAAGCCGCGCGCTCACATGGACATTTTGTGGATAATAAAGTCTTGAGCGTCAATGTGCTTGGTGCCCAGCATGAACATTTATCCAATGCTTTTGCTTCTAAACTAAGCTCAGATGAGCGCTTCGAGCAAGGAGTTTGGACTGAACTTGTGACAGGCGCGCCTATCCTGAAAGATGCGCTAGTGAGCTTTGATTGTGAGATTGAGCACATTCAAGAAGTGGGTACGCATAGTGTGCTGATGTGCCGAGTGGTCGCTATCAAACCTCCAGAATCCCCAAGCGGGCAAGATGAGAGTTTAGTGTATTTTAACCGTGCTTATCATTACGTCGGTCAAGTTGAGCTTGTATAAGTCATAACTGGCATTAATATAGAGCACTTGCTCAGAAAATAAATTTATATAAGAAGACACTATCCCGTGGAACTACTCATTTTTTTAATCATAGGTGCACTAGCAGGGTTTGCGGCCGGGCTTTTCGGCGTGGGCGGTGGCACCATTATCGTACCGCTGTTATTTATCGTCTTTACCCAAATGGGCTACGATGCCGATACCATTATGCATCTGGCCTTGGGGACGTCGCTTGCGACCATTATCGTCACTTCGATCAGCTCGCTGATGGCGCATAATAAAAACGGCGGCGTCATGTGGCCGGTCTTTAAAAATCTAGCACCTGGTTTGGCGCTCGGGTGTTTTTTGGGAGCAGGGATAGCAGGGCAAATATCAGGGTTATATCTGCAGCTGATTGTCGGGGTGTTTTTACTGTGGGTGGCTTATAGAATGTTTACCGCTGGTAAAAGACGTACACATATGAGTGATGCGAGTCATGCGCCTGTGGTATTACCGTCTAAACCCAAGCAACTTGCGGCAGGTGGTGTTATTGGTGTGGCTTCGGCCATTTTTGGTATTGGCGGTGGCAGCTTAACGGTGCCGTATCTCACCCGTTATAATGTGGTCATGCAAAAGGCGGTAGGCACGTCGGCGGCGTGTGGTTTGCCTATTGCCATTGCTGGTGCGCTCGGCTTTATGTTCTTTGGTATGCAGCAGCAAGTTGATGTACCCAATACCATTGGCTTTGTGCATATTTATGCCTTTTTGGGCATTGCGAGTATGAGCTTTTTTACCGCTAAAGTTGGGGCAAAAGTCGCTCATATGCTCTCACCGCCACTGTTAAAGAAGTGCTTTTCGGTATTGTTATTCGTAGTGGGACTTTATTTTCTTTATAAAGGGTTATTTTGAAGATTTGGATTGGTGTGTTTGAAATATAAAGACTAAGAACGATATGATATTGCTTAATATTGAAAATCACGCCTAGTTTAGTAATCTGTTATAAAATGCTACTTTTCTTGCTTGCTGTGACTGCGTCTCCAGAGGCTGCGAAAAATAGCGTTTAATCTTGCTATACCATTTTTATAATGGTTTCACTATAACATCCATTATATTCTTAGCGGTTTTCTTTGGTTTAGAAGCTATTAGACTTGAGACTGTCAGGTAAGCTTCATTAACTATCGAAAATTCTATCTAAACATCAAGAATGATGCAGGTTGTGGTGGCATGAGCATACAACTTGCCATCAGGCCCTATAATTTTTCCTTCAGCAGTTGCTGTTCTTCGACCAGCATGAATGACTTTACCTTCAGCCCGTACTAAAGGTGTTGCCACTGTCAAAGCTCGCACCATATTTACTTTTATCTCTAACGTTGTATAGGTTTTTCCTGCTGGTAAAAGGGTATGTACAGCGCAGCCAACAGCAGAATCTAAAAGCGTACAAAACCAGCCACCATGGACTGTGCCCAATGGGTTGTAATGATGACGCTTTGGACGCCCTTGAAAAACGGCAATACCTTTTTCCATATGAATAGGAGTGTAGTCGAGCGTTAGACCAATAGGAGGATGAGGCAGATCTCCTGCAAACATAGCATTAAAAATGTCCATACCGCTGCGAGTGGTTAAGTCTGATAATGGAATGACGTCAGCGTCACCTAGCTTTTCTCTAATGAGTGCTTCTTCTGTTTCCCATGTTGCTATAGTTTCTTCAACATTCATTTTCAATTCCTTAAAACGATAGATAAGAGGTTAGCTCATTCTTATAAAAACCAAAGTTTTATCAATTAGTGTTCTTGATGTTTGCTTTTATTTTTAAAATACATCGTTACATAGCCGATTAACCAAAAGGCACAAATTGCTTGAAACCAGATAAGACTGTGCATGGTAACAGTCATGATATTATCAGTCTCTATGTTGTAGTGCAGTAACGACAACAACCCCATTAAGGCGTACAAATAAAGCCACCAACGTCCTTTGGTCATCTGGCTTTTGACAGCCACGATCAAGCCGTAGATACCGATTGGTGTCATGACGAACCAGAAGGCATCTACAAGCTGAGGGGATAACCAATCAGGCTCAGGATAGTGGTCAAAATGGACCACATTATGAACATAGTGCAAAATGCTCGAGAACACATTAAGTAATACAATGAAAATCAGGGTTTTATAGTGATTGTAACGGTTTATCATGATGTACCTTGTTGATCGTCTCTAAAATATCTTGCCAAATATGAGTGTTTTTACTTCTAAAGTAGCCAAAATGTCCAACTGATTGGTCTGAGCCCCTGCCAATGCTATAGCGTTTAAAAGTGATAGGTAGATCGCTGGTCACATTTTTCCAAAAATTATGCAGGTTGCGTTCAGTGCAGATTTCATCATCATCGGCAGTGAAGACGAAAGTTGGCACATTAAAATTCTTGTAAGTCCCAAGGGGAATGGTTTTCCCATAGAATTTATCTGAGAAAAACAGCTCTTTTTCTCGGCACCAAGCCCCCCATTCCTCTGTAAAACCAGCTGGCAAATCTTCCATGAGTTTGAAGCTTTTAGCCGGCACATAATTAAAGACTTTATTACTAAGCGGGGCTAAAAAACGGAAAAAGAAATTGGCTTTAAGGCGATAGCGAAGCGGCATATAGCTAAAATATCCTGCCGATACAGCCACTGCAATTAGAGCATCTAATTGATCGGCGTTATGAGCCAGACCTACCTGTTGACCACCAGTACTATGACCCACACAATACAAGGGTAAATCCTTAAATAGGCGCTTAGCTGTATCGATGGCAGCTGGAATGTCATAGCGCCCAATATCAGAATACTGATAATGACACTCCTTTAGATGACTTATTTTAGAATCGCAAAACCCTCTATAGTTCCATAGAATGACATGAAAACCATGCTCTCTTAAGTATTTAGCAAACGGCAAATAATAAGAAGTTTTAGTAGCGGTTCCTGGATTTATTAGAACAACGGCCTTAGGGTTATTCGCTTTATAGAGGGTTGCACGCAGCTCGACGTTGTCGTCCGTCAGAATATTTATATCCATAAAAGAACCTACTTGTTGTTAATTAACGCCTACTATAAACTATGGACATTACTCCACAGTCAAGCGTTAATTGAGGGTGCTCGATAATGAATATAAAAGAATTAACTGAAACAGTCGGACTAAGCAGAGATACGATCCGTTTTTACGAAAGGGAAGGATTAATTTCGTCACCATCTAGAAAATCTAATGGTTATAGAGATTACGATAACAGGATTGTGGAACAGCTCAATATGATTATTATGGCGAAGGAGTTAGGTTTCACCTTAAAAGAGATTAGAGAGCTAACAGAGCTATTGTATTCAAACAACCTGACGCAATCACAAATGGGTGAAAAGCTTCTAGAAAAAAACAAGCAAATTGAAGTTAAGATTCTAGAGTTATCTAAAATGAAAGCGTTAATAGATGATGCATTAAAAGGTATGTGTGAATATAAGGACAAGCTAGCTCTTTAATCTAAGTTATGAAAGGTCCCGATACAGTACCTCCAGGTCTCAAATCATCTAAACCAATATCATGGGATAAAATTGACCCACTGCTATTTACTGCCTCAATCTTGTACTTTGCTTGAGGGAACTCAGACTTCATGAACTCAGCTATCTCTTCCTTGGTTGCTGACATAGGGCTGTAGTGGTGTGTTCGTTTAGTCTTGTGACCAAAGACACGGTGAGATCTTCCAAGTGAGAATATATCAGCTATTTTGACAAATGGCTGATAATCTTTCGAAGACTCAGTTGTTGTGGGTCCTTTTCTATTTTTGTTATTCACAAAAAAATCCTTTGCCACCTCGTTGATACAAGATAGCAAAGGATGAATCCTCACACAATAGTGTGACGGGTAATTTATTAATAGAAATTATAATAAAATCAATGACTTATATTACTCAACCGTCACTGATTTGGCAAGATTGCGTGGCTGATCGACATCAGTACCGCGCATCACTGCTACGTGATAGGACAGTAGCTGCACGGGTACGCTGTAGACGATAGGGGCAAGCGTCTCGCAAACTGCTTTAACATATACTACATGTAGGCGGTCTTCAGCATTGATGTGACTATCTTCACTAGCAAAGACGAACAGCTCGCCGTGACGGGCGTGTACTTCTTGCATGTTGGCTTTGAGCTTATCGAGCATACTGTCTTTGGGTGCCAGCACTACGATTGGCATGTCTTTGTCAACAAGCGCTAGCGGACCGTGTTTGAGCTCACCTGCGGCGTAGCCTTCAGCGTGGATATAAGAGATTTCTTTGAGCTTTAACGCGCCTTCCAGAGCGATAGGGAACTGTAGACCGCGCCCTAAAAATAAGCAGCTTTTCTTATCTTCAAAGTGCTCCGCCATCGCTTTGATCGGAGCATCAAGGTGCAAGCTGGCATAGAGTTGACCGGGCAGCTTTTGTAGCTCGCCAAGTAAGGTGCTTAGGTTTGCGCTGTCGATACGCTGCTGTACTGCGCCTGTTTTTAAAACCAATAGCATGAGTGCGACCAGCTGGGTGGTAAAAGCTTTGGTCGATGCTACACCAATCTCGGGACCTGCAAGGGTCGGCAAGAATATGTCTGTCTCGCGAACCAAGGATGAGGTAGGCACGTTACATAGTGCTAGACTAACCAGTCCTGCTGGATTTTGTTTTTTGATCTCACGCAGGGCTGATAAGGTATCGGCTGTTTCACCAGACTGAGAGATACAAATCACCAGCGAGTTGTCGAGTACTACAGGATTGCGATAGCGGAATTCACTAGCAACCTCAACAGAGCAGGATAGGCGCATCAAGCTCTCAAACCAATATTTAGCAACCATCCCCGCATGATAACTGGTGCCGCAAGCGATGATTTGTACATGCTGTACGCCTGATAACTGCGCTTCATTGCGTGCTAAAAAGTCATCACGCAGGGCTGATGCTTGGCGGTTATCAATCGCCATCTCAAGCGTACGCGCGACTGCATCTGGCTGCTCATAGATTTCTTTGAGCATATAGTGCTTGAACTCGCCTTTGTCAGCATTATGCTGCTTGGCATCGATTTCATGCACTTCGCGGCTGACTTCCTCGCCATCGACATAGACTTTAATACTGTCACGGGTCAATTTGGCAATATCGCCTTCTTCTAGGTACATAAAGCGGTTGGTGACTGGCAGTAGTGCCAGCTGATCTGAGGCGATAAAATTTTCACCAATACCAACACCAATCACCAAAGGCGAACCTAAACGTACCGCGACCAGCTCATCTGGTGTGTCCACGTGAATGATGCCTAAAGCAAATGCACCATGCAGCTTAGGAATCACTGCGCGTACCGCTTCTAGCAAATCATTGGTTTGCTCATAAATGTCATGAATCAGATGCGCCACCACTTCGGTGTCGGTCTGTGAGGTAAACTCGTAGCCTTTAGCGATGAGCTCTTTTTTGAGTTCAGCGTAGTTTTCGACGATACCATTGTGAACGACGGCAATCTTACCAGATATGTGCGGATGGGCATTGCGCTGTGCAGGTTCGCCATGCGTGGCCCAGCGAGTATGAGCGATACCAATATGCCCATCAAAAAAATCGGTACTGGCTTCAACCGCATCGACCAAGGCTTGAACCTTACCCACTTGACGCTCACGATGTAGCTCACCATCACGAATGACGGTTAAACCAGCCGAATCGTAGCCCCGATATTCTAGACGCTTAAGACCTTCAAGCAAGATATTCGCAATATTGCGTTCAGCAACTGCGCCAACGATTCCACACATGGCTTTTCCTTAAATTTGTTTTTTAATAATTCAATATATGATGGTACAAGACTAGTAAGTGTCGTTAGCTACCAATGCTCAGTTATTAGCTCAAAAGTATGATGAAGCAGTACTACCACGATTGCCGTACTGCTTAGGTTTACTCAAGAATGACGGCGATTGATCAAACTTTCGATAAATCAGTTATTTTTTAGTCGGTCGTTGAAAGTCATTTTTTTGTACCTGACGAGCTCGGCCAAATGCTAAAGCACTACTATCAACGTCTTTGGTAATGACAGAGCCTGCAGCGATGGTAGCCGTGTCTCCGATGGTGACGGGCGCGACTAGGCTTGCATTGGAACCAATAAAGGCATTATCTCCAATGATGGTCTGCGACTTGTTGACACCATCGTAATTACAAGTAATGACACCTGCACCGACATTGACGCCTGTGCCGACAGTTGCATCACCGATGTAGCTTAGGTGATTTACTTTACTGCCTTGACCGATTGTTGATTTTTTAATTTCAACAAAGTTACCGACTTTGCTGTTGTCAGACAATACCGTATCAGGACGCAGGTGTGCAAAAGGTCCTATGTCGACACCAGCTCCGATGTCAGCGCGATCAATCACACAGTAAGGCTTAATATAACAAGCATTGCCTATCTGAGCGTTTTTGATGACGCAGCCTGCTTCAATATAGACATTGTCGCCTAAAGTGCAGTCGCCTTCAAATACCACATTGACGTCAATAAACACATCTTGTCCGGCACTCAACGACCCGCGAATATCCACGCGCGTGGGATCGGCAAATTGAACGCCTGCTTCTTGTAGGTCGGCGACTACCTTGCGTTGCCACGTGCGCTCTAGGCTTGCGAGTTGTTGGCGGTTATTAACCCCTTCAATCTCAAACGTATGCTCAGGCTCAATCGCCGCAATCGTAATACCATCAGCGACGGCCATTTTGACGATGTCAGTGAGGTAATATTCTTGTTGCGCGTTATTGTTAGAGAGCTCTGGCAAATACTTATGCAGTAGGGCGTTGTCTACGCAGTAGATACCACTGTTGATCTCTCTAATATTTTGCTCGTCAGCACTGGCATCTTTTTGCTCAACGATGGCTTCAATGTTGCCGTTTTGGTCACGTTTGATACGACCCAACCCGAACGGATTATCGACAGTCAACGTCAGCATAGACATACCGTCAGTATTGGCAGCTTTTAAAGCAGCTAATGTCTGGCAGCTGACCAATGGCACATCACCATATAGAATGAGACTTTTCCCTGATTTCGGTAAATCAGACAGTGTCACTTTGACTGCATGACCTGTTCCTAACTGCTCAGTTTGAGCAACCCAAGTAAACGACGACTGTGTATATTGATTGGTAATCTCTGATTTTACCTGATCACCGCCAAAACCATGGACAATGATGGTTTCATCAACAGTGAGCTGATTGCAAGTATCTAATACGTGGGCCAATAATGACTTACCAGCTAGGGTCTGCAAAACCTTTGGCTTTGCCGACTGCATGCGAGTGCCTTTACCGGCCGCTAAAATAATCACAGAAAGAGGAGATGTCATAATAAGCCTACAAATGTAACAAAATATAATGTTGAATTATAGCGTAAAAACTTGCACAAAAAAAATTATGACGTGCAAGCTTTGTAACTTGAATACCCAAAACTTAAGCAAGCAAAATCAAATACGTAAGATGGCTAAACCGAAGTAGGGCGTGTTGAACATTCGCAAATAGGCACTGCTGATCGCTAAAATTGTTCCAGACAAGGCACAAAGCGACGATAATGCAGATGCCTTAGCGAGATTTGTAACGCAGTATGGGGCAATTTTAGCATCAGCCCGCAGGGACAGGACTCTTTTTTGCCGCTTCATCGTTAAAAATAAGCGCTTAGAATGACTAAACTTATTATTTTTAACATCGAATCGCCTAAAAAATAGTCGCTGTCAGTGCCATGGTCGAATGTTCAACATGCCCTAATGATTTCCGCGGAATAATATTAAAAAGACATAAACATCATCACAATGATATAAATAATCAGCCAAATCACTGCTGCCATAATCCCTGCAATAATGTCATCCAACATGACGCCAAGGCCGCCCGCAACCTTTTTGTCTGCCCAACCAATCGGTGGTGGCTTTAAAATATCAAATACGCGAAATAGGATAAAAGCAGTCGGTAGCCAGCCCCAAAACATCGGCAGCATCATTATCGACAAGGTATTTTCAGACGTAGGAAATACATATGATAATATATAAGATAACGGCAATAGGGTAATCCACATGCCAGCCCATTCATCCCACACAATATGCGGATCATCGTGTACCTGCATCAACTCAGACGTACGCCCGCAAATCCAAACACCAACCAAACACGACAAAATCGTCAAGATTAAAAAAGGAACGAAACCCAAGCTCATCAGTGGCACACCCACAATCAGACCACCAACCGTGCCCCACGTACCGGGCGCGCGTCGAGGTAGGCCGCTACCCAAACCTAGTCCGAGCCAATAAACCATGCGGTCAAGCATACTGGCACCGATTGGTAGAGGCGGGCAGTCATTTGCTTGTCGAATATCAGGCTTAGATAAGTGTTGATCAGTCATGGATTAGCCTGTGAAATGTTGATAACCGGTGAGATTAGGCCACGTAGAGAAGGGGGCAGATTGAGTCGGTGTGACTGGCTGATTTTGATAAAACAGTTCAAGACGTGAGTGATTAGGCGATTTGGCATCTGTCGCAATAGAATCTGCGAGCGCAACGATTTCTCCAATACAAGTGACAGGCGTATTAGAAGTAGGTGGTTCAATATGTGCAGGCAAGGTAAACGCCAATTCGTAGTCATCGCCACCCGCTAATTGACATAACAAACGCTCAGATAACTCTACCGTGGCTAGTGACTCGCTACTCGGTAATTGATCTAAATGAATACGCATACTGACTGAGCTTTGCTGACTGATATGTCCAAGATCTTGATAAAGACCGTCAGAGATATCGATCATCGCAGTTGCACCAGTTTTCGCTAATGCTGCACCCAAAGCGATGCGCGGTGTCGGCATGTGCAAGCGATGCGCCAGTTCTATGCCTTGTGCGCTATCAGGATGCTGTAGCGCATAAGCGGCATCACCAAGGGTGCCTGAGACATAGATTTTATCGCCAACTTGTGCCCCTGAGCGATAAACAGCTGGTGTATCTGCGGTAAGCAGTCCCTGCGCACTGACACTCAGCACCAGGTGCTCGCTACGGGTAGTATCACCGCCAATCAACGTCACGCCAAACAGCTGGCAGGCATGAAACAATCCTTTGGCAAATGTCGTGAGCCATTCATGATTCGCTAGACGCTCAGGCAATGCCAACGCTAGCAAAATACTATGCGGCGTCGCACCCATCGCTGCAATGTCAGAAACATTAACCGCGACCGCTTTATAACCAATTTCAAACGCAAGCTTATCTACTTGTGCAAAGTCAGCATGAAAGTGACGCCCTTGAACCAATGTATCAATGCAGCTAACCAAGCGTGATCCTGCTGGCAATGCCATCACAGCCGCGTCATCACCGATACCTTTTTCGATATCCGTTAATGGCGCATGCGTGGCCTGCATCTGTGAGAATATACGCTCAATCAGCTCAAACTCGTTCATAACTAGTCTTAGTCTTTGGTATCGTTAGCGTTTTTCTTGCTCGCCTTAAAGTCACTGATATTTGCACTGGCTTTACTGGCACTACTGCGTTTAACGTTGGCTTTGTTAGCACTGATACGCGGCTTGTTTGATGCAGTCGGCTCATCGACGATCGTGCTTTCTGTTTCAGCAGCAGTTTCGATATTATCGGCTGGATTTGCTTCAGACTGTTTAGCCGCCGCTTTTTGTGACGTACGTAGATTGGCATTAGTATCTGCTTGTACCTCTAAAGCGCGCAGCTCACCGGCCATTTTATCCAGTACCGCATTAATCAATTTGTGAGCATCAGTCGCCCCAAAGTGATTATTTAGCTTCATCGCTTCATCAAGCACGACTTTATAAGGAATCTCTACACGGTTTTGTAGCTCATACGCGCCAATCAACAAGATAGCGTGCTCAACAGTATCTAGCTTATCAACCTCACGATCGAGATGCTGACTGATAAGCGCATCGAGCGCTTCAATTTGCTCTGGGATGTCGCGCATCATTTCATGATAATAACCGATATGGACGGTATGCATGGCATTGGTTGCACGCGTGCGAGCAGCAATATCGTGCGGAGCATTGGCTTTCCAGCCAAGCTTGCCATCTACATCAAAGCGGCGATCAGTAACGAGCCATTCGTATAGGCCCTGCATCGCAAAGCGACGTGCCTTACGGATAGCAGTGTGACTGGTCTTGTAAGAAGACTCACTCATATCGAATGTTTGATCACCCGCACTACTGCTCGCTATACGGGTAGCTTCAGCTTGTCCATCATTGGCTTGTGCGGTTTTCGCAGCGCTAATAGCGCGCTTGAGTTGGTCAGTCATAGGGGGTCTGTACCTAAATTTTTGAGATGATACCCAGTCAAAATATAAATTAACAAAGTAGCTTTTTAGCTTTGTTTATTCAAAATTTCAAAGGGTATAGAAATACGGCGAAAATTCAAAAAATAGCCAATTGTTTTGATAGCTGGCTAGTGCTATAAGGTGCTGTTATTACTAAATAGCAGCACCCTTCAAACTGGTAAATATGGGCTTTAAAGCTTACGCTTCATCGATGCTGTCATCAATATCTAGCTGTGACAAAACAGCGATCATTTCTAGTACAACCATCGCAGCTTCAGAGCCTTTGTTACCCGCTTTAGTACCAGAGCGCTCGATAGCTTGCTCAATGCTGTCAGTAGTGATGATACCGTTAGCAACAGGGATATTATAATCCATTGCCACAGCGCTCAAACCTTTGGCCGACTCGCTAGCTACAATATCAAAATGCGGCGTGCTGCCACGGATGATTGCACCCAGTGCCACAATCGCGTCAAAACGATCTGATTCAGCAGCACGTTGGGCGACAAGTGGTAGCTCAAAAGCGCCAGGCACGCGAATAACAGTAATGTTGCTACCCAATACACCATGACGGAGTAGGGCATCGATGGCACCATCAACCAATGACTCAACGACAAAACCGTTAAAACGACCGACAACGATACCAATGCGAGCATCAGCGTTTTGATGTAGGTTGCCATCGATATGAGTCACGTCGTTGCGCTGCTGTTGTAAATTCGACATAAAAAATCCTTTGCTTAATAAGCGTTCAATTGAAATATAGGCGTCAATAAATAGCTAAATAGTCTGATGCGTTCAATCGACTCGGTCGCCTATTATTTTGGCGTTGCCCTAGTTAATTGAACGAAAATAAATGGTTAGCGCTATGATAGCATTTTTTTGGGTTTTATTTGTATATTACGAGCGTGCTAAAGACGCATCTGTATTCCTTGCGCTGCCATATACTCTTTGGCCTCCAATACCGTGTACTCACCGAAGTGAAAAATACTGGCGGCAAGTACGGCATCGACGCCGCCTTCTAGTACACCTTCTGCTAAATGTTGCAGGTTACCAACGCCACCTGAGGCGATAACTGGTACATTGACGCGGCTCGTAATTTGCTGCATGAGCGCCAAGTCGTAGCCTTTTTTGGTGCCATCACCGTCCATCGAGGTGACCAGTAATTCACCAGCGCCTAGCTCTGCCATTTTGCTCGCCCAAGCAACGGCATCGATACCCGTTGGCTTACGGCCACCATGAGTGAAAATCTCCCAACGTGGTACGACAATACCATCGACGTTGATATCAGCGACGCGTTTGGCATCGATGGCAACGACGATACATTGGTTACCAAATTTCTGCGCGGCTTCACCGACGAACTCCGGCGTAAATACGGCTGCTGAGTTAATCGCCACTTTATCCGCGCCAGCATTGAGCAAATTGCGTATATCAGCGATTTTACGCACGCCGCCGCCAACAGTCAGCGGAACGAATACCGTCTCCGCCATACGCTCAACGGTATGATAAGTGGTATCGCGCTCGTCATTGGTCGCTGTAATATCCAAAAAAGTAATCTCATCAGCGCCTTGTTCATTGTAGCGGCGGGCGACTTCGACAGGATCGCCTGCGTCTTTGATATCGACAAACTGTACGCCTTTGACCACGCGGCCATTGTCAACGTCCAAGCAAGGAATGATACGCTTTGCTAACATAGGGTCTTTCACCTTATAATCAATTCATAGGCGCTAGTCTAGCAAAATCACTGCTATTTCAGGCAGGTTTTCGCAAGATTATTACGCTTTTCGCCATCGTTTTATCATGCGCGGTACAATTGCTGTCATTACCGCAGAAATTTATCCTATTTAACTTCTTATCCAATTGCTATAAGTGAGATGTCATGTCCGTCTATACCCAGTTAACCGATGATCAGTTTGCCGCCTTTTGCCAAAGCTTTGGCGTGTCGTTTGCCCGCGCGATTCCGATCACTCAAGGCATTAAAAACTCAAACTGGTTTATTCAAACGACTGACGATGTAGATGGCACATACTCTTACGTGTTCACGTTGTTTGAAGAGCGTCCGCCCGCTGATATCGAAAAAATGGCCGTTATCCTCAATCAATTAAATGGCAAATTACCAGTCGCCGCCCCGTTAGCCGTTATTGAGTCAAATGGTTCGCAAACAGATGGCGATGATAAACGCTATGTCATCCATTATGAAGACAAAGCCATCACTTTAGTGCCATGCTTAGCGGGCTCACATCCCGAGCAAACCACGCAAGCGATGTGTCATGATATTGGCGCAGCATTAGCCATGCTGCATGAGACGCTGCAAGCATTGCAGCCAAGTGAGCAGTATGGCGTGCCTTTGTATCCATGGAGCGACGTGCGTGACCGTGAAATGCAGTTCATGCCAGGTGACGAAGCCAAGCTGATGAGCGATATCTGGCGCTCTTATTCAGAATTGCCACTGACAACCTTGCCAAAAGGTCTATGTCATTTAGATATGTTCGCCGACAATACCTTATGGAATCTACAAAAAGGCGAAGCGCGTTTGACGGGTCTATTGGACTTTACCGAAGTCAGTGTAGAGCATTACGTGATGGACATTGCGATTACCATAAATGATTTTTGTACCACGTGGGGCGTTGCAGAACAAGGTGAATCCGTTAACTTTGACCGCAGTAAAATGGCAGCGTTCTTACAAGGTTATGAGTCGATCCGCCCGCTAAATAACGACGAAAACCGTGCACTACCTGTTATGCTGGCAAAAGCGGCGGTGATTTTCTGGTTATTACGCCTAAATGTGATTCACTACAACCGTACCGAAGGTCGTACGGGTGATAACATCATGGTCAAAAACCCTGACTTGATGAAACGTTTGGCCGCTTACCATTGGGCGCATGTTGAAAAGTCGCAAAATACCGTATTTGTACTATTAAGCAAACCAGACAATCAAATAGTCGGCGTGTTTAGCAGTATCACCCAAGCTGAGCAAGCGCAAGAAACATTAAATAGTAGTGAGTTTGCAATCAAAGAATATACGTTAGATCAATTGTCTTAAGCATTGCTGATTCATTTATTCTAGTACCAATGCTAGTACTAATTTTAGTACCGAAACCTTAGAGGCGATCCCATGACCGATCACGTTGACAACTGGCACAAACTGGCGCGCTTTGATACCAATATGCAAGGAGAGCTGCATGCCAATCTATTACGTAATAACGGCATAACCGTGTCCTTGCAGTCGCTCAGCGCAATCCCTGGTATGAACTCTGGTATCGTTCTCTGGGTAGAAGACACCGACTTGGCAGAAGCTCAGCGCATATTGGATACCATCCCAACTGATGGTGCCGCTTTGCTTGATGAGATGAGTGATGCTGACTTTGATGCGCTATCTGCCAATCAAAGCAATGCTACTCAAGGCAACTCAATAATAGACGACAATAACGGCGGTAACGATTAAATGTGTCAACTCTTAGGAATGAACTGTAATACCCCAACGGATATTGGCTTTAGCTTTGCAGGATTTCGCAAGCGCGGCGGTATGACGGACAGTCATGAAGATGGCTTTGGTATAGCGTTTTTTGAGCGCAGCGAATGTAGCAATAATGACAAAGCTAACGATGAGACGGCAAATGACTCAACGGGTCTGCGTTTGTTTCATGATAATCGTCCAAGCCATCTGTCTCCAGTCGCTGATTTGGTCAATAATTATCCAATTAAAGCCATGAATGTCATTGCGCATATCCGCAAAGCGACTCAAGGGCAGAACTGCTTGGCAAACACCCATCCATTCGTCCGCGAAGTCTGGGGCGAGCAGTGGGTGTTTGCGCATAATGGACAGATGAATAGCGAATTTATCAAACGCTGTCAGCGCTTGCAAGACAATGGCAATGCCTCACATTGTCAGCCAGTAGGTTCGACCGATTCTGAAATGGCATTTTGTTATTTGGTTAATCGTCTAAAGAGCAGCTTTAAATCGCGTCCTGATGACAAGACGCTGTTTAATTTTTTGACTACGCAATGTCGTTATCTATCTGCCAATGGTCTATTTAATTGCTTAATATCCAATGGCAGGTGGCAACTGGCTTATGCAGGTAGCTTACTGTTTTATCTTACGCGTAAAGCGCCATTTGGTGAAGCCAAACTCGCTGATGATGATATGGCGATTAACTTTGGTGATGTGACTACAGACACAGATAAAGTTACTATCTTAGTGACCGTGCCATTGACTGAAAATGAGAAATGGCAACAATTGGCGGTCAATGAATGCCTGATATTTCAAGATGGCGATGTCATTTATAAGGACAGCCCAAGCCAGCGCAAGTTTTTGACAGTGGACGAAGGCATTGCGATTGCAAGGGAAGTGGGGGCGAGTGTTTAGGGAGAGATAAATAACTAAAATTGTTTAAATATAAACCCCACAACACCGCTTAAATTTCTCTGCAGACCCACAAATGCACGGTTGCTTTTGCGTCACTGTCATCGCAACCGTTGGATCTAAAAAATACCAATGCGCATCGTTACTAGTTCTGTCTTTTACTGTCACAAAGGTAGATAACTCATGATGCGCCTGTATTTTTTCTGCTAAACCACCCGTTGTTTCCTCAGAATTTCTAAAATACGCCTTAAACTCAACCTGCGCATGTCTTTTACTCAGCTTCGGTATATGCGCCACGATTTCTAATCCTGCCCAGTCCGTCTCTTTGGCCCAACTCTCAATCGCATTGATATCAAGCAAAGTTTGCTGCGCGGGTACGGTAGTCTTAACGATATAGTCTGGTTTAATCAATACAAAGGCCCTATAGCGCGTGCGCATAAGCCGTTCGGCTGTCTCCACTTTTATACTATCCGCCTTATCTACTTCATCATTATAAAAAGCATCATGATAGGGCTGACAGCAGTCTTGATAAGAGAGTGGCGAGTTTGTGCCTGATAATGGATTGATTTGGCAAGGGCACACGGGTAAGGAAGATTGCATGTTTGACTCTAATTTTCGTTTGGGCTTATTCGTTTATGCTTAATGATCTTATGATAACTTTATTGCAGCATGCCTTTTACTAACTCTGGTAATATACCGACTTTGAGCTGCGCCCATGCAGAAGGGTCGCTCAGTCGTAACCAAAACATCTCAAAAGGCGGGGCAACATATACCAGTAGTGCAAGGATAGTATATAAGAGCAGATACCACCATTTGTCTTTTGGCTGATAAAATTTCATCGCCGTACCCGATGAGCGCTTCATTTTCATATTGGACAAATTGACGCTATATAGCTCGTCCAATGATAAATGCACCATCGCGCCACCAAATAAAAACAGACCATAAAACCAACTGGTTGTCAGCGGTAGATGTAGACCATAATAGCTTAGACAGGTTAACCCCAGTCCAAGTATCGCCATATAAGGCACAGAGTGGATGACGCCGCGATGCACCGTCATAGTGGTAAAAATATGAAAGATCACATAGCGCATAAAACCATACCCCGCGAGCCATAATGCGATCAATGCGAGCAAACTCAGATCGCTACGCCAATGCATGACCAGACCAAAGGCAAATATAAACGAGGTGATATTAAAACCGAGCTTAATCGGTGTTGAATTATCAGAATCCAAGTCTGGTAGTAATCCACCGATGGTACCAAGCGCCACGCATACTAAAAACCCTGAATCATCAATCAAGCCTGCCTTATAAACCGTCAAACTCAGAGTGCCGCTGACCATAAAAGCGACATTTAAGTGGGTATTAAAATTTGCCATAAAACTTGTTCGTCCATAGCGCTCAAAAAGACCTTTCGAGCGGTGCATCTAGCTGTAAAAAAGCGCACCATGATACCATAGACCGTCCATACGTCTAACAGAGATAGCCTTTAAGAGATAGCGCCTATGCCTGCCAGTGATTTACCTACCAAACCTGATTCTACCGCCTGTATTGAGCCGCCGTCTAAAATAGAGGGCACACTTGATAACAGCTTTGCTGAGATTGATTGGCAAGCGCCGTGGCTGTTGCACATTACTCAACGACATTACTTGAGCACCACTATTGAGCGCCTTAGTAGACCAAGTCAGCAGATGAATAGCTTAAGTGAATCGGATAGTTTAGATGAGCAGTATGTAGATGCTTCTGACATCAGTACGCCTGACACGATTGCCAACGTCTTAAAAACGGCGATGCAGCAGCAGGCCAATCATTTAGAACAGCCATTACCGCAGACCAAACCTACCCATAACCAAACGCCTCAAACGCTACAATTTGTCTCTCAAAACGCATTACCTGAAGGGGAGGCTTACGAGCATTTCATCGGTACAACTGGCAACATTCCGACGCGTGACAACTTGCATGACCTATTTAATGGCAGTATTTGGCTGACCTTTCCCAAGACCAAAGCAGTGCTGAATTATTACCACATGCTGGAAATCGCCAAACAAGGCATCAGTGAGCGTCGAGGGCGTGTGCGCGACACTATTACGGTGTTTGATGAAAATGGGGCGGTGCTAGTGACTTCTGATGCTAGTATCGGCGAGGCATTGGTTGATTTCGACTGGCAGTCAAGTTTGGTGAGACCCCGTGATAAATGGGACGATCCAACACAGCCTGATGACAGCGCTCAAGTCGCAGTCTATATCTTTGGGCATGCCTTGCTAGAGCAGTTACTCTATCCGCGCAAACCTTTATGTGCGCACAGCATTATCATCCATGTGACGCAAAGTTTCTTTACCCTACCATTAGCTGAGCGTATACGTTTTTTGGATGACAAAGTTGCCGAATACATGGACACATTATTATCAAAAGATGACGTGACACCGCGCCAGCTTGCGCCATTGCCAATCTTAGGTGTGCCGCATTTTTGGGCAGAAAATGCAGTGCCTAGTTTTTATGAAGACAGCTATGTATTTCGCAGTGGTCGACGCCAAAAGAATAAAAAGGAATGAGTCACTCAAGATTGGCTAGCCAAACCTTTGGTACGTTTACGATTGTGCCACGATTTGACAACGTCCAGACGTTAACAAAGCCTCATATGTTTGTTATGGTAAAAGGACGTTTCTGTTAAACAGCAAAGAGATGGTTATCTCTTTTGTTAACACAGAGTCACATCAGACCGTTTTATTAAACTGCTCTGCTGATTAAAGATATATCGATCATCTATTGAGCCACCCGTTATATATAAACTTATAATAATTTATGTCTAGGATCTATAACAACGATAAGGAAGCTATCATGAGTGATATTTTTAATGTAAAAGACACCCTTTCAGTTGCTGGCAAGGAGCATGCCTACTACAGCCTGCCCAAACTTACCGAAACTTACGAGCATATCAAAACGCTACCATTTTGTATGAAGGTCGTGTTAGAGAATCTACTGCGTAACGAAGATGGCGGCCAGTCGGTCGGTAAAAACCATATTGAAGCGGTTGCCAACTGGGATGCAGGGGCTGAGGCGTCAAAAGAAATCGCCTTTATGCCAGCGCGTGTGGTATTGCAGGATTTCACTGGTGTACCATCAGTAGTCGATTTGGCGGCGATGCGTGATGCAGTGGTCGAGCTTGGCGGAAAGGCTGAGCAGATCAATCCGTTTATCCCTAGTGAGTTGGTCGTCGATCACTCTGTACAGGTTGATGCTTATGGCCGCGAAGATGCGCTAGATTTGAACGAAAAAATTGAATTTAAGCGTAACAATGAGCGCTATGAGTTTTTGCATTGGGGCCGTAATGCCTTTGAGAACTTTGTCGTTGTCCCGCCAGCGACGGGTATCGTCCACCAAGTCAACCTTGAGTATCTTGCGCGCGTGGTCATGGCAGCAGAGGTCGATGGCGAGCTGACAGCCTATCCTGACACGGTGTTTGGTACCGACAGTCACACGACGATGATTAATGGTATCGGTGTGCTTGGTTGGGGCGTTGGCGGTATCGAAGCTGAAGCGGCGATGCTTGGTCAACCGTCATCGATGCTCATTCCGCAAGTGGTGGGTTTTGAGCTGACAGGCAAACTCAGAGAAGGTGTCACCGCGACGGATTTGGTATTGCGTGTGGTGGAGATGCTACGAGCACATGGCGTGGTTGGTAAGTTTGTCGAGTTTTATGGCGAAGGCTTACATAGTATGCCACTTGCAGATCGTGCCACGATTGCTAATATGGCACCAGAGTACGGTGCAACTTGTGGTATTTTCCCAATTGACCAAATGGCGATTGACTATCTGCGTCTATCAGGCCGCGAAGAGAGTCAAATTGAGTTGGTCGAAAAATATGCCAAGGCGCAAGGTTTATGGCATGATGCCGATACGCCAGCGGCGACTTACTCCAGTAAGCTAGAGCTTGATCTGTCCTCTGTCCAGCCAGCACTGGCAGGCCCTAATCTGCCGCAGCAGCGTATCAACTTATCTGATATGCATGAGAAGTTTGGCGAAACGCTAGAAAAAATGACCAAAGATCGCAAGTCAGAAGTCGAAGGCAAAGTACGCTTTGACCAAGAAGGCGGCGAGCAAGAGCAAGCGGAACACTTGGCAGCTGAACCAAAGATCGAAGTCGACACAAGAGACGATGATCTCAAACATGCACCAGCAAACAATGTCTTTTCAAATGTCAGCATCGATGACAAGCAACACAAACTACGAGACGGATCGGTAGTTATTGCTGCCATTACTTCTTGTACCAATACTTCCAATCCAGCAGTAATGATTGGTGCAGGTCTAGTGGCCAAAAAAGCCGCTGCAAAAGGCCTCAAAGCCAAGCCATGGGTCAAAACCTCACTCGCACCTGGTTCTAAAGTGGTCACCGACTATTTAGAAAAGACCCATCTGATGGATGAGCTAGAAAAGACGGGCTTCTATTTAGTAGGGTATGGGTGTACGACGTGTATCGGTAACTCAGGGCCATTATCAGAAGAGATCGAAAAAGGCATTGAGGAAAACGACTTAGTCGCGGCAGCGGTACTGTCTGGTAACCGTAACTTTGAAGGTCGGATTCACTCGCATGTCAAAGCCAGTTACTTAGCCTCACCACCATTGGTCGTTGCCTATGCATTGGCAGGTACTGTTGATATCGATCTGACCACTCATCCACTAGGACAGGATCAAGATGGCAATGATGTTTATTTAAAAGATATCTGGCCAACCTCAGAAGAGATCAACGAGTTAATTGCCAACAATATTGATGCTGATATGTTCCGCAAAAACTACGGCGAAGTATTTGACGGTAGTGCCGCGTGGAACGCAATTAGTTCAGCGGATAGCCAATTGTATCCATGGGATGAAGGGTCGACCTACATCAAAAATCCACCGTTCTTTGATGGTATGACCATGGAGCCAGAAGGAATCCCTGATATCGAAGGCGCGCGTATTTTAGGTCTGTTTGGTGACTCAATCACCACCGATCATATCTCACCAGCAGGTAATATCGATCCAGACTCACCAGCAGGTAAGTACTTGCAAGAGCGCGGTGTGATGGAAGCAGACTTCAACAGCTATGGCTCGCGCCGTGGTAATGATGCAGTCATGACTCGTGGTACCTTTGCCAATATCCGTATCAAAAATACCATGATGGGCGGCAAAGAAGGCGGCTATACTTACTACTTCAAAGACGACAGCGCAACGCTCGAAGATGGTGAAGAAATGGCCATCTATGATGCGGCGATGAAGTACAAAGAAGACAAGCGTCCGCTTGTGGTACTTGGCGGCGCGCAATACGGTTCAGGCTCAAGCCGTGATTGGGCAGCCAAAGGTACGATTTTGCTGGGTGTTAAGGCGGTATTGACCAACTCGTTTGAGCGTATTCACCGCTCTAACCTTGTGGGCATGGGCGTCTTGCCGTTGACCTTTAAAGGCGATGAAGACGCGTCTACATACAACCTCGATGGCTCAGAAGTGCTCAGCATCACAGGCCTTGATAATGGCGAGAGCAAAGTCGCCACCGTCACCGCCACCCGTGCTGATGGCTCGACAGAAACCTTTGAGGTCAATGTCGGTCTACAAACGCCAAAAGAGCGTGAATATGTGCGTCATGGCGGCGTGTTGCATTATGTACTACGTCAATTAGCTGCTGAGAGTAAAGAAGCAGTGTAATAGTTCATCAAACTTCATATAGACAAAAGGCCTCGATCATCATGATTGAGGCCTTTTTTATAACACACGCTTTTGTCTCTGATTACTTAAGTACTCAACCCTTCTCAGTCAATAACTTAATCCCCAGCCCAATAAACACCATACCGCTGACTCTATTTAACATTGTTTCAATAGAGGGGTTTTCCCGCAAGCGTGTACTAAATCGCGCCGCCAATAGCGCCAAACATAAGCACCATATAAAGCCAGTGGTCGCGAAAGTCAGGCCCAATATTGAAAATGAAAGCATGCCATAAGCATAACTAGCGTCGATAAACTGCGGAAAGAACGCAATAAAAAACAAGGCAACCTTTGGATTAAACACATTGGTCAACATGCCTTGCTGATAGATTTTCCAGCCGTCTACGGCCTTTTGGTTAGTCACATTCTGAGCTTTAGACAAACTGTTTGCGATTGAGTTCGAGTTTTTGCTCGTTAGCATTTTAAAGCCTAAATAACACAAGTAAGCCGCACCAATATACTTCACGAGCATAAATGCCGTAGGGGAGTTGGCGAGCAGCACTGACAGTCCTAGCGCCGCGAATAATGTATGTACCAAAGCGCCAGAGGTGATGCCTAATACAGAATAAACCCCTGCGGCTCGTCCTTGCGAGACACTGCGGGTGATGATATACATGCTATCGGTGCCGGGCGTGAGGTTCAATAAAATAGCGGCTAGGACAAACCCTAGGTAATTCTCAATACCAAACATAGCTAATCCCTTCCTTTAGTAGCACCAAAAATCCATACGTCGTAGGGTATTTTTATATTTTATCAAATGCTGATGGGATAGATAGTAGCGAGCATTGAATAGCTTGGCAATAGCGCGGATAGCTATAAGGTGGTGAGAGCAGCGTTAAGACATATTTGAGAAATGACAGACGTAAAAAAGCCCAGTCACCGGATGATGACTGGGCTTTTTTAGTGTTCGCTTATTAGTCTGATCTGATGCTATGCAAAAGGGCTAATAAGTGACGCCGAATAGTGGCGTCCCCAGGGGGATTCGAACCCCCGTTACCGCCGTGAAAGGGCGGTGTCCTAGGCCTCTAGACGATGGGGACGCATAGAGTGTTATAACCAGTGGTTACAACGGTACTTCACAATATCAGATAGCTTATCTATTAATAATAGAGCAAGCCTTGCCTAGGTGCTGATATCGTCCTACTAGCGAGTATTTACGATTACGTTTCAGTAATACTGAGCGTTGCTATAAATAAGTATGGTGGAGCTAAACGGAGTCGAACCGTTGACCCCTTGCATGCCATGCAAGTGCTCTACCAACTGAGCTATAGCCCCTCGCTAAGAGTGTGCGTATTTTATGTAAGAGCGGCAGTCTTGTCAACCACTATTTTAAAAATAATGCATAAATATGCAAAAAAAGCGTTTTAGCCTATTCTAAAGGCCCAAGAATTCCAAATTAGCGTGGATTTTGCTTAAGCGCGATCTCTTTGATGGCTTTATCGGTATAAAACTCTGCTTCGCTACCATCAGAAAAAATAATCGCACAGCACTCCGTTGGCACATATTGACCGCCTTTTTCTCGGATCGTTCTGATACTTTTGACCCCAATGATGTCATATTTGCCTAATTTATCTAGATTATGCTTGGTATAACCGCAGTAAGTGCGGTATATCCATTTTAAATCTTCAAAATCCTGACCTGTGGTTAGGGTAAGGTTTGCCTCAAAAAGCTCTTTTACGATGGTATCGTAGTATTTTTGCGCTTCTTTTAGGGTGTTAAACACATAATCTTTGCTTTCTATCGTGACGGTTTTGGTAGCCATGTTTATTTCCAATTAAAAATTTGATGATATGGAAGTAGCCGTATTGACTAACAACAAAAAAAGGGTCAAAGATGGCTTGACCCTTTTACATTCGACAAGTTTCGCTAATTAACTGTTTAGTAGATAAGTTATTCAGCTTCTGAATTACTCAGCAGCAGCCAAAAAATCTGGCAATTCTGCTGCTTGTTTTTCTAGCTTTTTCAGTTTCTTTTTACCGAGGCCGCCCAGTACATCAACCGCATGACGCAAGCGAGTCAATGTCATATCAGCACCGATAATTGCCATGGAGTTCATAACGGGCGTTGATGACGTGCTACCAGCGATAGCAATAAAGAACGGCGCCATAAAGTCACGCATTTTAATATCAAGGTGAGCGGCTAGGCCTTTTAGCGTGGCGTAGATATTTTCTTCTGACCAAGTTGGTAAGACTTCTAACTGCCAAAGCGCCAATTGCAGCATCTCAATAATTTGCTCAGGGGTGAGCGATTTATGAGTGAAGCTTTCAGCGTTGATATCAGGTAGGTTTTGGAAATAGAAACCACCCCAATTCACCGCATCAGACAATAGCTCGATACGTGGCTGAATCGCCGCTGCGATGGCGGTGAGCTTGTCACTATTACTGGCCCATTCAAGGATTTTATTTTTTAGCTCTTCAGGGCTAAGCGCACGTAGCCACTCGGCATTAAGCCAGTTCAGCTTTTCGATATCGAAGATAGGGCCACCAAGCGACACACGCTGAATGTCAAAGCTGGCAATCATTTCCTCTAGCGTAAACTGCTCGGCATCATTAGGCATTGAGTAGCCCATACGACCAAGATAGTTGAGCAACGCTTCAGGTAGCACGCCTGCATCACGATAGTAGGTGATAGAGGTTGGGTTTTTACGCTTAGACAGTTTTGATTTATCAGGATTACGTAGTAGTGGCATATGGCAAAGCGTTGGCATTTCCCAACCAAAATAATCATAAAGCAATTGATGCTTAGGCGCAGAGTTGAGCCACTCTTCACCGCGCATCACATGAGTGATTTCCATCAAATGGTCATCGACGACATTGGCGAGATGATAGGTTGGCATACCGTCTGTTTTTAGCAGTACTTGCATGTCGACTTGGGTCCAAGGGAACTCAACCGTACCGCGTAGCATGTCTTGTACCTGACAAGTGCCTTCGGTCGGCACGCGCATACGAATCACGTGTGGTTTGCCCTCGCTTACTAATTGCTCGGTTTTTTCTGGAGCAAGATGTGCGCAGCGACCATCATAACGCGGCGTCTCGCCATTGGCCATTTGTTCAGCGCGCATAGCGTCTAACTCTTCAGGGGTACAAAAACAGCGGAACGCATGGTCTTTTTCTATGAGTATCTCAGCGTGTTTTTTGTAGATATCACTACGCTCGCTCTGACGATAAGGGGCATGTGGGCCGCCAATATCTGGACCCTCGCTCCAGTCTAGGCCAACCCAGTGCAAGGCATCCAAAATCATTTGCTCTGATTGCTCAGTCGAGCGCGTCTGGTCGGTATCTTCGATACGTAAGATAAATTCGCCGCCATGCGCTTTGGCGAAAGCCAAATTGAATAGGGCGATATAAGCAGTGCCTACGTGTGGGAAGCCAGTTGGTGATGGGGCGATACGCGTACGTACAGGGCGCTTGCTGTCAGTAGAGGTGTGCATGATAAAAGTCTCAAAGTTTACTATCGATATAAGCTATTAGTATAAATAGCGATGAAAGATATGAAGTCGATGTGAAGAAATAGCGTAAAATATAGCGCTAGTATAACAGAGACATGTGATATTTTTAATGAAAAGCCCTTCTAGTGCTTGACTAGCCGTGTATCCTTGCGATAATAATGCTAAGCAAGTCATAACTTGTTTATTTTCATCCAATTACTGGCCAGTATGGTCGTCATCTATTGAGTTGTTTGTGTCCCTATCTAAATCTAAGTCAAATGCTAACGCTAACCATTCTTCAGTCGCGGCTGCTCCTAAGCCTGCGATCAGCCCCTCTTCGATAGAAAATGATGCAGCTCAAAACCTGCAATCGTCGATGGAAGATTCTGCTCCGTCTAATAAGTTGGATTTTGTCCACGATGCGGTGCTGTTGCCAGAGACCGTCGCGGCAGTGTTGGGTGTAAAATCTCTACCCAAGCAAAAAGACGGCGACCAAAATGGCTTAAATATAAGAGGTATATACGTTGATGCGACCTTTGGCCGTGGCGGTCATAGCAGGTTACTATTAAGTCAGCTTGCCGATGACGCCACACTGATTGTCTTTGACAAAGATCCGACAGCCATTAGCGTGGCGCAAGAGTTGGCAAGTAAAGACAGCCGTGTGCGTGTGGTTCATGACAGCTTTGCAACGTTGACTGATAGTTTAGCTGCTATGGGTATTACGCAAGTGGACGGCTTGATGGCGGATTTGGGTATTTCATCACCGCAGATTGATGATGGTAGCCGCGGTTTTAGCTTTATGCGCGATGGGGCAGTAGACATGCGCATGGATACCAGCCGTGGCCAGTCAGTTGCCGAATGGCTTGAGCAGGTGGACGATGAGACATTGGCCAATGTGCTTTATGAGTTTGGTGAAGAGCGTCATAGTCGCCGTATTGCGCGCGCTATCAAACAAATGGAGAGCTACGAGTCTACACTTGAGCTGGCAGAGGTAATTAAAGAGGCGCATCCCAATTGGCAGCGCGGCAAGCACCCAGCCACGCAAAGCTTTCAGGCCATGCGTATTTTTATTAATAATGAGCTGGGCGATGTTGACGACTTTTTAGCGCAAAGCATTCCTATCTTAAAGTCAGGTGGGCAGCTTGCGGTCATTAGTTTTCACTCATTAGAAGATCGCCGTATCAAGCAGTTTTTGCAGCGACATAGCAAAGGGCAGTATCCAGAAGATGAAAACTTGCCGACGCCGCCCAATCGTCCACGTTACTTTAGCAAGCCAAAACGTGTCGGCCCAAGCAAAGCTGAAACGAGTCAAAACCCGCGCGCGCGCAGTGCATGGTTGCGTATGGCAACTCGCACCGACACAGAGTATCAGCAGACGACCGCGCCATAAATCATGGATGAAAACACTGAGTAAATCGCATATGATTGCTATTGTTTGTCTGAATGATGCATAAATGTCTTAATCGCTACGCCACTGTTAAAAAGCTGTAAATATTGTCTGTTAGGCTCAGCAAATAATTTTCCGTCATTTATTAGTTGAGAGTGTCTGAGATATCAAGCAACTCAGTCATTCTTTACTCTAAAATAACGTGATTATTTATTCGACCTATTCGACTTTGCAAGATAGCAGGTTTAGTAAGACAGCAGGTTTTGATATGACATATCGCTATAGCGGTAGGCTGTTGCCGCTATAAGACGGTCATCTTTGGTTTTATTTTTATCAATGGTATGGCTGAGCAATGATGCGTTCATTGCTTGCAGACCATTATCTACTTTATCGTTTACGTTCACTTTTTGAGATCGTCATGGCAATATCTGACAAACCTGCAAACCGCCGCGCCGCCGCGCCCTATAACACCGATATCGGCGAGCTATTCGTGCGTCGGTTCAATGTGGTGAGCATTTATGTGGTCGTATTACTGCTCTTGGCAGCCGCAATCGTATGGAGCGGCATCAAGACTGCCGAAGCCGTTCAGCAATATCATCAGGATTATAAAACCTTGCAAGACATGAAAAAACAAGAGCGTAAGCTACAAATAGAACATCAGCGTCTATTGATTGAACAGCAAACTTTTAGCGCCACGCCGCAAATCGCCAGTCGTGCAGTGGCGGAATTGGGTATGTACTCACCGACACTAAAGGATAAGCTGATTATTCAGCCTGGTGTCGCCACCGCCTTGGCACCAGTAGTCTTTGATGACGACGATGAGTTAGATTTAGATGTGGTCGGACCACGAGCTTCTACCGATATCTCCCCTGAAGAACCGGTAGCGGAGGCAGGACAATGAGCGACAAAAAACCTAAATCCACACCAGCAAAAAATACCAGCAAAAAACCAGCCAGTGGCAAGGTGACCAAACCATTACGCCGTGCGAGCGCTGCTAAATCTGGACAAACGAGTGATAAAGCGGCAGGCAGTCGTAAAGCCAAATTATTTGATCGTATCAAAAAGAGTGACACGAAAGGGACGCATGCTAGTGCCAGAAACCCAAAGAGTAAAAGAGGATTTTTAGGTAAAGCCTCTGGCGCGTCCTCTCGTGGCGGTTTTGAGCAGGACAAAAACCGCTTTCGTACCGTTTGGGGTTTGGCGCTGGTTATATTGGTGCTATTGATTGGCCGTGCCTACTATATTCAGGTGGCCAACGCGCAGTTTTATCAAGACAAAGGTAACGAGCTCATTACCAGTGAGCGCACGCAAAAATCCTATCGCGGTATGATTACTGACCGTAATGATTTACCACTTGCAGTGAGCGCACCGCTGGCGACCGTGTCATTTAGCCCGCATGATTACGCGAGCGAATACTACGAGCTCAAACGTATTATCTTAACCAACCCTAATAGTCCACAATTGCAGGCGCGTATGCAAAAGCGTTTGGACAATATGGATCTGACGACGCTGGCTGCGGCTGCCAACATCTCTTTCGATGAGCTAAAAAAAGCCACGGCAATCGATGACAGTATTGATGTGACCGATGAAGCAGCAGTCAAAGCGGCGCTGCCGTCTGGTGCAGGCTCGCATTATTTACCCCTTCTCAATAAAGTCACACCTGAGATTGCGCAAAGTGTTAGCTCGCTTGATTTCCCTGGTGTCCATGAGAAAAACTTCTTTCAGCGTTATTATCCGCAGCCGCAATCTAACGCGCAGTTGTTAGGGTTTATGGGGCAAAACGCCAACGACCCTGAGGGTGGTTACGAAGGACGTGCTGGTATTGAGAGCCAGTATGAAAAAGATTTAGCAGGCGACGATGGCAAAGTGCTTGTTTTAAAAGATGCCAAACAAAACAGCTTAAAAGAGATCAAGCAACTTGAGCCTGAGATACCAGGCAAAGATGTGGCGCTGACGATTGATTCGCGGTTGCAATACTTGCTCTACAAAGAGCTAGAAAAAGCAGGGCGTCTGCAAAAAGCGCGCTGGTCGACGGGTATGATCGTCGACGTACAGACTGGTGAAGTGCTGGCGCTCTCCACATGGCCATCATTCAACTCAAACAATCTCAATGAGATGACCGGTGAAAACCAGCGTAACCGTGCGCTATTGGATGTGTTTGAACCAGGTTCGGTGATGAAGCCGTTCACCGTTGCCGCCGCTCTAGATTCAGGCAAATATACGCCGACCACTTTAATTGACACCAATCCTGGCTCAATTCGCGTGCGTGGCTATACCATCCGCGATCATAATAACTTGGGCATGATTAACATGGCGACGCTATTACAGAAGTCTAGTAACGTGGCCTCGACGAAGATTGCGTTGTCGCTACCGCCTGATGCCATTACTAATATGCAACGACAGTTTGGCTTTGGTTCAAAAACACCTTTACAGTTCCCAGGTGAGGGCAGTGGTCTGATTGTGACGCCAAAAGAGAAAGAAACCTCACGCCGTGCGACAGTCAGCTATGGTTATGGTTTACAAGTGACACTAGCGCAGGTAGCGCAGGCTTATTCAGCCCTCGCAGCAGGTGGCGTGATGCACCCGTTGACTTTGATCAAAGATGACAAACCGCAACCAAGCAAACGAATTATGGCGCGCGAGCAGGCGATGTCTATTGTACAGATGCTTGAGAGCGTGACCGAGGCAGGTGGAACAGCTAGAGCCGCCGCCATTGACGGATACCGTGTGGCAGGCAAGACGGGTACCTCGCGCCGTATCAATCCAGAAGGTGGTTACTATACTGATCAGTATCGTAACGTCTTTGCTGGTATGGCACCAGCGTCTAATCCAAAGCTTGTGGGCGTCATGCTTATTGAAGATCCGCGCGGTCAGATTTATGCGGGTCTAACGGTCGCACCTGTGTTCCACAACGTGATGAAAGAAGCGTTACGATTGTATAATGTGCCTTTAGATAAGCCGCTCAAAACAGAACCACAGTAGGCGTTCACTGATTTTAAGTAGTCAGCTCTTTAAGGGCTGATTTGTATTAACTGTTTAGGATTTGCTCATGACCATGCCTACCTTATCGCCAAATAGTGCCACTGTTACGACGGCCACTCTACAGCAGCTTATCGATACTAGCGATAATAGGCTGGCGCAACAGCTAACCGCGATGATCGCAGCATCGGTTCAACAGGCGTCGAGTCAGTCAGGGGCGGATCAGATTCAATCCATTGCTCATATTCCTTTTCAGCAGTTCCAACTAGACAGCCGTCAACTCTCCAATAATGACGTATTCATTCTTTTAAAAAGCCACAATCCAAATTACCAAAAGAGCCGAAATTATTTGCTACAAGCCGCTGAGAAGGCTGCTTTTGTCCTCTCAGAGATGGATCCTGCTGCCTTGATTAGCGAAGCAAATACCCCTCTGAAGATGGATGGTGAGTCTAACGCACAGCAGCAATTAGCAGCGCTGCCGTGCCCAATCTTATACGTTCCTAATATTCGTGATTTCTTAGGCAGCTTAATCCAAGCATATTTGCAATATCAGCAGCCAGTGACGCTGCCAAAGGTAGTCGCTGTCACGGGCACCAATGGTAAAACCACCATCAGTCAATTAGTGGCACAGCTGACCCAATTAACAGGCATGAGCAGTGCAGTGATGGGTACGGCAGGTAATGGTCGCCTTGGCGCTTTGGTGCAAGCCAGCCATACCACTGGAGACGCCTTGGCTGTACAGCAGTTTTTATATCAAATGGGCACCGAAAATGCTGAAATATTGGCATTAGAGGCCAGCTCTCATGGTTTGGATCAGCAGCGTTTACAAGGCGTGCCAGTTAGCATTGCTATTTATACCAATCTGAGTCGTGACCACTTAGACTATCATGCTGATATGGAAGAATACGCGTCTGCCAAAGCCAAGCTGTTTGATAAAGCCCACTTCCCAGATTTGACCCATGCCATCATCAACGTCGATGATGAACATGCTCAGATTATGTTGGATACAGCCACTGCTAGCGACTTGACGGTATGGACGTACAGTCTAGAGCCTGCAACATCTGCTACTTTTGTCGCTGCTGATATCGAGCCAAGTCTACAGGGCGTCAAGATAAGTCTGCGTACTGACTTTAATGATAAAACAGTTGGTGATGAGAAAACGGATATTATCGAGATTGTCAGTCCACTATTAGGGCGCTTTAATGTTGCCAATTTGCTCGCATCGATGGCGGCAGCTGCGGCGCTCGGTGCTAAGTCAGACATCAGTATCGAGCGTATTGCGACGGCTGTTCCTAAGCTACAAGGTGCAGTTGGGCGTATGCAGCGCGTGCCATCGAATGATGGCTGTTTTATCGTTGATTATGCGCATACGCCAGATGCCTTACGTCAAGTGCTGGCGAGCCTGAAAACTCACTGTAAAGGCCAGCTATGGGCAGTGTTTGGTTGTGGCGGCGATCGTGATGCAGGTAAGCGCCCACTGATGGCGCAAGCGGGCCTCACAGGTGCTGATCAAGTTGTCTTGACCGCTGACAATCCACGTACCGAAGACCCTAATGCCATCTTACAGGATATGCAGGCTGGGATGAGTGCTGAGCAATATCAGCGTACACATATAGAACCTGCTCGCCAAAAGGCCATTGAATATGCCGTGAGTCAGGCAGGTCCAGACGATATCGTCGTCATCGCTGGTAAAGGCCACGAGACCTATCAAGAGATTAACAACGTCCGTTATGATTTTGATGACCGTGTTATTCTGCAGCAGGCGTTAGCGCAATCTGGCCGTATATAGTCGATTGACTATCAATACGCTTATTATCAAAAAATTAATCATTGAATATAAAAATGAAGTAGTCATTATATAAGGTAACCATTATGACAGCCGACCACGATAACACCATCCAGTCGCAAGGGCTTTATGTCTGGCAAATGGATAATATGCTCGCAGCGACAGCATCGCTCGATAGTCATTGGCAGTTGCCACAAGACTATGCAGATGCAGGGCAGGCATCATTAGCCAGTCAGCGTATTGCGACCGACACCCGTACGATAAAACCTGGTGATATCTTTTTGGCGTTAAGTGGTCAGAATTTCGATGGTCATGACTATATTGACATGGCCGCATCAAAAGGTGCCATCGCAGCCGTCGTGTCTCGTCCTACCTTATCTGAGTCAAATGCGATTCCGCAGCTGGTTGTCAGTGATACCCGTTTGGCGTTAGGGCAGCTGGCCAGTTATCGTCGTCAGCAGCATAAAGATCTGACCGTGATTGCGATTACTGGCTCTAGTGGTAAAACCACCTGCAAAGAAATGCTAGGTAGCATTTTTGGTCGTTTGGCACCGACACTAATTACTCGTGGTAACCTCAATAATGATTTGGGTGTGCCAATGATGCTGCTTGAGTTATCAGACCATCATCGCTATGCCATTTTAGAGTTAGGTGCCAACCACATTGGTGAGATCGCCTATACGACTGAGATTGTGCGCCCTGATGTGGCCTGTATCCTAAATATTGGTACGGCTCATCTGGGTGAGTTCGGTAGCCGTGAAGGTATTTGCCAAACCAAGGCGGAGATTTATCACACCTTAACGGATGCGCAGTTTGCGATTGTTCCTGATAAAGACGATTTTACCAATCAGTTACGCCGCATTGCTGAAAAGCACACGTCACATGTGATTGGGTTTGGTAATACCGATGTCAGCGCGAGCCATTTAGATGTAGAGCCAGAGCGTAGTGAGTTTAAGCTACATATCGGTAATCAGATTCATGATATCAACTTGCCATTAGCAGGCGAACACAATGTCAATAATGCTTTGGCTGCTGCAGCCTGTGCGCATGCGCTAAACATTGAGGTAAGCGACATTGTTATTGGGCTTGAAAATGCACGCCCAGCCAAAGGTCGTCTGAACAGTCAGATACTGGGTAAGCACCGCCTTATTGATGATACGTACAATGCCAACCCACACTCAGTACGTGCCGCTGCCAAAGTATTGGCTGCACAAACGGGTACGCAAGTGATGGTGTTGGGTGATATCGGCGAGCTAGGAGAGGCGGCAGTTAGTGAGCATCAAAGCCTCGGCCGTACGATCGCGACCACAGGTATCGATGTGCTGCTCTGTGTTGGCGACTATGCCAAGGCCACCGTTGCTGGTGCGAAAGAGGTTGCTGATATCAATGCTCATGCATTCTCAGACAAAGACAGTTTATTACAGTATTTACAGCCGTATTTGCAAGCGCAACAAGCTAAGCCTTGTACTGTGTTATTCAAAGGCTCGCGTTCCATGACAATGGAAACACTTATTCATGCGCTAGTAGAGGAGTAGGCGGTGTTAGTTTGGTTGTTTGGCTGGCTTGGCCAGTATTATACGCCGTTTTCTGCGGTTTCTTCGTTGACATTGCGAGCGCTGCTTGCGGTGGTCACTGCCCTCGCATTTAGTATGTTTTTTGGCGGGCGTGTCATTCAGCACCTGCGGTCACTCAAATACGGTCAGGCCATTCGCAATGATGGGCCTCAATCGCATTTGGTCAAGACTGGCACGCCAACCATGGGCGGGGTATTGATTCTCAGTGCTATTGGGGTATCGACTCTATTATGGGCACGTTTGAACAATCCTTATGTGTGGATTTTGCTCGTTGTTATGGTGATCTTCGGTGCTGTAGGGTGGGCGGATGATTGGCTCAAAATCAAGTATAAAGATCCCAAAGGTCTGATTGCGCGAAAGAAATATTTTTGGTTGTCGATGGGCGCATTATTCGTCGGCGTCTCTTTATACTACATCGCCACACTACAGCCGGATATCAACACCACTCGCGAGATGCAGGACTTGTTGATACCGATCTTTAAAGATTGGATGATTCCATTTTCGGCAGTACCTTTTGGTATTGGTTTTATTATCTTTACCTACTTTGTGATCAATGGTGCGTCCAATGCGGTTAACTTAACCGATGGCCTAGATGGCTTGGCAATCCTACCAGTAGTGCTTGTCGCAGCAGGCTTGGGTGCGATGGCTTATGTGTCAGGCGATGTGCGCTTTGCGGATTATTTGCATGTTCCGTACATTCCCTATAATTCTGAAGTCATTATCGTTTGTGGCGCCATGGTCGGGGCAGGTCTTGGCTTTTTATGGTTCAATGCGCATCCTGCACAAGTATTTATGGGTGATGTGGGCGCGTTGGCACTGGGTGCGATGCTCGGTACGATTGCCGTGATGACGCGACAAGAGATTGCCTTTGCCATTATGGGTGGTCTATTTGTCGCTGAAGCACTATCAGTAATGCTGCAAGTTGGCTCTTATAAATTGCGCAAAAAACGCGTTTTCCGTATGGCTCCGCTACATCATCATTTTGAAGAAATTGGCTGGAAAGAAACGCAAGTGGTGACGCGGTTTTGGATTATCGCCATCATTCTCGTCATCCTTGGGCTAATGACCTTGAAGCTGCGTTAGAAAAACAAGCCTCAAACATACCTAACTTTCCTGCTTAGAAGCCATCTCGATGATTATTGAGGTGGCTTTTTATCGTCTAAGCAACGCGAAATTTGTTAAAATGTGGGTCATATTGCTATGACTTTGAGATACCTGTGTCCTTATTTATTTGCCCACTTTGCCAGTCGCCACTACAGCCTGCCGCAGATACTTGGCGCTGTGACGGTAGTTTGCACCCCAAGCAAACCTCACACCCTTTTGATGTGGCTCGCCAAGGTTACGTCAACCTGCTGCCTGTACAGCAGAAGAAATCAAAAGCACCTGGCGACAGTCAAGAATCTATCAATGCCCGCAAGCGATTTTTGAACCATGGTCACTATGGGCCGTTACAGAATCTGATTAGCCAAAAGATGGCAGCGCTACTGTCAAAAAGTGAGGCCATAGAGGCGCAAAATACCAAGTCTGTGAATTGGCTTGATATTGGCTGCGGCGAAGGCTACTACACGCAAGCAATGGCACAACTGGGCTCAGGTATTATTGATAACTTACTCGCAGCGGATATCAGCAAACCTGCATTGGTGGAATTGGCTAAAGTGAGTAAAGCGGCAGGTCGTCTTTGGTATCAGCGCAATAATACTAACGCTGCCAAAACAACGGTGATTTATCCGCTAGTGACCAGCGCCGCACATCTACCGTTACGCTCTCATAGTGTGACGGGTATTAGCAGTATTTTTAGTCCTATTTTGCCTGAAGCGTTCGCTGAGGTATTGGCCGATGATGGTTATTTAATCATTGCCAAACCAGATGCCGGACACTTGGCGACGATGCGAGATGCCTTATTTGATGATGTGCGTGAGCATGATTCTGATAAGTTTTTACACGAGTTGGCGCCATACTTTACTTTGATGGGGACTGACCATGTTAGTACAGAGATGACATTATCAGCGGATGATTTGGCTGATTTAATGACCATGACCCCGTATGCCTACCGCGCACGTAGTGAAAAAAGACAAGCGTTGCTGACAGCAGTAGAGAAAGCATCATTCAAAACAGAGGCAAAATTCGTGGTTTATATTTTGCAAAAAAAGGCGTCCAGTTGAGCGCCTTGTAATATTTTTGTTACGGCATCTGCCGATTAGTATTCTTGTAGTAGCCAACCGCTACCAAAGGCAAAATACTCTCGAAACCATGCATTGTAGCGAATAGACAGTGGGGTTGGGCTGGCGAGTGTAATTGGTTGCGTATAACCTTGATGGAGGGCAATGGCGGCTGCGCGGATGGTATGAAAGTCGCTGGTGACAATCGCAATCGGTACCTCTTTATCAATACCATGCTGTTCAAGTATGATTTGGCTGTACGCCAAATTCTCCTCAGTACTGGTGCTTTTTCCTTCTTGATAGATACGATCTAGTGGAATGTCATGTGCTTGCTGCAAGTACGTCGCCATGATGTCCGCCTCACTGCGCGTGTGCTCATAGCCCACACCGCCACTCGTAATAATGAGCGCCTGTGGCTGCTGCTCGATCAGTGTTGCTGCCGTATCCAAGCGACTAGCTAAGGTAGGGGTCGGCTTGCCATCGACCGTCCCAGAACCGAGTACAATAATAGCTGCTACAGGTGGCAAATATTGTTTGCCCTGGGCAATCTGCTGCTGCAATGAATAAACAAAGAGCAAAAAGCTGGCGAGCCATAACCCAAACGCTAGCCACAATCCGTACCAAATACGTCGCAGTAAAGGATTTTTCGCAATCGAGTGAGCACCTAGTCCATGCCCTACAAAAACCACGCCTATCAAAAAAGGCAGCACTGTACCAAAATTAACCTTATCAACAGCCATCAAGGTAACGCAGTCGATAATGAGTATTGCCCCAATTACAGTTAATAAAACACGTAATAACCCACACATAAATTTGTTATCCAATCAGCGCTGATAGAAGAGTTGAGCTGTGTATAGTTGTTAGATGCTAAGCGCTATAAATTCTTTGTACGGCTGCCAAAAGCATCATACATAGGCTGATGGGTTCAGTCGATACCCAACTAGTAGTACAACTCTGTAGCTTTCTACCGCCTAATGTGTAAATGCGCTTAGTAGTGGTAACAATCGCAACCTTTCTTCAAGTTTCATAAAGCTACTTAATACGAGAACCAGTTATCATTTTCTTTGTCGATAGAGCGATGCTTTATCGTGATACTTCATAAGGTATCTTTAATCATCATTTATTAATATGAATTACATTAGGAAAAAACAATGAAAAAGATAATAGTAAGTTCGATTCTAGCCGCTACCGCTTGTTTATCTATGGTTAGTCAAGCCAACGCTGCACCTGACTACTCAAAGTCTCATGCCGCTCAAGTACAACACCAAAAACATGGTAACAAAGCAGATAGCAAGGCAGATAGTAAGCATAAAGTTGTCAAAAATAAGGCAAAGGTATCACAGCAAAAAGCAAAAATAGTGGCTGCCAAGCATAAAGCACAAGAAAAGCATCAAGACAAATATCAGGGCAAATATAAAAACGATAAACAAAGCAAAAACGACTACAGACACCGCTCTTAAAAGTGATATCTGATTATTTAAAAATGACGCCCTAAGTAGGCGTCATTTTTATGTGCAATGGTTTGGCTAGTAGTTGTGATATATCCGGTCTTGTGTCTCTACTTGAAGAGATGTTACGGTCTAGCAGATATGCAAAACGCTCACACCTTAACGTTTCTTAAACTTTCATCAAGCTACTTAACATAGGAACTGGCTATGATAAGAGGCAGTATTAACATCGTCTGCGCGCGCTAGTTATCTCAAGTAGTGCTTTTCAATCAAACCAGTGATGTTAAATATTCATTGACTGTCCTAAATAATCATCTTAAAAATCGACTGAGAGCGCCCATGAGACAAACCTTGTTCGTACTATTTATCACCTTATTCAGTGTAATAGGCTACTCAGCCAACGCGATGGTACCAAGCATTGCTTTTGCAGAAGCAGTAAACGCGACTCCAAAACCAGTCATGTCTGCTGAAACGAAAAAAATCAGACGAGACTGCCGCATAAATTTGGGGTTGAACAAGTTACATATGAATCTAAGTGACAGTGAAAAAGAAGCAATAAAGAGATGTATGGGCAGTAAACAGCTGTAGGTTTAGATATTAGCAGCAATAGAGCAGTGATATGAGCCAGCAATATTCTTTATTGGTGGTTTTTTTTTTGATAGATAGGATAAAAATCACCATTCAGGCAGCATTAGACGATCAGACTGACAGTCTTACTGTTAAGGTGTCTGAATTTTATTTAGGATAGAGTAGGACAGCACAGAAAAACTAGTGCGTTTCTCAGAATAGATAAGATTGGCGGTGAAGGAGGAAGTCAATCTTTTATTATAAGTATTTGATTTAATTGTTTTTGTAATAGTAATATACTGTATTAGACCAGCAAATAGACCAACAGCGTTATAGTATTGGATATAAGGTAAGTAATAAGATTTACATTATAGATTTTTGTAACTAAATATTTCTACGTGGTTATATGATTTCAAACATATACTATCACTAAAAAAGAGTTTTCAGTTGTTTGAGTTTCTTTTTTTGTTTCATCGCTTAAACCTTCTGATATTGCTTGCCACCACGCTTAATAAAGCAAATAACCCCTTCACCTCTATGTATACTAGCATAAGCATCATGGTTGCTAAGGCACGGCTCGTGGTTAATGTTGCACATACATTGGTGGTTTTCATTATGGAGGTGCTACATGCGAAGGAAGCCTAGCAATCGTAGGCATGGCGACGGCTTTTTCGTTGCGGCCTTGCCTTCACTACAAAGCCGCGCATGCTGCGGGCGTTATACGGTATCGCAAGAGTAACCGTTTTAGACCCAAAGTGGGTATTAAGGCTTACTCCGAATTTAATTAACTGTTAAGAAGCAAAGGGGATTTAGAATGCACCTGCACAATGTACATATTAAAAATATTAGGCAAGCTAATGAAGAAGATAGATTAGCTATATTTGTTGGTGCAGGTGTATCAAAAAGCTCTGATACTGATTATATAAGCCTGCCTTCGTGGAGCGATCTAATAAGTGAGCTCAAATCAGATTTAGCAATAACTGAAGAGCTAGATTATTTAAAGCTAGCTCAACTCCATTATCTTGAGTTTGGAGAGCAGAAATATAACCAAACATTGAAAAAGTATTTTCCTGAAGACATCGCTCCATCGAGTTTACATCGCACGATTTTGAAAATAAACCCACGCGTAATAATCACCACCAACTGGGACTGCGTCATTGAAAATGCAATAGAGCAGGAAGGCTATCTATACGATAAGATATGTACAGACAAGGACTTAGTCAGTTCAACCAGTCCGAATAAGTTTATAAAAATCCATGGTGATTTCAAAAATCATAATATAGTTTTCAAAGAAGATGATTACCTCAACTATTCAAGAAATTTTCCACTTATAGAGAATTACATCAAGTCTATATTCTCCACACATACTGTTCTGTTCTTAGGGTATTCCTATAACGACATTAACCTTAAACACATAATGAAATGGATACAAAGCCATTCCTCTTCAGTCCCACCTATGTATCTGGTAAATTTCAGAATGGACAAACCTCAAGAAAGCTACTTGAAAAATCATGGGGTTACCACATTAGTTCTAGATAGCCAAAGCTATTCTGTTGTTGAGTTTCCACATTTAGAGGAAAAATCAGCGCTTACACAGTCTTTTTTAACATCAATAATTAAAGACGATAGGGCAGTGTATACAGACGATGAACAGGAAGTTATCAATTTTGTATACGACCGTATAAAGCATCTAAAGCAACAAAATGTAATAAGTCACAATCAAATAAAAAGAGCAGTAACCAACTGCGGATTTCGTTACGATAACGATGGATTAAGTATATTTGAGCTATTCGAATCTAAAGGAGTATTGACTACAGACTACAGCGACACTACCAGGCTGATTCACGAAAAATTCTTGGAAATTCTTATTCGTATAGAATCACTCAGCGTAGACGAAAAAAAGGAGTTTTATCGAAGAAACGCTAAGCTCACAAACATCTTTCATATATTATCTTTAGCTAATATCAAGGGTGTTATCTTACCCGATGTAAATGAAAGAGGACAAGCTACGTACTTTGTGAACGAGAAAATTGATTCATCTCAAAATACAGAGCAACAAGACCGAGAGCACATCTCTTTCGCAGCATGCGAATGTAAAAGCCATGACTTTATAAAATCTTTGTCATCAGAATCTTATGAAAGCTATAAGTGTAACGAGTATGAATTGGCATTTAAGAAAAACTCTGAACTTATTCAGGCCTGTAAAAAGCACCGAATATACTCAATGTTATTAATAGCACTTTTTAACAAAAACTCTATTTTGTGGCATTTAAAATACTCCTTTGCTACAGAACAGAAAAGTAAGTTTGAAAAGGAAGTTGAAGTAGAGCTTCAAGATGAGTTTTTTAAATTCCCAAGATCAGAGATAAAAAAGAATCAAGTCTTATATGATTTTTTATCCTTGCACTCTGTACATCAGAAAGCATATGAAACCTCACAAAAAATACTTAATCTCACAAAAACGGTTAAAAGTATAAAGGCGGGGGGAATAAGTTTTAGTAATAATGCCGATGAACCAACTTCCACGCACATTAACCTGCTAACCTTCGCTTTGAAAAATCATATCATGATTGATCAATATGCACCTTACGAAGCAGTAATGAGAGACTTTGTGAAGATTACTATACTTCGTCAATCAGTAAAAAATAAAGTAATACTTAATCAGTATGAAGTTTACTCTGCTATCCAATTTTACTCCTCAAAAGAACTGCAGTCAGAGCTTAGCGTATTCTTCAAAAATGAGGATTCCACTCAACTTTGTTTAGAAGCTAATGATGAGTGTACAGAATGGATTGTTTCTACGGTTTTGCCAAACTTAACAGATCGATTAATACAAGATCGAAGTTTATTCAACGGCCATGAAACTAAATTTGTAAACTGTGTGAAAATACTTGCAGTACTTGATTTAAAAGATGATTATATTTCAAAAGTCATGAATAAGTTTTCCCAAATAATTGGTAGTAGTTCAACAACTATAGGGATTTATGAGGCAATAAGTGAATTTTTAGCACACCAACATAATTTATTTGAGCGTGAGATCGAAACTGAAGTTTTGATAAATATATTAAATACCGTAATCGACAAAATTATTTCCAAAACAGCCCATGGTTGGGATCAGCATGCGGTACTCAATGGATCTATAGGTAATTTATACGGTTATATTGGGGTGGTAAAAGGCGAATATACTGATAAGGACCGAGTCCGCCGGCTGGTGTCTGAACTTGAAACTTACAAACTAGAAGATCAACGTAAGTTTTCGAGCTCTTTGCTTTACAGCATCTTTAATATCTCGAACGCTGATGTTCGAAATATTATTAAGAAATTCATTGAGGGCGTCATTTCTCAACCCAAAGCAAAAGGCATAGATGATTGGGAATTTGAACTTTGGTCAGTCGCGGTGGGTTTTAAAGATTTTGAGACAGAAGTTGTTACGAGGCTAGATGAATATTTGGAACAGTTTCGTGATGGAAAAATGTTTTCATCACAGCTATATTCACTCAAAAGCTTAACTCAATATTTAGTAGATAAGAAAGGAATTGACACGCTAGCAGGGCTAAACAAAGAGTTAGGCGATCTAATAGATCAGCATAAATACCGCCCCAACTTTTCATCAATTTAAGTATGCGCAGAAATAGAGATAAAGTTAAGCGTTAGATCAGCGCCGTTGTCTAGGTTTGGCGACAGACTATCTAAAGCTTATCGGGAGAGTCAAATTTTCAACAAAGCCTGATTCTAATTGTTTTTCAAATGCCCGCCCTTGGCCGTATATGTCCAGTAGGAAGTAGGTTCAAGTATCGTATAACAAGGTGCTGCTGCCGGACAGTTTTACCGCTGCGCTCCGAAATTGCCGCAGAGAGCGGCGTTATGGTAATCCCCCTAATTAACCCTCATAAAAATTCACGCCTTCTAAAGTATCTAGGACTAATAAATGCCTGCCAGTACCACTAATAATATTAGCAAAATCAATCAAGACGATATCAACAAAGCCGTATGGAACGCCTGCGACACCTTTCGCGGGGTTATCAGCGCCGACACCTATAAAGACTTTATCTTGACCATGCTGTTTCTCAAGTACTTATCAGACGTTTACCGCGATGAGTACATCAAGCTGGTCGAGCAGTTTGGCGACAACCCTGAACTGATCCACGCAATGATGTCCAAGCAGCGTTTTGTCTTGCCTGAAGGCGCAAGCTTTTGGGATTTATACGAGCAGCGTCATCAGCCGGGGAATGGACAGCGCATCGACGAGGCGCTACATGCAATTGAAGAAGCCAACGGCACCAAGCTCAAAAATGTCTTCCAAGATATCAGCTTTAACACAGATAAATTAGGTCAAGAAAAGCAAAAGAATGAGCTACTACGCCATTTATTAGAAGACTTTGGCAAAGACATTCTCAATCTAAGTGCTGAGCGTGTCGGTAGCCTCGACGTGATTGGCAATGCTTACGAATACTTAATCAAGCACTTTGCGGCAAGTAGTGGCGCGACGGCTGGCGAGTTCTACACACCGCCTGAAGTATCTAACTTACTAGCGACTATCCTTGAGCCAAGTGAGGGTGATGAGATATGTGATCCTGCCTGCGGTTCGGGGTCGCTACTCATCAAGTGCGGGGCAATGGTACGCAAAAACTCAAATTCCAAGAAGTATGCGCTATACGGTCAAGAAGCCATTGGCTCGACATGGGCACTGGCCAAGATGAATATGTTCCTACACGGTGAGGACAACCACCGTATCGAGTGGGGCGATACCATCCGTAATCCGCTGCTATTAGGTAGTGACGGCAAGCATTTATTACATTTCGATGTGGTGACCGCCAACCCACCGTTTTCACTGGATAAATGGGGTCATGAGGATGCCAGCAGCGATCTCTATGGTCGCTTCCATCGCGGTGTCCCGCCCAAGACTAAGGGCGACTATGCCTTTATCAGCCATATGATCGAAACGCTCAAACCTGCGACTGGCCGTATGGGTGTGGTTGTACCACACGGCGTGCTGTTCCGTGCATCAAGTGAAGGCAAAATCCGTCAGCAACTCATCGAAGAAAACCTACTCGATACGGTGATTGGCTTACCCGAAAAGCTGTTCTTTGGGACGGGTATTCCAGCCGCTATTCTACTGTTTAAAAAGAACAAAACGGATGACACAGTATTGTTCATCGATGCCAGCAATGAGTTTAAATCAGGTAAAAACCAAAATCAGCTCACTGAAGACAATATTGCTAAAATCATTGAGACGTATAAAGCGCGGGAAAGCGTGGATAAATACGCTTACCTTGCAACCTTTGATGAAATTAAAGAAAACGACTATAACCTAAACATTCCACGCTATGTCGATACGTTTGAGGAAGAGGCGGAGATTGATCTGGACGCGGTGCGTACTGAGCGTCTTGAATTGAAGGCTGAACTAGAAAGCCTAGAAGTTGAGATGGTAGGGTTTTTAAAGGAGTTGAGTTATGAAATATAAACACTTTGAAAATCTACCTAACAATTGGAATTTAGATAAATTTGAGAACCTATCAAAAATAACATGTGGAGTAGCGGCAACACCTGAGTATGTTGATGAAAATGTAGGTGTACCTTTCTTCTCAGCAAGTAATGTACAGAAGGGTTTATTGTATACAAAAAAGGTTAAATATATACCAAGAGAGCTACATGAGCGACTAACGAAAAATACGAAACCAGCATTTGGCGATGTATTAATGACTCGTGTAGGTGCGGGAATAGGTGAGACTGCAATTGTAGACGTTAAATATGATTTTAGTGTCTATGTTAGCCTTACTCTAATTAAGCCTAATAAAAAATTGAATAGCAATTATTTAAAATATGTTTTGAATACTGATTATTATCGGTATTTAGCTGTTCGAGAGCAGTTTGCCGGTGGTGGTGTTCAGAATCTAAACGTACAAATGGTGAAGAATTATCTTATAGCAGTTCCACCTCTCCCAGAACAACAAAAAATCGCCAAAATCCTATCGACTTGGGATAAAGCGATTAACACCACCGAGCGTTTGATTGAGAATAGTACCCAGCAGAAAAAAGCCTTGATGCAGCAATTGCTGACGGGTAAAAAGCGTTTGCTTGATGAGTCGGGGAAAAGGTTTGAGGGTGAGTGGGAGAGCCTAACCATTGGTGATGTTGTTGAGTTATTTAATGGCTATGCTTTCAAAAGTAGCGATGCTTTAGAAAAAGGTTATAAGTGGTTAAAAATAGCTAACGTAGGTATAGGTGAAATAAAGTGGGATAATTCAAGTTACTTACCAGAGGGCTATAAGGATGAATATAATAGGTTTAATCTCAAGGTAGGCGATGTTGTTGTTGCTATGACACGCCCAACATTAGGCAATCAACTGAAAATTGCAAGATTAAAAAACAAAGCTGATGAATCGCTCTTAAATCAACGAGTAGCTAAACTATTATTTTCTGAAAAAGTTAGCAGTGAATATATGTACCAGTTGCTATCAACGATAGAGGTAGCTCTTAAGCTTAACCATGCTTTGCTAGGGACAGATCCACCGAACTTAAGCACAAAAGTGCTTCATGAAATTAGTATGGAGTTACCACCATTAATTGAGCAACAAAAAATTGCTACCGTATTAACGAATGCCGATAAAGAAATTGAGTTGCTTGAGCAGCAATTGGCTGATTTGCAGCAAGAGAAAAAGGCGTTGATGCAGGTGTTGTTGACGGGTAAGAAAAGGGTGGTGGTTGATGGGGATAATCTATGACCATTCGTACGTTTCACCCTGTAGGGCAAGGTGCTTTTTATTCAGAACGCCACAGCGACTTCAATATTGTGTATGACTGTGGAACTATGTCTCCAAAAAAAGCAAGACCTGTAGTTGAAGATGCATTTAAAGATGAAGTGGTAGATGTTCTTTTTATATCGCATTTCGATAAAGATCATATTTCATCCATACCTGATCTAAAAAAATCAGCAACAAAGATTAAAGTAGTTGTTCTTCCACTTTTAAATAATCAGCAAAGGAACTTGTTATTAAACTTCTATAGTAAATTTTCAGTAGATCTGAAGGATATAATTAATAACCCTGAATCTTATTTTGATTCTGATACCACTATAGTCCGGATTCAACCTACAATTAATACTTTTGATCCTGAAAGACAATTTGATCCCCGTGACTTAAGGGAGTTAATAAATAACAATTCAAGTGAATCAATTGAAATTGAAAGCGGTACTCCTTTGACTATTACATCAACTGCTGGTATGGAAACAATAAGATGGTGTTTTATTCCTTATAATTATGAAGATAAAGTACGTAGAATTGAAGTAGATCGAGAGTTAAGTAGAGCACGTATCAGTACAAGTACATTGATGAACGATCCTAACTATACTCTTAGCAACTTAGAAAATACTACTCTCAAGAATAAGATGAAAACCATTTACAATAAGCTGCAAGGGAAAATCAATGAAAATTCTATGCTGTTATATTCAGGTCCAGATTTATTTAACGACCTGAGAAAATGTCAGTACTTTCATTTATCTCATCATAAAACATTACTTATCAATTCAAAATTTTGCTATACATGCCTTTGTATGTCTGGCTGCATTTATACAGGTGATAGCGACTTCAAATGCTTTAAATTAAAAGACATATACGCGGGCTATGTCGACTGTGTCGATATTATTCAAGTACCACATCATGGATCAAAGTATGATTTTGATCTGCAAGCGCTTGAAGGTTTTAGTAGAACGATTATGCCTGTTTCTCATAGAACTACTTCAAGCAAACATCCTGATGCAGAAGTTGTTAAAGAGTTGACTATAAACGGATTTCATGTAATTTCCATTAATGAAAATACGAATTCTGAATTTAGACAGTTTATTTAGTTGATCACTCTACTTGTCTAGTGGAGTAACAAAAGATCTGCCCAAAATTGCCCTGAAGATAAACAAGCAGATACAGCGTAGTGTTAGATTTGCTACCCTGATGACACAATATTAAATACTCAATTGCTTACCCTATTACTCAATGAGTTCAGCTATGAATATTAACTCCAGCATCAACTTCGCCGAAGAATTCAGCTCAAAGATTCCCGCCTTAACCTTGCTTACCACGCTGGGCTATCAGTCTATTCCACCCAACCAATGCAATGCCATGCGCTCAAAAACCGCATTGAATAAAGCCACTAATCAAGTGGTGCTATTGCCCATCATGCGTGCGTTTTTAGCCAAGCAGACTTTTATGTTTGAGGGCACACCGCATCATTTATCAGACAGCGCCATTGATAAGATCATGCACGAGCTAAATCCCGCTATGAACTTAGGTTTGCAGACAGCAAACGAGGCGCTATACAACGCCATGCTCTATGGCGTGACAGTGACTGAATTTATTGAAGGTAAAAAAACCTCACAAACTATCGCTTTGATAGACTGGAATAATATTGGCAATAATAGCTTTCACGTTACCGAAGAGATGGTGGTACTCAATAGCGAGGGTACCAACAGTCGTAGACCTGATATCGTCTGCTTTGTAAATGGTCTACCGCTAGCAGTGATCGAAGCCAAACGCCCTGACTCTAGTAGAGAGTGGCAATCGACCAACGCTCAAGCGGTCTCCCAGCATATTCGCAATCAAAAGCAAAAAGAAATCCCGCATCTATTTGCCTATAGCCAGTTGTTGCTCGCGGTTAATGGTAATGATGGTCTGTATGCTACCTGCGGCACACCTGAGAAGTTTTGGGCAAAATGGGTCGAAGAAGAAATCTCTGAGCCTGAGTTTGCCCGTATAAAAAACCAAGCACTCAGTCCTAAGCAAATTGAGAATCTGTTTGGTGATCGTCCTACCTCTATCAAAGAGGAATATCAGTCATTGATTGCTGGCGGTGATCTAGCCGTCACCGACCAAGACCGCTTAATCATCAGCCTATTACAGCCACAGCGTTTGCTTGAGATGATGCGCCTGTTTACCTTGTTTGATAAAAAGGCTGGCAAAATTATTGCCCGTTATCAGCAAGTCTTTGGCATAAAAGCCCTGATTGAACGTATCAGCAGTTTCGATGAAAAAGGTAGTCGTGAGGGCGGTGTTATTTGGCATACCACAGGTAGTGGTAAGTCTTTTACGATGGTGTTCTTCTCCAAAGCGCTTATTTGGTTAGAGGAGCTCGCCAAGTGCCGTGTTATTGTTGTCACTGACCGTGTCGATCTTGAAACTCAGCTTAGTAAAACCTTTGCTTCTGGTGGCGTACTTAGCGATCGCGACAAAACTGATGCCATGGCAACTTCTGGTCGCCGTCTAGCGCAGCAAATCGGGCATGGTAACGAGCGCGTTATCTTCTCCATTATTAATAAGTTTGGTTCAGCCGTTAAGTATGATGAATGCTATAACGACAGCCCAAACATCATCGTCATGGTCGATGAAGGTCACCGTAGCCAAAACGGTGAGAATAATATCCGTATGGCGCAAGCCTTGCCGAACGCTGCCTTTATTGCCTTTACGGGTACGCCATTACTAAAGGATGATAAGACCGAAAACAAATTCGGTAGCATCATTCACTCTTATACCATGCAGCAAGCGGTCAAAGATAAGACCGTTACCCCACTGTTATACGAAGAGCGTATCCCTGAGCTCAATACCAATGACCAAGCCATTGACGCTTGGTTTGACCGTATCACTCAAAAGCTTACCGATGATCAAAAGACTGATCTCAAACGTAAGTTCTCACAAAAAGGTCAAATCTATCAGGTTGAAGGTCGTATTGAGCTGATCGCTCACGACATCTCTGATCACTTCCAAAACTTTAAACAGCAGCATTTAAAAGGTCAGTTGGCTTGTGATTCTAAAGCCTCAGCTATCCGCTATAAAATGGCGTTAGACAAGATTGGCAAAGTGACCTCAGTGGTTGCCATGTCGCCACCTGATACCCGTGAGGGGCATGATACCGTCGATGGCGAGTCAAAAGACATTGTCCAGAATTGGTGGCAAGCCAATGTCGCCAAAGAGTATGGCGGTGATGAAAAGGCATATACCAAAGCTATTATAGAAGCTTTTAGTCAGGATGATGGTCCTGACATTATGATCGTTGTCGATAAGCTACTAACGGGCTTTGATGAGCCAAAAAACACCGTACTGTATATCGATAAGCCCTTAAAGCAGCACAACCTGATTCAGGCAATTGCACGGGTAAACCGCTTGCATGAGAAAAAACGCTTTGGTTATTTGATTGATTATCGCGGCATTTTAAAAGAGCTGGATATCACCATCGAGAAGTATCAAGACTTAGCCGAGCGTACGCAAGGTGGCTTTGATATCGAAGACCTTAAGGGTCTATATAACGCGATGGATACTGAGTACAAGCAGCTACCAAGACTACATAGCGAGCTATGGGCTATTTTCTCATCGGTGAAAAACAAGCAAGACGGGCAAGCGTTAAGACAGGTGCTTGCACCAAAAATGCAGGAAATAGATGGCAGGGTAGTCGATACCAAACTTAAAGAGCGTGACGACTTTTATGCGGCTTTAACTGCATTTTCTAATGCTATAAAAATTGCGCTGCAATCAGCGTCTTTCTTTGAAGATGCCTCGTTTGATGGCAAGCGTGATCGTTATAAACAGGATCTAAAAGCCTTTGTTAATCTACGCAAGCAAGTACGCGAAGACGCTGATGTGCCGAATGATTTTGTCGATGATAGTGGTAAGTTAAACAAACATGCTCAGGCTTATTTTGGTTTATTTAAGCACTTATTTGATATTGATTTCTTGGTAGATAAAGATTTAGAGAATGACAAGCTAGTCGCTTATGCCTTTGAGATTGATAAGATTGTTAAGACAGCAGTGGCTGAGTATTCTATCAATCCAGCAGAAATTGAAAATGCTATTAGTGTCAAATTGCTACCGATGTTATTTATGGATTTGGGTATCGACAAAGCGCAACAGCTTATTGAGGAAGTGCTAAAGATTACCCGTCTTGGACTTTCGAGAGACAAGTAGCCTAAGAGCAGCAAGAGGGTAGTAGGTAATGACTGAGAATGGCGTATTTTATTATGGTCAATATAAGATTGACTATGAAGTCGTGCGTAAAGAAGCAACTTATAAAGAGAAGATAAAGAAACCTGAAAGCGACAAGCTGATTGCTAAAAAGACCAAGCCTCGAAAAGTGGTCATTAAAGTACATCCTGATCAGCGTGTGGTCGTTACTGCGCCTATTGATGCTATAGATGAGATGATACATGACGCGATGATGAAGCGTGCGCGCTGGATATGGCAAAATCTACAGGACTTTGCCAAGCGAAAAGACCATGTATTACCCAAACGTTATGTCAGCGGTGAGACTCAGTTTTATCTGGGTCGTCGTTATGTGTTAAAAGTGATAGCAGATGCAAAAACCAGCGATAAAATAAACAGTACGGTGAAGCTCAGCCGCGGTAAGTTATATGTAGAATTGTCTCAAAGTGATTCTGAATTAGACGCTGAAAAACGAGCGGTTCTCGTGAAAAGCCTAATTGATGAATGGTATAAGAATAAATTTAGGTCGATCTCTAGAGAGAGGCTTGAAGCCTTGATATATAAGGCTTCATGGGTTAAAAATAGTCCTTCAGTAAAATTAATGACCATGAAAAAGCAGTGGGGAAGCTGCTCAGCTAAAGGCAATTTAATACTTAATCCGCACTTAGTAAAAGCACCTAAAGAATGCATCGATTACGTGATACTTCATGAGCTGTGTCATATCGCTGAGCATAATCATAGCGAGCATTTCTGGCGCTTATTAACGCAGGTAATGCCGAACTGGAAAGAGGTAAAAGCGAGGCTTGATGAGATGGCTGAGCTTTATTTGAATGAGTGAGGGTTGGATATTCGGTGCTAATAAGCCTTGCACTCTTGTAAAAGCAGGTTTTTTAAGCAGTTATTAATCTTATCCTTTTCAAGGAAAAATAGGTGAACAGTTATCTTGAACAAACGCTAGCTATATCAAAACTGAAGTTAGAATCTTGAATAGCCTCATTGAAAAACGGGGCTATTTTTTTAAGTGATTTTTGTTTCTCAAAATTCAAAAAATAAGTAATTTTCACTTGCTCTCTTAAAAAAAGTAAGCTATTTTATTAAATAAGGATGAATTGTATATACAAATAATACATTCTTTAGCTCTGGTTTCTAGTAACACATTTATAAGGATATTTTATGCATTATTCTCCTAAGAACGATGGTATCCGTAGTCATGGCTTACCATTCGACCCGTTCAAGAGTAGCGCCGTGCCTCGACCAATTGGTTGGATTTCGACTATATCGAAAGACGGTAAAGTTAACCTTGCCCCTTATAGTCAGTATCAAAACTTAACTTGGGATCCACCGATGGTTATGTTTGTTGCTAATCAATCTGTTTTAGATGACGGTCAAAGCCGTAAAGATACTGTGCGTAATCTTGAAGAAACTGGATGGTTTGTGTGGAACATGGCCACATATGATTTGCGTGAAGCCGTTAATAAATCTGCTAAAGCATTACCGTACGGTGAAGATGAGTTTGAATTTGCCGGTGTCACAAAATCTGATTGTATCGAAGCACCTGCACCTAGAGTTGCCGAGTCACCAATTAACTTTGAGATTGAGTATGTTCAATCCATTCGTATTCCAACAGGAAATCCAGTTTCAACATTTGACATTATCATTGGCCGTGTTGCGCATGTTCACATCAAAGATGAGTTCATTATGGATAATGGCAAAATAGATATTGCTGCCATCAAACCTTTAGCACGTCTCGGATACTATGATTACACTGTCGTAGAAAAAATATTCGAGATGAAAGCTCCTGTTGCTTCAGACAAAGAGTTAGCAGGTTTAGAAGGACGAACAGACTAGAGTGTATGTGTTGACGAAATTAGACACTAGTTACTATTAAGTTATAGAGCTAGTGTTTGATTTATTTATTTCAACTTATCTAGGAGAGATATCTCATGGAAGGCAATCGATCTAAATTGGTATCTTCACTATCAGTGTTTCGATTTTTCTTGTATTCGTTACTAGGCATTTTTATATTCTTTGTACCTATTAAGATTGGTGAGGTTTCTTCGATACCTTTGGATCATATGGCTACTTGGTTAAGTAGTAACTTTCCAACAGGGATAACTTTTTTCATCCTATTACTCATTGTTGCTGGTAGTGTTTATCCATTTATTAATAAATCATGGAATAAAAGTACCTTTCATATCGTGTTTACCATGCTAAAGATACTAGGTACTTTCTTTGCACTTTTGGTTTATTTTGAACAGGGACCAGAGTGGTTCCTTAACCCTCACATTGCCCCTTATGTATTTAATTATTTGGTAATCCCTGTAGGAGTAATGGTTCCTTTAGGTGGTGCATTTTTAGGGCTGCTTACAGGCTACGGATTGCTTGAGTTTATGGGCGTTATTGCTAAACCCATTATGAAGCCTATTTGGAATACACCAGGTCGCTCTGCAGTTAATGCTTTAGCATCTTTTGTAGCCAGTTTTGCTGTTGGTTTGTTAATTACAAATCGTGAATATCGTGAAAAGAACTTCACCAAACGTCAAGCTGCTATTGTAGCAACCGGTTTTTCCACTGTGACTGTAGCTTTTATGATTGTCGTTGCTAAAACGCTTGATTTAATGGAAAGCTGGAACCTGTATTTTTGGACGACGCTTTTTGTTACTTTCTTAGTCACCGCTATAACAGTACGTATCTACCCTTTGCGTAACATGCCTGAAGAGTATATTGACGGTACACCTATTCATTCAGAAAATGAGCATGAATATAGTGGGTCTAGAGTAAGCCATGCCTTTAAGGAAGGTATGCAAGCAGCTGGCAAAGCTGACAATATATTTAAAAATATATTGGCAAATACAAAAGATGGATTGTTGATGACGATGAGCATTCTGCCAACCATTTTATCTATTGGCATTGTCGCTCTTATGTTAGCAGAATATACATTGTTGTTTGATATCCTAGCGTATGTTTTCTATCCATTTACTTATCTATTGCAGTTACCTGATCCAATGCTAGCCGCAAAGGCAGCTGCTCTTGGTATTACTGAAATGTTTTTGCCCCCATTGTTGGTCGTTGAAGCAGACATAATTACCAAATTTGTGATTGCAGTTGTTTGCGTATCGTCTATTATTTTCTTTTCTGCTAGTGTGCCAAGTATCTTATCTACAGATATACCTATTAAAGTTAGAGACCTCGTTATTATATGGTTTGAAAGGACATTACTGAGCTTAATAATAGTTACTCCAATTGCTTTTATATTGTTCTAAAAATTTCATACTCTCAATTATTTAATAAATAAGCCACTTCGAGTGGCTTATTTTCATATCACTACTTAATAAGTTCTCGCAGCTATTTTGAATTCTAACCATTCTGCAATCTCACTCTCAACCCATGCTACACGTCCCCTTGATAACTTCACTTGAACAGGGAATGTTGGATCGTAACGATCAGATTTTTTATTGACCATCTCATAAATCGTAGTACTACTAAGCGCTGTATAATGCATTACTTGCTTGAGCGGTATCATGCGAGGTATCTGTAAAGCGCTAGCTGTTGATACGTTTTGTTGTGTGTTCGCATTTAACTGTTCCATGAATATCTCCTTTGTAAGTTAATGAGAATCTTTCTTCTCATACAGTTACGGAGTCCCATATTTTTTTACGGCATCCCATGTAGTCCAATGATTGGCCAGATATGCAACATAAAAAGGAGCTGAATAATCAACTCCTTTCTTATGCCGTCTATCCTTACCACTGTTTTAACTTATAGCTGTCACACTCTCCCTTAGACTTCTTTCAATATTACCGACATTGTAGGGAGCAACACTATTTTTCGACTCTCCTTGAGGACTGCTATTGGCCTCATCTGTCTTTACTGGATAAAACTCTTCAGCCACATCCATCAGACCATCGCTATCAATCTCAAAGCAGGAATTTACGTAACCTTGTTTGGCTGCTTCCTCTAATGCTGCTTGATCAAAGCCGTGTTCGCTAAGCTCTTGATCAATTGCCTGTGCATCTTGTACCGCTTGCTTTAGTGTCACGTCATCACGTAACGTCAAATCCACAAAGTAAATCGGCGTACGATAGCTTTGGGTTGTGCTTTTACCTCGGAGTGTGAGTTGCAATGGCAAACACGACAGCTTATTGCCTGATACTGCTGCAAAGTAGCTAAGACGTGCGGCTAAAGTGCGAATACTATTAAAGCCAGTCGTGCGAAAGATAAACGTACCCAACTCATCATCCTCACTTAAATTGACGTAGAGACGGCCATAGGGCTTACAAGCACCGCCTTGCGCTAAGGGGCAGCGATCAGGTGATGGGCAAGGAAGCTGCTCGACACCATTATTGGTTCTGCGCTGACAATGTTCACCGTCACCCACGCATAGTGGACGACCTGTTTGTCTATCGAACAGCGTGTATTCTGCGCGTAAATTCAACTCAGGATCATTAAACAGCATGCGTACTGGTATTTGTCTGAGCTTACCGTCATTCTTTTCGCGTAGCTTTGCATCGAGTGGATGGGTGACCCAACCATCTTTGTTTTGGATTTGACTGGTGATAGTGAATTGATCGTCTTTGGCAGGCAGACGCTTGCCGTCTTTTTCAATGACACGGCCGATGCTGATGCGACCTAGAACTGGTGGAGTAATGGTTAGACCTTTAATCATGATGAAATTCCTTGTGTTTAATAGATTGTGTTTAGCCATAAAAAAGCCCACCTGTGATAGGTGGGCTTTATGTGCTTGTTTTGATTGATTCGCTTTGACTGGTTGATTGCTGTGTTGATGGTTAAGTGACTGATGGCTTAGTCATTAAGAATGACAAAACGACGGCTACCATGCTTGGTTTTACCAAACTGCGCGAGCAATTCAGGATGCGCCTTGATAACCGCCTTACTATCGAGCCCAACACTGTCTTTCGAGCGTTTCCAAGAAATAGCGCCTTTACCGAACACAGCCACCTCATTATCGGCAATCAGCGTTTGTAGCTGATGCTTTACTTGGTCATGGCGCTGCTCGATATCTTCCATGGATACGCGGTAGCTAAGCAGTTGTTCAAACAACCTGTTAGCGCCAGCGTCTTCGCGGAGATCAACCTTGCTTGACGGCTTAGCGGTTGGATACAGCTGCTTTAGTGCACGAGCGGCTGACTCAGAGTGATCCGGTGTGGGCGGCGTGTCCGTTTCTACGTATTGCCAGAATAGACGCTCCTGTTCAGTGATACTTGCTATCAGATACTCGTCACGCTCAACCTTATATATCTTGGCTTCATGTCCACACAGCAGCACGCAGATATGCGCAGCCTGTTTACCAGTCACTGCTAACTGATGCTGTACTTGGCAAGTGACATATAAGGGTACGCCATGCTTCCACAGCTTGGCACCATGTTCACCAGCGGTCTTACACTCTAGTATCTGCACCTCGTCATTACCTGTAATGGCATAGTCTAAATTCGCCAGCATGAACGCTTTGTCAGGATCAGGATGCTGCAAGACAGCATTGACGCGACGTACCTTGTTACCAGTATGCTCTTGGTAATATTTAGCGACCATGGGTTCAAGTGTATTGCCCCAGTAAAGGGGCGAGTAGCCCTCGATGCCGTTATTACTACTGGCATCAATGTTTGCGCTCATGCGCCCTGTCTTAATCATCCATAGCTCAAGCATGGATAGATACGGGTGGATACCGCAAGCGGCAGCGGCATCAGAGCTGCCAATGCCTTGTCTGCGTACTTGTAGCCAATCTTCACGGCTTAAGTCTTTGGTATTGACCAAACGCTTAGGCGTGGTTGATGTCTTTGCTTGAACAGGTTTACTAATAACTTCATTTTGCTTTAGCGTGACTTCTGCTGGTTTGGCCTTGGTTTTAGGTTTAGGGGTTCGAGACGCTTTAGCTGTCATGACTGAACGTTTGGGTTTTAGCTGAGTCGTGGTGGTATGGTTTACTGCGATCAGGTTCATGGTGAACTCCTTTAGTAGATTTATTCTTGGTGATCTGTAAATGTGCCTTGCTTAATTGACGGCATAAAAAAACCACGCGCAAAGGCGTGGTTAATTCGTTAGACAGAGTAGCTAGGCAATCAAGCGTAGTGCTTCCTCTAAGCTTTTGTCCTTGAGCTTCGCACCAGCCCCAAACCAAGCAGAGTCCAAACGATGATCTTGCGACATGGCGCGGCGTTCATGATCAACAAATTCTGTCATCGCATTTAACAACCCATAAGCCGTGTCTTTAGCGGACGCCAAACCTGCACCGCGACCTTGACCGTTAAACATACTCATCACCTGATTCATCGCTTTGGCATTAGGAACCGCATCTTTTTCCTTCTTAGCGGTATTAAACAGAATCAAGCCGTCGTCTTTGACATCGTTAAACACACGGTTTAAGTAGTTGGCCGCTTCTGCTTGCGTGACGCGTCTATTGGTCAATTGCTTCATCTCATAATTGAAGTCATCCCATTGGCTGACGGAGACGCCCAGTTGACGTTTGACCTTGTCGGCATCAAAGGTCGTGCTATGCGGTACTTTCACCACACCGCCATTACTGTTAGCGAGGCTGATCGCTAAAGTGTTATTACACACAACGCGAATATTGGTGAGCTGTGCTGTAGTAGCAAGCGTGCCATCACAAGCGGTTGCTAGTAGCAAATAGCCATGACTAACATCACCGCCACGTAGCGTTGCTGATTGCCCCGTACGAGCCAGTGCCCAGAACTTACGTCCTTCTTTAAGCACTCCTGCGGTCTCAAGCTCAAAGTCTGCTTGTTCAGTCAGATCACGATAAAACTCTAATATCTCACTTGGTTGTACTTCTTGGTAGCGCTGACTCACCACTGATAACGGCTCAAGCGTGTCTGAGCGATACAACACCTTGTTATTGTCATAAGGCATGATCAGGTTTTGCCCTTTATCATTGGTTGCCATGTAGCTGACATCTGATGATTCAATACGCCAGTCCATCCCAGCCTCACGTGCCCAGACCTCAATCGGCTGTTTGGGGGATAGCTCGTTGCCAAGACCATGCCAAGGGGTTTCGCCAACGTATGCCATGCTTTCGATTAAATGTGCCATGTTAATACTCCTTTTAAGATTGATTGTTTAAACGCTTTGATAATTGATTGAGTAAATAAATGAGGATGTCAGATACTAAAGGTATGCTGACAGGTACTGCATAGATAGCGCGGCATGATAGTCGCTCTGAGTAATGGCGGCTGGATCAGTCTTTGTTGTGCCAGATTAATTACGGTGGCAATAGCGCCACCTGCAACCATCCCGATCATAGGGTTGATCTTGTAGTACTTGCAGACGCTCACCCCAAGACTGACTAAGAGCTTGGGTGAGCACAGATGCTCTGACATGCTTTGCATGTTGGTATCTATATTCTCTATAACGTGTGCTGAATGACAATTGGGACAGATAGGTTTCATAGCATCTCCTTGATAGTGGCGCATAAAAAAGGCCTGCTATAAAGCAGACCTTGATTAGACGTTTAGCGGTAGATGGATAAGGTAGCGATGGCTCCTTATCTCATCTCATGGCGATACTGTATATCTGAAATTATTTTGATATTGGTGGTAAGCCTCTACGTTTCGATGTTCTATAAACACCATGACCGAAAGTACGCATATTTGGTAGCAATAGTTTTAGTTGCTGCTTATCCTTATTAGGCCGCTGCTTATCCTTATTAGGATCAGTTAAGTATAGAGCTGATCGCACTGCGTTTTCTACTTCTTGAGGGTTATCACGATGAATCATACCGATACCTAACTTGCCATATTGCTTATACTGCTGCTTACGCTCTGGATCGTGATAGCTATAGTACTCACCTAGACCACCAGTGATGGCTTTCCACTTCTCACCCACTTCTTTAGCAATATGCCAGTCATTCTGTCGCTTTGATCCATCGTACATAAGTAGCAAATGACAGTGCAGTCCACCATTGATTCCTCCTTGCTCAAGAGCCCAAGCATTGCCTTGCAGGTGCTCAAAGCAACTTTTTGTTTTACCAATAAGCTCTCTCAATTTGTTCATATGACAGTAAAAATCCTCAAGACTAACGAGATGGCTCGTTTCTTGTGCATATTTTAAATCTATACGGATGAATAGCAGCCTTGAATAGTGGGTGATCAGATTATTGACGTAGCCATGTAACCGTATTTTATTTTGAGATTCTTGGTAAGTGAACGCATTTCGTTCATTCTCAATATCATTTCTATAGCATGACAGCATATTAATAAAACGCTGGGTTTTATCATGATCCCAAATCACATTTTCTGGATAGGTATCGCCAACGACAGCCTGTGTACTACTAAAAAATGCCACGACTGCTTGTGAATAAATTAGATCAGAATTTAGATGATTCATGAACGGGTAATACCACCCGTTCAGTTTATCCATGATCTCGTTAAAACTGACAGTGTTTGCCAGTATATCCGTGACCAAATTATGAACGTTTGCGACAACTAGCGGCTGGTTTAGGTGTGAGTAAGACATGATAGGGTTCCTATGAAGTTGGTTTCATAGGGTGAGGTAAGTCTGTATTTTTATAACTCGATGAATAGATGAATCAGTGCTAAGCGATAAGCGCTTAGCTGTAATTAATAGTAATTAGTAATAATATAAATAACCCATTAAGAGCGGGCTGCTAGAGAGCAGATTTTTTCTTGTGTGCTTGGAGTTTTTTTATCAAGTCTGATAGCAAATCGCTGTCTGCGTTGGAGATTTTTTCAGGTGGAGTTAGCAGACTGCGGGTGTTAAAACGTGTCGTTAAGTGTGCTTATTTAGTGCTGGGATTATCTGTTCCGACGAACATAGATAGCACCTAAACGAAGCGTTAATGTTGAGATGAAACAATCCGAATTTAGTGCTAGGACGAAGTTTATATACAAGGTATAGTTAAAGCGAAAAGATGAAAGACTAAATGCAGTCTATTTTAAGCTAAAAAAGAGCATAGGACTGCTCACGCCTCTATATTAGGGAGTTTCTATGTAGTAAATACATAGTTTTTTCCTACTAAAAGAGACTATATACCCACTTTTTAAGAGTTTTTTTGAAGGTATTTTTGCTATGACATATAATAATAACTCAGATTATAATGATGGAAACTTGGTTCAGACTGCTGACCAGTATCACGACAATTCCGAAATATCGGCTGAGAAAAGTGGAGATGTTACTACGGCTTTATCAACTACTGTTGTTAATAATGAGGTTGTAACAGAAGACTATAATCAATCACTTGACAGGTTAAATCAAGAATTGTTAAACAAAGCTAATGCATATCACTTGGCCCAACAATATAAGTTTAATACTGATTTGTATTTTTATCATTTAAACCAAAACTGGAAAGACTTAGAGGATTTTTATAAGACGATTGGACATTTCAATGAGGATGAGTGCAAGAGCCTAGTATTTGCGAACAATATGTATTGGGGGAATGCATCAGCTAACATGGAGTGGGATAAGGGAGCTTTTAAGTCTATTTTGATCAGCATATTCAAGTCTCAGCCATATCCAATTCAACACTTTCATGAGCTAATGCGATTTAAAATTAATAACCAGCTGCCAGATAGCTCATTGAACTGGATAAAAGGTGATCTCCGTAACGCTCTGCACATTGCTTATTTAGTTCAAGATTTTCTTTACGATAAAACTATGGTCGGAGGTAATGAGTTAGTTTCTCATATTTCGAATTATCTAAAATATGAGGTCATGCATTTTAACTACATTCCACTCACCCTTCCGTATTATGCACATTATGTAGTGGAAAACAATCTTCCATTGATATGGCGTATAGAAACTATCAAATCCGTATATTTTAGAAATCGTACTGATAGAGAAATCAAGTGGCTTAAGGGTGATGATAGCGAACAAATTGAATGGGCTTATAACTATCTGAGCTCAGAAAAAAGAGACCACCTCATACTTCAGAATGCTTTCATACCCTCCTCTCTAGAAGACAAGTATAATTTAATATTAGCAAGTCTTGATGTCTTATCAAATGCAGAATATACCTATGAGGTTTTTACTCAAGACATAGACGTGAATGACCCAACAGTTGATCTTGAGTCAATACCAGAAATATCACATAGAACTAAAATTATAGAGAACATGAAAGATGCATGGAGTAAATTTTCAGCGAGCAACAAAAATGAAGATTTAAGTGAAGTCAAGATATATAAGAAAAACCAAGATCAATTGGACTCTATTATGAAAATCAGAGGCACAACTGCCACTAAGGTTATCAATCAGCTCGTTGAAGATGATTACAAAAAAAAGTTCAACAAAGGCTAAATGAATTTAGTAGGTGAAGCCACTCGATTCGATGTAGTTATTGAGTATTTTATATAAAAAGTAGTTATACAGAATCTGGGATGGTATTAAATTATTGTAATAGCTTTTGTAACTCTGTTTTTGTCATACCTTTATTAATGAGTGCTTGAATAAGTTGTTGTTTGTTCATTGCTTCAAGGCTATCAGATTGATGATTAACTAACGACTGCTCAATCTGCTGACGTGCTGTCTGAAAGTCCACGACCTCGCCTTTATCCCTGAGCAGATCTAAAAAATCTGCCCAGACTTGCATGATTTTACGGCGTTCTTCTAAGTGTTGCGCGTGGTTATACACTGCGCGAATGCTGCTTTTCTTATCATGCGCCATCTGCTTTTCAATCGCATCGCCCATGTAGCCGAGCTCGTTCAAATTGGTTGAAGCGATGTGACGGAACCCGTGCCCAGTCTGCTTGCCAGCATAGCCAAGGATGTCTAACGCATTATTAATGAACTCTTCACTATAAGGCTGATGCATGCCCGTGTGATAGAAAACATATTCATATTGCCCTGTGATGGCTTTCATTTCTTCTAGCACTGCGAGCATTTGATCTGATAGTGGTACGACATGCTTACGCGCAATTTTGAGATTGTCGATATCAACACGCCATAAACGGTTAGCAAAATCAATGTGTGACCATTTCATCATACGTAACTCAATGGTGCGACAAAATGAATAGGCTAAGAACTTCATACCCAGTCTGGTTTGGTCGTGACCATGATAACCCTCGATGGCTTGTAGTAGGCCAGGAAGCTCACTGATATCAACATGCTTCATGTGCTGACTTTTGGCTTTAGGATAGAGTTCCTTTAGATCATCGATTGGGTTTTGCTCAATGATACGTTCGCGTTTGGCACGCTTTAAAACATTAGCAACCAAATCAATAGTGCGTCTGGTAACCTCACGTGGTGGTTCACCATTCTTGTTCACACGCTTTTCGATCTCGTCTGCCATTGATCGGCAGTCTTCAAAGCTTACATCTTTTAAAGCGATGCCTTCAAAATGTGATAACACGTCTTTATGCATACGGTTATAGTCTTGCTGATAAGTACGCGGCTTGACGTTACGTTGTCGTTCAGCAAGCCAGTCTAGCGCATAGTCATTGAATTTTTGCGCATGAATATTGGCAAGCTTATCCTGCCGCTTTTTATTTTTTGGATCAATACCGTCAGCCAACAGTGCTTTGATCTCAGTATTGGCTTGTCTAGCCTGAGATAGGGACATGAAGGGATAAGTACCAAGAGTAATACTTTTTTGCTTACCATCAAAGCGATAAACGCTTATCCATGATTTTGTACCCGTGCTACGCACAAAAAGCTGTAATCCATACTTGTCAGTATACTTGTCAGGCCGCAAAGGCATGCACTTCTCACTTGGTTTAAGCTTACGAATTTTGGTATCACTTAACATGTTGGTCTGTTCCTCATACCTACGAGCTATACATTCAAAGCGTTAAGACAATTGTGTTGGTCTAAGGCGCATAAATCTAGATCGAATGTTGGTCTAATTACGGTCTATATGAATAATAGACCAACGAATAGACCAACACAAGCGACGTGATAGGTGGGTCACGTTGGGTGGGATTGGGAAAATAATAGGCATAAAAAAAACGCTAGACGCGTTATTTATAAAGGGTTTGATTAATATATGAGTAGGATTGGGGCAAGGTGGGAAAACTAAGATTTTATAAGATTGGCGGTGAAGGAGGGATTCGAACCCTCGATACGCGATTAACGTATACACACTTTCCAGGCGTGCGGTTTCAGCCACTCACCCACTTCACCGTTTTTTGAACGCCTAAGTATAGCGGATACCATTTAAAATGTCACGACTTGCGCGCTATCTTTCTTTATTGCTAACTGCCTGCTAGGATAGCAGATACGCAATGATGAGTATAAATGGTTGAAGATTGAATGATAAGTTTCCGTGAGCGCACATATGGACTTAAACACAGCATACTAATGACTGTCATGACAGTTGTAATAGGTGTTAATCAGGCGCATGCTGATGATTTCACGCAGTGTAGCCAATCTTTTTATGGTGGTATCTATCCTGAATTTACCAACACCAAGCTAAGTAATAAGACACAAGCATTATGCATGGATGGCTTTGCCGTTATGTACTCTGGTGTATCACGGACACCGCTGTGGTCAGCAGAACATCTAGATCGCACACGTCTGCAGCAAGCCAAACAGATCGACCGTGAAGATAGCTTCCATGAAGAAAGCAAGCTCCCAGAATCAGCACGCGCGTCATTATCTGACTATTCAGGTTCTGGTTATGATCGCGGACACCTAGCACCAAATGCCAATATGGCAACGCGCAGCCAACAGTATGATAGCTTTAGTCTGGCCAATATCGCGCCGCAGTCGCCGCGCAATAATCGTTATATTTGGCGTAATATCGAATCGGCAACTCGCTATTTGACCCAGCAATACGGTGAGGTTTATACCATTACTGGCGTCGCATTTACCAATACTAAGACCAAGCAGCTTGCCAATCGTGTGCTTGTACCCAGCCATTTTTTCAAAGCAGTGTATATACCCGCGACCAATCAGGCAGGGGTATATTACGCACCAAATGACGAATCTGAACGCATTGATGTTATTAGTATCGATGAGCTGACCGCTGAAACCGGTATCGATGTCTTGCCGATGTTGGACATTCAAACTAAGCGAGAAGCATTGGATTTGCCACTGAAGGCAGGGGAGGCGTCAGAGGGGTCTGATACCTCAGCTCAGGAGCCGGATTGGATGCTATTCGTCTGGGCTATTTTGGAGTGGTTACTTGCGCAGTTAAAGGCATAGAGCAAAACGTAGAATACTTTTTGAGTTTTAAATACACCATAAGGATGCACACATGATTGACCCATTCGCCAATGATCACCAAAGCATGCAGGTTGGTGATCTTGTTATTGAAAACCAAAAGGACAAAATCATCATCTATGGTGATCTAGACCTGACTTTGGATGCATCCGGATATGAACACGCTCAGCAATTGCATGAGCTAATGAGTCGGGTCATAAACACATTTGAAAGTAAAAACCTTTATAATAATAATGATGATAAGTCAAAGGAAAATGATGACCAATTGGGCAAAGATATCGACAATCCCTTCTTGTAAGTCTTTGATATGGTTTTATTTTATAGAAATAATAAAGTATAAAAAAATTACTAGGCAAAGTCGGAAAATTGATTATAATGAGTCAAGACATCGCTTATGTCGCTCAAAATCTTTGACAAAGAGTTATGAGCAATATCGATAACCTACGCTTTATAAGTAGAGAGTCGCAAAGCTTGTAATAAAAGATTCTAGCAAAGGATAAGCATAGGAAATCAGAAACATAATGTTTCGAGCAATCATTGTATGAAGGGAGTCAATCTATGAAATTATTTACAAAAACCACGTTAGCCGTTGCTGGTATTGGTATTGCTAGTATGGCATTTGCTGCTGACCCATTAGCCAATACGACTTGGCAGACATATGATGAAGGCAAGCCAAAAGGTACGGTAAAAATTACTGAGTCAAATGGGGTACTGACAGGTACGCTCATTGCTACTAACTCAGCCAAAGGTAAAAAGCATATAGGCACGACCATTATTAGAGGTCTAAAATCTGATGGTGGCGGTAAATACAGCGGTGGTACGATTACTGATCCTGAAAAAGGCAAAGATTATCGTATGACGGCAAATCTAAGTGGTAATACTTTGAAGCTAAGAGGCTATATTGGTCCATTCTCTCGTAGCCAAGAGTGGAAAAAGAAATAAGTCGATCAAGTAGTTTTTTATCAGATCTGTACTTAATAGATAAAATCCCGCACTACCGAAAGGCACTGCGGGATTTTTTATGTTTTACATTTTATTGTGTCAGTAAGGGGAGGTTACTCAATAAAATAATAAACGCTGACACTACGGTAAGTAGTATCAGCGTATCGAACGATAGGGTTTAGACTATTAAGAGATCTTATCTGATAAATTCTGGATAAGCTTCCATACCACACTCTGCAATATCAGCACCTTCGTACTCGTCTTCTTCAGAGATACGGATACCGATGAGTGCTTTGAGGATTCCCCAAACGATCAAGCTAGCGATGAATACCCAAGCAAAGATGGTCGCCGCACCCACAATCTGACCGATGAAGGTAGATGCTGGGTTGGTAATTGGTACGATTAGTAGACCAAACAGACCAACCACGCCATGAACTGAGATTGCACCCACTGGATCATCAATTTTGATTTTATCTAACGCTAAGATTGATAATACGACGATGACACCAGCGGCAACACCGAAAAGAGTGGCTTGTAGCGCAGAAGGGGTTGATGGCTCTGCAGTAATGGCGACTAGGCCGGCTAATGCACCGTTTAGGAGCATGGTTAGATCCGCTTTACCAAAGATGATACGAGCGATTATCAGAGCGCCCACAGCACCACCAGCAGCAGCAGCATTGGTATTCAAAAAGACCATGGCGACAGAGTTGGCACTGGCGATATCGCCAAGCTTGAGTACTGAACCACCGTTGAAACCGAACCAACCCATCCATAGGATCAATGTACCAAGTGCCGCAAGTGGAAGATTGGCGCCAGGAATCGCACGTATCTCACCGTTAGGACCGTATTTACCTTTACGGGGTCCTAGGAGTAATACACCTGCTAGAGCAGCAGCAGCACCCGCCATATGGACTATACCAGAGCCTGCAAAGTCAGAGAAACCCATGTCACCTAGGTTAAATAACCCAAAGACATCGTTACCGCCCCAAGTCCAACTGCCTTCTAATGGATAGATAACACCAGTCATGACAACAGCAAATAATAAGAAAGCCCATAGCTTCATACGCTCAGCAACAGCACCTGAAACGATTGACATACAAGTCGCTACAAAGACTACTTGGAAGAAAAAATCTGAGGCTGCAGAGTAGACAGAGTCACCACCAAAGCCATTTTCGGCAGAGGCTGCTAGTGCGTCTTCTACCAAGGTGTCGCCGCCTGCAATTCCGCTCAAGAACAGATCGCCACCATACATAATAGCGTAGCCGCATATCATGTACATGATACTGGCGGTTGCAAATAGCGCGACATTCTTAGTTAAGATTTCGACCGTGTTTTTTGATCGGACCAATCCGGCCTCTAACATAGTGAAGCCAGCTGCCATCCACATGACCAACGCCCCACAGATCAAAAAGTAAAACGTATCGAGCGCATACTGGAGCTCAAAGATTTGACTTTCCATTTAAATTCCCCTTGAATTTACAATATAGATATCGGTATGACCGATAGATAAAAATGCAGTAAGAGCCTTTCTCTATAAATCGATGTTTATAGATATGGCCTCAAATCTAGATAGCATCAGGTCCGGTTTCGCCCGTACGGATACGAATGACTTGCTCAAGCGCAGTGACGAAGATTTTGCCGTCACCAATCTTGCCAGTGCTAGCGATACGAGTGATTGCTTCAATAGCAGGTTCGACCATCTCATCGATCACAGCGACTTCGACTTTTACCTTAGGTAAAAAGTCCACCACGTATTCTGCGCCGCGATAGAGCTCTGTGTGACCTTTTTGACGACCGAAACCTTTGACTTCAGTGACGGTAACACCTTTAACACCGATGTCAGAAAGCGCTTCACGCACATCGTCGAGCTTAAACGGTTTTAAGATCGCAGTGATTAGCTTCATAAAAAATTCCTTATTTGTGTGATGCCGCAGATTGATAGAGGCATTATGGTGCATCGTCGTATCTCTGCTTTGCTTACGGTAAGTTATTCAAGAACTGTGCCAACCTACTCAAGGGGGAGGTAGAATTGGGTTTATCTATTCAAAAATAACCGCGGTTGCAACAGAGTATATGGGTGACGATGTAATGATGAGAGCCATCATTATAAACATAGTAAAAGCGAATCAACCTTTAGCATTTGGTTAATGAAAACTTTATTATAACCAACTTTTTAGGTGCTTGGGGAGGCTATCCCTCTATTTCATGTGACGATTTGCTAACTTGAGTTTAGTAATAAAATGAACGTTTGATGACAGCTGATTAAAGCTAAATAGAGGAGAGGTCGCGGTAAGCGGCAGAGACCAAAAGAGTCATTGGTGCTCTGCGCTTATATAGATAGGCTATGTGTGTGGATAAAACGATGCTTAAGCCTTAGGAAAAAGGAGGTATGGTGTTTTGGTGCTGCCTAATAACTTCTTAGTATCGCTGCCTTGTAGCAACTCACGTAAACGCGATTGGCCAAACGCGCCTGTTATGAGTAGGCCGATATCGTTTTGGTTTTGGTAGTAATTTAAAGCCGCCGCAACATCACGGCAGTCTAATAATGTTTTTTTAGATTTGATACCTGCTTGCTTGAGCTTCGCGTATGCTTCACGTAGGGCGTCACAGTTATCAGAGGTCTCTTTGCCGATCATGACAATATGAATGGTCAAGGCACGCACGAGTGGGGTTTTACACAACCAATTAAGTAGCTTATGGCACGTTGGACTGTTGTCAAAAGCAAATAAAGCGGTAGTAGGGGGCAAAAATGGTGCATGTGTCACCAAAATGGGGCAGTGGCTGACTCTAATCAGTTGTCCTAATGTCGATTTGCACGTGACATGATGACCGATGACGATCAATTGTGCCTTGTCATCGACGTAATCGATACTCTGGTTCAGGTTTTCATGACGATGCAAGGTATAAGTTTTAAGCTTATGAGGCTTTTGCTCGCAATACGTGGTAGCTTGAGACAGTAATAGTCTGCCCTGTGATTTTAGCTCACAGTTGCTCAAATGCTCTTTGGTTGTGAACTGCTCAAGCAAGGCATTTTTATCATCGATATTGAGACAACCAGAATAATTGACCGCAGCTTTTTGCTGTAAGCTTGGGACTGAATGTAGCAGTCCTACAGGCGCGCGCAAGCGAATAGAAGCCCACATGCTGGCCTCTAATACAGCTTGAACATGATCAGGACAGTCCAAGCAAGCAATGACACTATCTGGTTTTAAGTTACTCATAAAACGGCCACATCATTCTAATCATCAAAATCAGCCACTCAGCGTAGGGCTAAGGCATCACGTACATACCCAACTCTTTTGACCAACGCAGCTTTCTATTTATCCATCGATTCACAAATCATTCATCGATTCACAAAACCTTGCCATACATCAATGACAAGTTAGACGTAGATTTGCTTAATCTAATAAACCAATATCTCGGCGATCGTGAATAGAGAAGCGGTCAATCAGTGTTCGACTCGCATTGTTGAGTCCTACCACTTTGACATCAATACCTTCACGTTGCAAGCGCATGACCAGCTTGTCTAAAGTATCAACCGCACTAACGTCCCAGAAATGTGCATGACTCACATCAATTTGAATGCTGTCTACCGCTTCTTTGGTATCAAAGCTATTCAAAAACTGTGTCGTAGAGGCAAAGAACACCTGTCCTTGAACATAATAATAACGGGTATTGCTACTATCATCGTACTCACTGAATATGGTTAAGAACTGACCAATCTTATTGGCAAATGCTAAGGCAGATAGCAACACGCCAACACCAACGCCATAAGCTAAGTTGTGCGTAAAGACAGTGGTCAATACCGTCGCTAGCATCACTATATTGAATGACATAGGATGCGTTTTGAATTCGCGAATAGATTGCCAGTTAAACGTGCCAATCGATACCATAATCATGACAGCAACGAGGGCTGCCATCGGAATTTGGCTGACCCATTCACTTAAGAATACCACCATGATAAGCAGTACTACACCTGCGATCAAGGTAGAAAGGCGCGTGCGTCCACCGGATTTTACATTAATCATTGACTGACCAATCATCGCACAGCCTGCCATACCACCGAAGAAACCTGACACCACGTTAGCTATGCCTTGACCACGGCACTCTTTGTTCTTATCACTTGGCGTATCGGTCAGCTCATCGACAATCGTCGCAGTCATCATAGACTCTAATAAACCCACAATGGCAAGCGCAATAGAATAAGGAGCAATAATCAACAATGTATTTAGGTTTAATGGAATATCAGGCAACAAAAACACAGGCAACGAATCTGGCAAATCACCCATGCTACCAACGTTACGAATATCAAGGTTCATATACATGGCGACCGCTGTCAAACCAACGATACAAATCAATGGAGAGGGAATCACACGGCCTATTTTAGGAATAAGGGGAAACAGATAAATAATTGCCAAACCCACAGCCGTCATGATATATACCGTCATACCGACACGTTCAGTCATGGGATTTAATTCTGGTAACTGGGCGGCGAATATCAATATTGCTAGTGCGTTAACAAAGCCAATGACGACTGAGCGCGAGACAAAGCGCATCAAATTACCAAGCTTTAGGATGCCCATGACGACCTGAATGACGCCGCACAATAAGGTCGCAGCCAGTAAATACCGCAAACCATGATCGGCTACCAAATCGACCATGACTAAGGCCATAGCACCCGTTGCTGCTGAAATCATACCTGGACGACCACCGACAAAACTGATCACGACCGCGATACAGAATGAGGCATATAGGCCGACTTTTGGATCAACACCTGCGATAATAGAAAAGGCAATGGCTTCTGGAATAAGCGCCAAGGCGACAACCAAGCCCGATAAAACGTCACCGCGAACGTTGGAGAACCACTCGTCACGCAAGTTATCAACAAAAGATATCATAAGTAAACTACATAGGGTTAGAGGCAAAAAAAGTAATCATTACTCATTTATAAAATGATCGTGTCACTAAAAATAGCTATTCATTTTTCTTTTACGTCAACATGCACAGGTCATGTTGCCGTGTTGGAATGTGAAAGGTCAATCATAAGTATGTCTACTGATTTTTTTGGTATCACAAATACGCTCATCAATATTCAAAAAGATGATAAGAGCAATAAAACTACCTAAAATATGGTTTGAACCAGATTGCTTAAAATAGGCTATAAAAAAGGCCTATCGTAAGACATAGAATCAGCAATCACTTGCTGCAGTAGAGGGTAATCAATAATCTGCCAGAAAAGAATGCGGGTCTGACATCCCGTTGTAACACATAAATCATTGCTAAAGAGACGTGACAATAGCGCGATTAATGTGACAACATGATAAACTAAAATGCTTGGGTGAACTGCTTTATCATATAGCAATGTCACGCATCAATTAAGTTAGCTATTATAGCATTAGCCACTGAATATAAAAATAGGCGAATAATAGCACAAACACATAAAAAATCAGTACCGAAATCTGAACGATACCGTTATGATGCTTGTCATCTCGACGGTGTCATTTGGAGTCGCTATCCGCATCAGTGTGCTTGATGACATCTCGCTCGTTCAATAGAAGGAATAGATATGACCGCTCATAACGCAACAGAAACCTTGATTCACAAGGGTGATGGTCTACAGGTCGTGGTTGGTTTGGGACAGTCTGGGTTATCGGTCGCGCATTATCTTGCCAAACAAGGCTATCAAGTGGCGGTAACAGATGCACAGGTCGCGCCTACACTGGCAGCACAATTGCCAGATGAGATTGAGGTTCGTCAGTTTGGTACCATTGATGCAGAATTATTGCAGCAAGCTGCCCGCATTATTATCAGTCCTGGTATCTCGCTTGACATGCCTGCCATTGCAGCAGCTCGTCACGCAAATATTCCCGTCGTCAGCGACATTCAGCTTTTTTGTGAAGCCTGTACGGTGCCGATTGTGGCGATCACAGGCTCCAATGCCAAAAGCACCGTGACCACCTTAGTGGGGCAAATGGCAGCAGACGCTGGTATCAATGTGGGTGTGGGCGGCAACATAGGGATACCGGCACTCACTTTGCTGGATAATACGAACATGGAGCTGGCGGTGCTAGAACTATCTAGCTTTCAACTAGAAACCGTCACAAATTTGGGGGCAAAGGTTGCTACTGTCCTCAATATGTCGCCAGATCATCTCGATCGCCATGGTGATATGCTGGGCTACCATCAGGCCAAACATCGTATTTTCCAAGGCGCTAAGTCCGTCGTCATCAACCGTGAGGATGCACTCACCCGTCCATTGGTTGCAGACAATCTGCCAAGGATCAGTACTGGCATCCATGCGCCTGACAAAGGTCAGTATGGCCTGATAACAGATGTGGAAGGCCAAACATTTATTGCGCGTGGTACAGAAAGGTTACTGTCCGCAGACAAACTGTTGATGAAAGGACGTCATAATCTGCTAAACGCGCAAGCAGCTTTAGCGCTCGGTGAGCTTGCAGGTTTGCCGCTTGAGAGTATGCTTGAGACGTTACAGCAATTCACAGGTCTCGAGCATCGCTGCCAGTATGTAGGGAGCTTTGTTAATATCGACTATTTTGATGATTCTAAAGGCACCAATATTGGCTCGACCATGGCTGCTATCGAAGGGCTAGGCGCGGTCTATGCACCAAAAGATGGTAAGCTATTATTGATTTTGGGCGGGCAAGGTAAAGGCCAGCAGTTTGGCGAGTTGACGCCCTTTATCAATCAGTATGTCAGCCAAGTGCTGTTTATTGGTGAGGATGGCAAGCAAATTGAGCAGCATTTACGCGCAACAAAATTAGGCGATGATGTCGCATTGCATCAATGCCAAACATTAGAAAACGCCTTTGTCACTATTCAGCAAGTCACTGCTAGCAGCCTATCGCAAGTGCAAGCGGTATTGTTGTCACCTGCCTGTGCCAGTTTTGATCAATACAGTGGTTATGCGGCTCGCGGTGAGCATTTCAGTCGATTGTTTGCTCAGTTAGATACGGCACAATCAGATAGCACGATTATCAGTTAAAAGTCTTAAATGGCTATGGGCTCGAACAGATTAGCTTAGATGGTGTAGTAGCACGTGAGTTACTTATTAACCAAAGCAGCATTTCTCGTATAAATGATTGTTTTGCTTATAAATTGCTGCTACTGTCGATCGTAATGACTCTGATTGCTAGATAAATGATTGCTCAAGCATTTTTTGATGATTGAGGGTTTTTATCATCGTCTATCTAGTAAGATTTACTTTATGATTTTTTAAACGGTGGCGTTTCATAGACGCCGTGTTTTTTCGTTTGTTAGTGTATATAAAATTATGGCGCTCTCTTCTTTTTTTCGTTCTTCGCCCAAAACCAAGCAAGCCTCTGGCTCAGATGGTGTGCTTTCTATGCCATCAGCGCGCGCAATCTTATTATCGAGCGTCGGCTGCATGATGGTACTTAGTCTGCTGATGGTGGCTTCTGCTTCTATTCCTTTTGCGCTCAGTCGCGGTATGACAGAGCTGTACTTTTTCAAAAACCAGCTGTTATACATGACGATAGGTTTGATCGTTGCCATTATTCCTTACTATAGTGTGTCGTTACGCACGTTATATAAGACTGAAACGCAGTTTATTTTGTTGGGTATTACTGGTATTTTGCTGGTGGCAACGCTGTTTAGTACACCCATTAACGGCTCTAAGCGCTGGCTCACGCTGGGAGGCTTTAACTTTCAGGTAGCCGAGTTGGCTAAGCTTGTCATGATTGTGTTTGTCTCTGATTTTGTGGTGCGTCGCTCTTTTGAGGTTCGTAATGGCCTAGATGGCTTTTTACGCATTATGCTAGTGGTGGTACTGATAACGATACTGCTATTGTCGCAGCCAGATTTTGGTTCTTTTGTCGTTATTTTGGGGACGCTATTTGCGATTTTTTATATCGCTGGAGCACCTTATAAGCATTTCTTAGCATTGGGTGCGGCAGCCGTTGGTGGCGCAGTGTTGATGGTGACCACGGCAGAGTACCGATTGGTACGTGTGATGTCGTTCATGGATCCGTTTGATGATGTGCAGGATACCGATTATCAGCTGGCACGTAGTCTGATTGCTTTTGGCCGTGGACAGTTCACTGGGGTTGGTTATGGCGAAAGCGTACAAAAACTATCGCATTTGCCTGAGGCGCATACTGACTTTTTATTGGCGATTACGGGTGAAGAGTTGGGCTTTGTTGGTGTCAGTATGGTATTGATACTTGAGGCATTGATTATCGGTAGTGCGATGCGTATCAGTTACAACGCGCTAAAACGTCGCCAAATGCGCATGAGCTATACCGCGTTCGGTATCGGTGTGGTGTTTATTGCGCAGACGATTATTAATGCGGCGATGAACATGGGTGCCATTCCTACCAAAGGTCTCACCATGCCATTCTTTAGTTATGGCGGTTCTTCAATGTTGATTAGCTTGGTGATGGTGGCTTTATTATTGAAAATATATAAAGAAAGCCCTGAGATTGAAAAGAGCCAATGCCGCTACTACTAAAAAGTTTAAGTTAGTCTATACATTCTATGATCAAGCACTAAAAAAGCGCCGCAAACAGTGGCGCTTTTTGCTATCTATTTTTTGTGAGTTGCTTTTTAGTTATCTTTAATAAGGCGAATTCAACTGCTGTTTCCCTTGTAGCGGCGTATTGTCCCATTGAGCAATTGCTTGCTTGAGCATATTCTCTGGTGTATCAATATCGACCTTTGGTTGCTGTAGGAGTTTTAAGGCATCAGCGATAAGCTGGCTTGGGTCTGAGGTATCAATTGGCTGCGCAAGATTTTGCTTAGAGAGCTTTTGACCATCTGTATTGTTGATTAATGGCAGATGATACCAATGGTCGATGGTTGGCAGTTGTGCCGCCTGCATGATACTGATCTGCGCTGTGGTCATGGGTAAAATATCCAAACCACGCATGATATGAGTCACATGTTGTAGGCCGTCATCAATGCTGGCTGCCAGTATATAATTGATCATACCGTCTTGACGACGAGCCACCATATCTCCTAGTGTCTGCTGCGGATTGTCCCACTGCAGTCCTTGGATACCATCGTGAAAGCCAATTTTATAGTCTGGCAGCTGTATACGTAATTTATGCTGTTGCCTATCAAGGCCAGATGCGACACAGCGTCGTGGGTAATGCTGTCTGTTTGGCTGCGTTTGATTGCATGGTTGTGTTAGGTGCGCATTATTGTGATGTCTACTAATTTCCTCTTGCGCCCAATACTGCTCTAAATCTTTGCGTGAGCACTGGCAGCCGTAGGTCAATGGGCGTAACGATGAGGACAAGTATTCGTTATAAATATCAATGCGTTCAGATTGATAAATGACATCACCGTCCCAGTGCAACCCAAGTACCTCTAAGTCCATCAAAATCTGTTCAGTAAACTGTCTATCACAGCGCTCAGTATCGGTATCTTCGATACGCAGCAGCCACTGTCCACCGAGCGATTTGATATGGCAAAAGCTTGCAAGTGCCGTGGTCAAAGAACCAAGGTGCAACTCACCCGTTGGTGAAGGGGCAAAGCGGCCAATAGGCTGGGATGATTTGGTGTGAGATGGCGTATCAGTAGGAATAGTTTTCACAATAAATGGCTATCGATAAAAATAATACAGATAGAATAATAAAAATCAGGTTCAAAAGATATTTATTAAATGAGATTGTTTCGTGAGCAAAGGCAACATTTCACCAACGCTACATCAGTCATCTACTCAACACAGAGTAGGGGGAGCGTTTGCGTGAAGAGGCAGTCATCTAAACGGTCGTCTAAAATGCAAAAAGCGACCACTCATAGGGTCGCTTTGTTTTACAGTCATCTTAGTTCTATCTGATTTAAGCGCCTTGGTTTTGGCGTTCTTTAATCTCAGACAAAGTCTTGCAGTCGATGCATTGGGTCGCTGTTGGACGTGCTTCAAGACGGCGCAAACCAATCTCTACACCACAAGTTTCACAAAATCCATAGTCATCATTTTCGATTTCTAGCATGGACTTGTCGATTTTGCGGATAAGTTTGCGTTCACGGTCGCGTGTGCGCAAGGCTAGCGCAAACTCTTCTTCTTGAGTTGCACGGTCATTGATATCAGGCATGGCGCTTGATTCGTCTTGGATGTAGCTTTTGGTACGATCCGCTTCGCCAATCAGTTGGTTTTTCCATTCCAACAAAATTGCCTTAAAATGCTCTAACTGCGCATCAGACATATACTCTTCGTCTGGGGCTGGCACATAAGGAGTAAACTTGAATTCACTTGGATTTGTGGTCACGGTGCTCATATGGGTATCCTACTTTTTCAAATTAATTCAATAAAACGACGTATCAAAAGACAAGACGTTATCAGTTTTACAAACGCTATAATTTGTCCCTTTATCAAACGTTTTACCACTTGGTAACACAAGTAACACAGCTGATCGAATAATATCGTTATGTTGGCCTATCGGTATCGACACACCATTGCTTAGGTATACTGCGATGCAACATTTTCGTTCAATGGCATGGCTGCAATCATGTGGTAAATGACTGACTGTGAAAAACGATTTTAGCTACTATATTGCTGACTAATGCGAGATATCAGGTCATTTCGCTTCATTTTACAAGTTGTATCATTGTTTTTAATAATAATGAAGTTATTTTTTATCCTGATCTCATTTTTTCTTAATCTACTCTCTAGCGTTACCTCAGTTAATAAGTGCTAAATCCTTGAGGTATAAGCGCTATAGCTATTTTATGCACCAATAAATATGGGCATTAAGTATCCAGTCTTTCAATCCAGCTTGCAACCTTTCCATTGTTGGCTAATTGCAACCAGCGGTAACCAGGCAAGCAAGCTTCATCGTAAGCAAAATCATGCGAATAAGGTTTAAATTGATAGCAGGTAGATGGTGTGCTATAAACAGTCACACCTTGACGATAACGAATCTGCTCTTGGTGAGTATGACCGCTAATGATTACCTGTAAATGCTCAAAAGGCGCCATATACTCCCAAAAAGTTTCAGCGTTTTGCGCCATATGGGTGTCAATCCAGTCAGAATCTACTGGGATGAGGTGATGGTGTAGGGCGATAAGCGCAGGCTTAGCACATGCCTCAAGCCGTTTGCATAACCAATCAATATCTGTAGTGGTTATCTCACCTGCCACTTTACCTGTGATAGACGAGTCTAATAACAGTAACTGCCAGTGATCACTCTCAATGATGTGCCGACTGAGTAAGCGTGAGTCAGCAGGCTGGGCAATGAGTGTCCGCTGAAAAAACGGCAAGTCTTCACCATTCTCATCAGTCACATCGTGATTGCCAGCGATACATACAAAAGGAATTTGGGTTGCCTGTAGTACATCAAAGATATGATCATAGGTGGCGGGCTTTACTTTACTGACCAGATCGCCAGTCACAATAATCAAATCACAGCGAATATCTTCACTCAGTGCTTGCTGCAGTACAGCTTCAAAATTACGCTGACAATCACCCACCTCATTGACATGACTACTGTCAGTATCAGCAGCGACAGGCGTAGATAGATGCAAATCAGTAATTTGTAAAATATTTATCTGTTCATCGGACGTGCTGATTTTATTGACGGGATAGTTTGGCATTGGGTCGGTCCCTTATCGAATCAAAACAATGGTCATTGTGAGAACGAATATGGATAAATGATCTACTATTTTCAAAATTATATTAATCTATTATTAACACTAATTAATGACGAGTCATATAGTGAATCGGTACAAATAATGGTAAAGCAAGTTTATAACATAAAGCCAATGAAAGCTCTAGTGATATTAATGAAATAAAGTTGACTAAAGCAGATGTGTAATGCTGCTATAGCCTATATATCAGCACGCTAGCGCGCTGACCGAAATTTTATTTTGGCTAGCTTCGAAACCATTAGCGCGATAAAAAACAATATCGCTAATATCAATACGATAGAGAGTCCAGTCTGGATATCTAGCCAGATACTTCCCCACACGCCAAGCGTCACGCCGAGCTGCGCAATGATAAACGCTGTGATCACCATTTGTTTTGGTGATGAAGACCATAAGCGTGCCGTCAGTGCAGGTAATACCAATAAACCGCTAATCAATAAGCTGCCAACAGCCTGTAGCGCAATCGCACAAAACCCTGCAAGAACACCCATAAAAAATAGTCGCTGGCGGGTCGGGTTAATGCCTTGAATGCGAGCTAATGCTTCATGAGTTGCAAGTTTTATTTGAGCGGGCCAAATATACAATAGTAGCCCCAATCCAGCCAGTACACTACCAGCGAGTAGTGGCAAATCCGCCCAGTCCAGTTCAAGTAAATTGCCAAATAAAAACCCTAAGACATTGGCTTGTTGATTGGTCAGCTGCGTTAAAGTCAATAGCCCCAAACACAACAGCGTGACGGCTACCACCGCAAGCACGGCATCAGCTGGCAGACGGTCATCATCCATCAGTACCAGACACAGCACCACCGCTGCACTAACCAATGCCACACCTATACCCATGGGCAACTGCCACCAAGCAGCAAGTGCGACTCCAAGCAAGGTACCATGTGCTAAAGCATCGGCAAAGAATGCCATGCGTCGCCACAAGACTAAGCATCCTAAAGGCGCTGATAGTAGGGCTAAAATACTGCCAGCGATCCAAGCAGGTGCAATAATGGCTAACCAAGCGGTCATAAGAAGTGTCCGTAAAATTTTTATAAGAAAAGTTAGTGCTGTCTATCGGTCTGGTAACGCTGGCTTTAACGAATTTGATGTTAGCTATTTTCGATTTAGTTCATCATTGTTTTTGGTCATTATCGTTATAGCTCGCTTGGTGCATGATGCTCGCAAGCATGTGGCTGATGCACATATGGCTGCTCATAATGATGACCAAATAGCTTTTGAAACTCAGAGCTCATAGCAAGCTCGCTTGGTTGTCCTTCACAGCAAATGTGCTTGTTGAGACAAATGACACGGCGACTGCCTTTCATTACCCAGTGCAGATCATGTGATACTACCAGCATCGCACAGCGCAAAAACTCCGGCAACTCATCGATAAATTGATATAACCAAACCTCGGTATCAGGATCGAGACCCTGCATCGGTTCATCTAGAATAAGTAAATTGGGCTTATCTAATAGCGCCCTTGCCAGTAGCACTCGCTGCGTCTCACCACCTGATAAGTGCAGCATTTGTCGTGACAACAAATGCGTTAGTGACAAATTATCAAAGATAAACTGTCGCTGCTCAGCGGTAAGGCGTCTCTTATCTGCTTGTCCCAACAAATCGCAGACGCGCAGCGGCAATATGGGCGGCACAGCGAATCGCTGCGGTACATAGCCAAGCTGTAGCTGTTGATGAGCTGTGATACTGCCTTTTGTGGATTCGATCAGACCCAAAATAAGCTTGACCAACGTTGACTTACCCGCACCATTAGGTCCGATAATACTGACGGTCTCATTGATTGCAATATCAATATCAATATGTGAGAGCAAACGTTGGTGGCCGATATGGTAGCTGACGTCGTTCAAGCTCAGCAGTTTGCCAGCTTCATTCGTGGTACTACTATTCACAATAGCAGTAGTCGACTGGTTAGAGGGTGAGGTAGACAGGCTCATAGGATAACAACGAATAGGTAAATGGATAATACAAATAAACAATCAAGAACAGCGACGTACTTCTCAAGCAACCAAAAAGACTGAATCAATCTTACTGGCAAACTTGGCAACGACCACTCAGCTCAATAACACTACGCTCAACCGTAAAACCCACATCTTGCTCAGCGAAACTCATCATTTCTTGTACTGGTAAGCTGCTACATTCTTGAACTCGCTGGCACTGATCGCAGATTAAAAAGGCAGCCGTGTGCTGTGCTCTGGGATGGCAGCAAGGAACATAAGCATTGATAGACGTTAATTGATGAATCAACCCTTCACTTAGTAAAAACTCTAAGCTGCGGTAAACCGTCGGCGGCGCAACATTTTTTGGTGCTCGCTTTTTGGTTGATGGTTTTTCTACAGATTGCTTTGATAAGCCTGATGCTTTTAGCGTATCACTATCATCCATCTCAAAGAGGCGCATTTGCTGCAATTGCGTGATTAAGTCATAAGCACCAACAGGTTGATCAGACTCTAAAACCAGCTGATATATCTGCTGGCGCAAAGGGGTAAAACGTGCCCCACTCAGACGACAGTGCTCTTTTGCTGCTGCTAAGCGTTCAATAACGTCATGCGGAGTCAAATCTTGCACATCATGTAAATGTTCGCAATTCGATGAGGTAGTAGACATAGTACAGGCTCCCAAAATAGCATGGTAATCGCATGACGTTTTTTATGATAGCGTTTTCTATTGTTATAGTATAACATAATAAACGTGAAGTTGAATCAGTTGTCTCACATCGCTTATATATATTGATCATTTTTTATCCAATGATGCGGCACGACACTGTGACTCATAACTTTGTTACTCATTGATTAAAGAGCTTACCATGAACTCTGCTTTTACTTATTTACGACGCTCAATCATTACGTTACAGCGCTTACTGATTACAGGATTGGTAGTCTTAGGCTCTTTTACATTAAGCGCGCACGCAGCAACGGTCAGTGTCAGCAATCATCCCATGTTTTTACTCAGTCAAGCCGTAACGGAAGGCACACCTTCTGCTAACCAAATTTTACAAGCTGGCGATGTGGGGCATCATAGCAGTATTAGTCCAAGTGATAAGAAAGCCATTCAAGACAGTAAATTCGTGGTTTGGTTTGGTCCCTCATTAGAAAACAGCCTGACTGGCAGTTTAGAGATGGCACCTAATGCCATTGACCTATTTGCTTTTGATGCTTTTACTCGACATCCTCTTCGTGATATTCAAGGAAAGCCTATTGCGGGTACATTTGATCCACATATCTGGCTCGATCCTGAAAATGCAAAGGCCATTACTCGTGCCTTAGCTGTTATTCATAGCCATGCCAATCCAAAGTATAAAAGCACCTACCAAGCCAACGCCAAAAAATTTGCACAGCGTATGGACAATGCTGTAGCGAAGATACAGCAATCCACACAAAAACAGCGTCCTTATTGGGCCTATCACGATGCCTATCAATATATTGAAAATGCCACACAAATAAAGCTGGCAGGTAGCTTAAGTCCAGACCATCACCTTGCCCCAAAAGCAAGTCAATTGCGCTGGCTTAATGACAATCGTCCAGCCAAACAGATGTGCTTAGTCAATCAGAGCACCGCTAGCAAAGGGTTGCTTGCCAAATTGCAACCTATCAATACCACTGTCCAAATCGAAGATATGAGCGATAGCGAAGACTTTGTAGAAGGATGGACAGCAATGGCTCAGCAAATTCACCAATGCATATCCTAGAATAGGAAGCCATTCGTTAGGGTTGTTCTATAAGCTAAAGTTTTAAAAAGAGTGAGACAGCTGTTTTTCAAGTATCTGCTATGGCTACGTAACATAGCAATACCAGTGGGTTGCGTTAGGTGACTGATAAAAGTCATATTTTACTTGCTTAATAGTGGCTGTCTCCTTATAATAAGTGGCGTTTTATTTTGGTTTAAAGGTAATGCCTGTAGAGTAAGTCATTTACGGATAAAAGTGTTGTAAGTATGCTATATTATCCCAATGCTGAAAGGCTATAGGAATATCGATGACCAAGCCTGCCAAACGCACGCAAAAAGATAAAATAGGCATCTATATCAAACGGCAAGCATGGATATTGTTTATCCTTATCATTATTGCTTGGGTTATAGATACGATTTGGTTACGTAGTGAGCTTACTGTAGCAAAGAGCGCCGCCATTGGTGCACTGCTCAGTTTTACGACTCAAGCCGTTTTTGCTTTTTTTATCTTTTGGTACACTGGATATCGCGCGCGCCAACATATCGTTAGCCAGCTATATCGAGGTCAGATGGCTAAATGGCTGTTGACTGTGTTTGGTTTCGCACTAATTTTTATTACCGTACAACCCCTATCGGCGCCTGCGCTGTTTATCGGTTTTATGGTAATGCAAATTAGTCACAGTTGGATGTTGTGGCATATACGCTAGCGCTAATAAATGATCATCACATAGATAATTTATTCATAGTACTGGCAAGTCACCCTGCCGTCCAACTTCTCTATGACTAGTTCAGAAAGTCAAAGTACAAAACTGTCCAATGACAGCACCAATGATTATAAAAATCGAAGTATGAGCCTCTATGTCAGGCGCAGTATGCAACGACACAGTGATGGGGTAGAGCTGACCCAGCTATTAACCTCACTGATGATTAAATTTTTACAGTTTAGTTATGGACGACTAACTATATTAGTAGCCGTTATTGTCAGCTAACTTATTCATACAGTGGATAATAAAATCATAATTGACTTTACACGAATACAACGCTGCATTAATATAGGCAGCTAAATATTTTGTTTATGAGCGCTACACTAAGCGCCGGTCGTAAAAAACGGCCAGTAGACAAGCACATATATAATAATTTTGCGTATACATGCAAGGGCTATTACTGAGTTATCATAAGCCCTTTTTTGATAGCTAAAATTTATGTCAAGTTATCAAATATAGCATTAGTAATAGAACTATGGGTTGGATGTTGTTGGTTACATGGGTGCTTTTAGTATGATTTATTTGTTTGCTTAGTTGCAAGGCAAATAGAAACACTAAACCCCATCAGATGACAACCATATTTTTGGTAGTTGATTAAATCGTTGATTAATAAGAAGCTTACATTATGGCATCCGAGCAAACATCATCAGAATATATCTCTCACCACTTAACGAATTGGACGTACGGCTATCTGCCGGGCGAAGGTTGGAAAGTTGCCTATGATGCTGAAGAAGCAGGGCAAATGGGCTTTAACGCTATCCATCTTGATTCTATGCTATGGTCAGTTGGTCTAGGTATTTTATTTTGTACCATCTTTTGGATGGTTGCCAAAAAAGTCACCTCAGGCGTACCAAGCAAAACTCAAGCAGCGGTTGAGATGATCGTTGAGTTTGTTGATAACAACGTTCGTGATTCGTACAGTGGTACATCAAAACTGATCGCGCCATTGGCGTTGACTATTTTTGTTTGGATCTTCTTGATGAACTTGATGGATTTGATACCTGTTGATTTTATTCCAGGTATTGCAGGACAAGTTGGCGCCGCTATGGGTCACGATCCACATCATGTTTTCTTTAAGATTGTTCCAACGACTGATCCTAACATCACGCTTGGCATGTCGTTCTCTGTCTTTGCACTGATTATCTTTTATAGCATTAAAGAAAAAGGTTTGGGCGGCTTCATCGGTGAGTTAACACTGCATCCATTTAGCGCCAAAAACCCAATCGTACAAGCGATTTTGATCCCGATCAACTTCATCCTAGAAGCAGTTACCTTAATAGCGAAACCTGTATCACTTGGTTTGCGTCTATTCGGTAACATGTATGCTGGGGAATTGATTTTCATACTGATTGCTCTAATGCCGTTTTGGATTCAATGGGCGTTATCGGTACCGTGGGCTATCTTCCACATCTTAGTTATTACACTTCAAGCGTTCGTATTCATGATGCTGACGATAGTTTATATGTCGCTTGCATCATCAACTGAACATTAATTAGACATTCAATAGGTAAATGAGGATACATCAATGGATCCAGTATTAGGTGGTTACACAGTTATCGCAGTAGCACTACTTATCGGTCTTGGCGCACTTGGCACAGGTATTGGTTTTGCTATTCTAGGTGGTAAATTCTTAGAAGGCGTTGCTCGTCAACCAGAGCTTGGCTCACAGTTGCAAACTCGTATGTTCATCGTAGCAGGTCTTTTGGATGCTATTCCGATGATCGGTGTTGGTATTGCTATGCTATTGTTGTTCGCTAACCCTCTAGCAGGTTAATCCGAAAGCTCAGTTGTACATGTTTGGTGCTCAAGGGTTTTCTATTAAATATAGTCAAGATTTGACTACCAAACATGATCAATGAAACTGATTTTTCATTAACAAAGAGGTGATCACGTGAATATCAATTTTACCCTCGTCGGTCAAGCCATTGCTTTTGCAATATTTGTGATTTTTTGCATGAAATTCGTGTGGCCACCACTTATCGGTGCCATCAATGAGCGTCAGCGTAAAATTGCTGAAGGTCTGAATGCCGCAGAAAAAGCAAAAGCAGATTTGGCGACCGCGGAGCAAAATGTCCAGCAGGAACTTGATCTTGCAAAGACCAAGGCTGCCGCTCTAATCGAGCAAGCAAACAAGAGTGCCAATCAGCTCATCGAAGATGCAAAATCGCAAGCCCAAGCGGAAGGCGAGCGCATTCGTCAACAAGCGCAAGCGTCTATCGACCAAGAAATCAATCAAGCGCGTGAATCATTACGTGCCCAAGTTGCTGAACTGGCTGTACTTGGTGCAGAGAAGATTTTGCAAGACAAAGTCGATGTGCAAAAACATGCCAGTATGTTAGACCAACTGGCGGCGAAGCTGTAATTGTGAGGATATAATGGCTGACTTATCAACCTTAGCACGACCGTACGCTAAAGCCGCATTTGACTATGCCAATGAAAACGGCGCTGTACACGAGTGGGAAGATTTCTTACTTGTCGCTAGCACTGTTGTCAATGACAAGTCGTTCAGTACTTGGCTAGACAATCCAGCTGTTTCTGCTGAGCATAAGTCAGCTGCTTTGGTCGATCTTTATGACTCACAAGTGGCCGGTGATAGCGACTCTGCTTTTAAACAGCTACTAGGCGAGAGCAAAGGTTCTCGCTACGGTAACAGTATTAGCTACCCTAAAGTATCACCCCAGCTCAATAATTTTGTTAAGCAGTTGGCGCAACAAGAGCGTCTAGCGCTGCTTCCTGAAGTTTATGAGCATTATCGCCGTCACAAGGCAATAAGCTTAAAGCAGCTTGACGCATATGTGACTTCTGCCTACCCATTGACTGATGACCAGCGTCAAATGCTACAAACGCGTCTTGCTGCCTCGCTAAATGCCAGTGTAGTGATTCACGAATCAGTTGATCCAAGTTTATTGGCAGGCGCTACAATCAAAGTCGGTGATAAAGTCATTGATGATTCGATGCGCGGCAAGTTACAACAGTTAAAAACACAGCTAACTGCCTAATGCCATTTATCGATGCAGTCATATATTATCTGCGTCATAGCAAGAGCATTTGAGTCAGTGGGCGGGTTATCATAAATTAAAGGAAACAAGGCAATGCAACAATTGAATCCAGCGGAAATCAGTAACCTGATTAAGCAGCGTATTCAAGACCTTGATGCGGGTGCAACTGCAAAGAATGAAGGCACGATTGTCAAAGTATCTGACGGTATCGTGCAGATTCATGGTCTTGAAGATGCCATGTACGGCGAAATGATTGAGTTTGAAGGTGAAGTCTACGGAATGGCGCTTAACTTAGAGCGTGATTCTGTTGGTGCAGTAGTACTAGGTGACTTCCTAAAATTACAAGAAGGTCAAAAAGCCTATTGTACTGGTCGCATTCTTGAAGTACCTGTAGGTCCTGAGCTGCTAGGCCGTGTTGTTGACGCTTTGGGTAATCCTATTGATGGCAAAGGTCCTATCGATGCCAAGATGACTGACAAAGTTGAAAAGATCGCCCCTGGTGTTATCGATCGTCAGTCAGTAGATCAACCAGTCATGACCGGTTATAAAGCCGTTGATACTATGATCCCAATCGGTCGTGGTCAGCGTGAGCTTATCATTGGTGACCGTCAGACTGGTAAAACAGCAATGGCTATCGATGCGATCATCGCACAGAAAGCCTCAGGCATTAAGTGTGTATACGTGGCTATCGGTCAGAAACGTTCGACCATCGCTAACGTGGTACGTAAGCTTGAGCAAACTGGCGCATTAGAATATACCACTGTTGTGGTTGCTTCAGCATCAGAGCCTGCAGCACTTCAGTACATCGCACCGTACTCAGGTTGTACGATGGGCGAATACTTCCGTGATCGCGGCGAAGATGCATTGATTGTATTTGATGATTTATCAAAGCAAGCCGTTGCTTATCGTCAGATTTCACTATTGCTACGTCGTCCGCCAGGTCGTGAAGCCTATCCTGGTGACGTATTCTATCTACATTCACGCCTACTTGAGCGTGCATCACGTGTAAACGCTGATTATGTAGAAAAGTTCACTAACGGTGAAGTGAAAGGTAAAACTGGTTCTTTAACCGCACTACCAATCATTGAAACACAAGCTGGTGACGTATCTGCATTCGTACCAACCAACGTGATCTCAATCACTGATGGTCAGATCTTCTTAGAGTCTAGTTTATTTGCCTCAGGTATCCGTCCAGCAGTCAACGCTGGTATCTCGGTATCGCGTGTTGGTGGTTCTGCTCAGACTAAGATCATCAAAAAGCTCTCTGGTGGTATTCGTACCGCACTGGCTCAGTATCGTGAATTGGCAGCATTTGCTCAGTTTGCCTCAGATCTTGATGACGCCACTCGCGAACAGCTTGATCATGGTGAGCGTGTGACTGAATTGATGAAGCAAAAGCAGTATCAGCCGATGTCAATCTCTGAGCAAGCAGCGGTTATCTATGCTTCAAACGAAGGCTTTTTAGCTGACGTACCTGTCGAAAAGATTGGTTCTTTCGAAGAAGCGTACTTGCGCTATATGCATGATGAGCAAAGTGAATTGATGCGTGAGATTGATGACACTGCGAACTACAATGATGATATCGCAGGTCGTTTAAAGTCAGCGTTAGAGACCTTTAAACAAAATCACAGTTATTAATTTAACGGGTTAAGCCGAAGTGGTTATGACTGTCGTTTGAAAAGTGGCGCGTTGTCTGACTAGATATTGGCGCCACTGTTTTAACCATGATCGGTATTAGATCGCGTAATGCCACAAGATATAAAATGTTATTCTATAAAAGTGATGTTGTATATTAAACGATTGTCGCATGCGCCAATGCTTTTTAACCCTCTTATATTGGAATCATTATGGCAAGCTTAAAAGAGATACGTGCCAAAGTCACCAGTATTAAAAGCACCCAGAAAATTACTCGTGCGATGCAAATGGTAGCGGCAAGTAAAATGCGCCGTGCCCAAGAGCGCATGGAAGTGGGTCGCCCGTATGCTGATAGTATGCGCCGGGTTATTTCACATTTGGTGCATGCCTCATCAGACTACAAACATCCGTATATGGTATCGCGTCCAGTCAATAAGGTTGGCTATATTGTCATTACCTCTGACCGTGGCCTAGCGGGTGGTTTGAATATTAACCTATTCAAAGCTTTAACTAAAAGTATCCAAGATTATCAAGATCAGTCAGTACAAGCTGAGTTTGCAGTCATCGGTGCCAAAGGTGTCAGCTTCTTCAAAAACTTTGGTGGTAATGTTACATCGGCTGTGACCGATTATGGTGACAAACCAACGTTTGAGCAATTAAATGCACCGGTTCAAGCCATGCTTGAGGACTACAGCAACGGTAAACTTGACCGTATCTATGTGGTCTATAACCGATTCGTCAATGCGATGACTCAGAAGCCGACAGTCAATCAGTTGGTACCTCTACCAGAGCAGTCATTTGGTGATGAAGACAGTGGTCTACAGACAGAACTTAGCTGGGATTATATCTACGAGCCTGACATCAAGATGTTGATTGATGAATTGCTTGGTCGCTATATCGAGTCGATTGTTTATCAAGCGGTAATGGAAAACATTGCCTCTGAGCAGTCTTCACGTATGGTCGCGATGAAAGCGGCAACAGATAATGCTGGTGACCTTATTAACGATTTACAGTTGGTTTATAACAAGCTGCGTCAAGCGGCGATTACCCGAGAAATCTCGGAAATCGTTGGCGGTGCTGCTGCTGTTTCATAATTGACTACACCTATATATAGAAGTTCAAGGAGAACGCAATGAGTAGCGGTCGTATTGTACAGATTATTGGCGCGGTTCTTGACGTTGAGTTCAACCGTAATGAAGTTCCTCAAATTTTTGATGCCTTGCAAGTAGATGGTACCGAAACCACCCTAGAAGTGCAGCAACAGCTAGGTGATGGTATCGTACGTACTATTGCAATGGGTTCAACCGAAGGTTTAAAGCGTAACCTACCTGTTACTAATACTGGTGCACCGATTTCTGTGCCTGTAGGTACTGGTACGCTAGGTCGCATCATGGATGTTCTTGGTCGTCCTATCGATGAAGAAGGTCCTGTTACTGCTGACGATAAATGGTCCATCCACCGTGAAGCACCAAGTTATGCTGAGCAATCAAACAGCACTGAGCTACTAGAGACGGGTATTAAAGTTATTGATCTACTTTGCCCGTTTGCTAAAGGTGGTAAAGTTGGTCTGTTCGGTGGTGCTGGTGTTGGTAAGACCGTTAACATGATGGAGCTGATCAACAACATCGCTCTAAAACATGAAGGTTTATCAGTATTTGCTGGTGTTGGTGAGCGTACTCGTGAGGGTAACGATTTCTATCACGAAATGCAGGAAGCTGGCGTTGTAAACACTGAAGACTTTAGTAAGTCTAAAGTAGCAATGGTATATGGCCAGATGAATGAGCCACCAGGTAACCGTTTACGCGTTGCACTGTCTGGTTTGACCATGGCTGAGTACTTCCGTGATACCAAAGATCCTGTTACTGGCAAAGGTCGTGACGTACTGTTGTTTGTTGATAACATCTACCGCTATACACTAGCGGGTACAGAAGTATCAGCACTACTTGGCCGTATGCCATCAGCGGTTGGTTATCAGCCAACACTCGCTGAAGAGATGGGCTTACTGCAAGAACGTATTACGTCAACGCAGTCAGGTTCGATTACTTCAGTTCAGGCGGTATACGTACCTGCGGATGATTTGACCGATCCATCACCTGCTACAACGTTTGCTCACTTGGATGCAACAGTCGTACTAAGCCGTGATATCGCATCACAGGGTATCTATCCTGCGGTTGATCCACTAGATTCGACGTCGCGTCAGCTAGATCCACAAGTTATCGGTGAAGAGCATTACAACGTTGCTCGTGGTGTTCAGGAAGTATTGCAGCGTTATAAAGAGCTTAAAGACATCATTGCTATCTTGGGTATGGATGAGCTATCAGAAGAAGATAAATTGGTTGTTTATCGCGCTCGTAAGATTCAGCGCTTCTTGTCTCAGCCATTCCACGTCGCTGAAGTCTTTACGGGTGCACCTGGTAAATACGTACCACTACGCGATACCATTGCTAGCTTTAAAGCAATCATCGCAGGTGAGTATGATGACCTGCCAGAACAAGCATTCTATATGGCTGGTAGCATCGATGAAGTTGTTGCTAAAGCTGAAAAAATGAAGTCTTCTGCAGCGTAAGTTGTATGAGCATGAGTTAATGAGTAGGTATAATATAAATTTTATATCTACTCTTTAGTAACGCATCGCAGTGTTTACTGTTTTTTGATTGCGCTTTGATGGTAAGGAGTTAAGTATGGCAACGTTACAATGTCGCGTCGTAAGTGCTCGTGAAGAGTTGTATTCAGGCGAAATTAGCATGTTAATAGCTACTGGTACCGAAGGCGAGATTGGTGTATTGCCAGGTCACACACCGCTGATTACTTTGCTAAAACCGGGTGCAATGCGAGTGCAAAAAGCAAACGGCGAAGAAGAAGTCATTTATGTTTCAGGTGGTGTACTAGAAGTACAACCAAAAATGGTAACTGTATTGGCTGATACCGCTATGCGTGCGCATAATCTTGACGAAAGCAAAATCGTTGAAGCACGCAAAAAAGCAGAGCAAATGCTGGTCAATCAGTCTGATACACTACAAACCAATGCAGCTTTAGCGTCGCTTGCAGAGTCAGTAGGACAATTACAGACTATTCGTAAGTATAAAAACCGCGCATAATTCATTGCTGATAGTTCTAGCTAATCATTTAGAGTTATCGCTAGAAGTAATGATAAAAAGACAGTCCATCATATGGGCTGTTTTTTTATGTCTACTCGTTAATGATTGGTTCACTTTATCATGATTGACCTCGATAAGCTCTGAGCTATGAATAAATCAATTCTCTATTTTTTAAAGCAAAATGGTTCATCTATGATTGAGAGAAACAATATTAGAATATTCCGAAAAGTTACTGGCGACAATCGTAATATGTCGTTATATTAGATAATGGAACATCGTAAATGAACAGCGATGATTGAGTGTATTTGAGCAACCTTAATCATTCATTTGATAATTCATATGTACTTAGATATTAAGTAGTCTGCAAAAGTAAAACCATTAGCTAATGCAGAAATATATGACATTATTTTTGGACGTAAACTAAAGTTTTAGTCGATGTAGTTTATAGGTTTTGTTAACGACTATCAGCTATAGTATGGGAAGCGATAGGTTTAATAGTATACTGTGCTGCTAAGTTTGTAACAGCTATACGAACATCGATTGTGCCACTTTATGGTGCTATTAATTTTTACCGCTCTTACTTTTACTGCTTTTAAATTAGATGTATTAGAGGATATAACAATGACAACGACTGAAGAAGACAACACCCCCCGAATCTTGATTGTTGAAGATGATGAGCGTCTGGCCATGTTGACTCAAGATTACTTGGTCAAAAATGGTTTAGAAGTAGCAATTGAAACTGATGGTAACCGCGCTATTCGCCGTATCGTCAATGAGCAACCAGACATGGTCGTACTTGATGTTATGCTTCCTGGTAGCGATGGTCTGACCGTATGCCGTGAAGTGCGTCCGCATTATCAAAATCCAATTCTGATGTTGACTGCCCGTACTGAAGACATGGATCAAGTACTCGGCCTTGAGATGGGTGCTGATGATTATGTTGCCAAACCCGCTCAGCCGCGCGTACTATTAGCTCGTATTCGTGCGTTATTGCGCCGCTCAGAAAATGCACCATCAGAAGATGTGCCACAGCGTCTAGAGTTTGGCGAGCTAGTCATCGATAACGGTGGTCGTTCAGTCAATCTAGGTGACGAATTGGTTGATTTCACCAGTGCAGAATACGATCTACTATGGTTACTTGCGTCTAACGCAGGTCGTATCTTATCTCGTGAAGATATTTTTGAGCGTCTACGCGGTATTGAGTATGATGGACAAGATCGCTCAATCGATGTACGTATCTCACGTATCCGTCCAAAAATCGGTGATGATCCAGAAAATCCAAAACGTATTAAGACGGTACGTAGTAAGGGTTATCTGTTTGTGAAAGAAGGTAATTAAGTCATTTTTGCTTATTTAATGACTAAATATTGATCGCCGTTTGAAAAAACCAGCCTAGTTGCTGGTTTTTTTGTGGCTAAATTTTAATTTTTGAACTTAAATACGGTGTTATGTGGTTTAATTAAGCACTTATTATAGACGTGAACTAAATGCATAAAATGTCTATTCTTTTTGGATGATCATTGCATATCCATTAAAATATTATATTTAGCGTCTGATAATCCTATTCAACAGTGTTCGATATCAATCACATAGCAGCGATTATATGCTAGATGATGTCAGCAGTTTTTATTTATTAAGTTGGTCACGGCACGTATGTCATTAGTCTCTTCTTTAAAACACAGTATTTTTGTTCGTATCTATGCTGGACTACTCATAGTCTGTTTGTGCGTAGCATTGTTTGCGCAGTTATTGATGGGTACTATCAATAAGGAGCGTGTACAGTCCTACCGTGAAAACATGGCAATGGGGGCTTTTCATTTGGTGAGCGAAGGTATCTCTCACCAAAACACTGCAGAAGAGCGGGAATACTGGTTGTCTGATGCCAGTAGTTTGTTTGGTGCAAATTTTAAAATCATACCTATTGATGAAGTAGATTTTACTGCCAGCGAGCTACGACGCTTTAAAAATGATAATACTGTCGTTCGTTACGTCGAACAGCCTGTGTATGCAGATGTTTATTATCGCTTGCCGGATAATGAGAATGTCCTAACAGCACGGATATCGGAGGTTACGGAGCAGCAAGTCAGAGCAATTGCTGTCTTTTTATTGGACGATTTGTCTTATGAAGTCACCTTGTCTGATAAACGTGCACGCTTGGCCGAACTTGAGGAGAAATTTTCTTTTCCTCTGGCATTTGTGCCTGTTAACACGCTCGATTTAGATTCAGATCAAATGTCACGCCTACGCCGCGATGAAGTGGTCATCTCATTACAAGACCCTAATAGTAGTACCAGTAGCTCGGCCATCAAGATAGTGGTTCCGTCTGAAATCAATGATATGGCAGTCTTGATAGGGCCTGTACCCTTATTTAACTGGTTTCCACTTAATTTGATTATTAGTATGATCCTGATTAGTATGTTTTTAATCAGTTTGGGTGTTTATGCGCTTATTTTCCCACTTGAGCGCAAGCTGCAGCTTATTCAAGTTGGTGTTAATGAGGTGAGTAAAGGCAACCTTGATATTCAAGTACAAGTAATTGGTCAAGATGAGATTGCACGTTTATCAGCCACCTTTAACGCAATGACGTCACATATTAAGCGTTTGATTGAGTCGCAGCGAGAGCTCACGCGAGCCGTATCACATGAGCTTCGTACGCCAGTTGCTCGTATTCGATTTGCGGTAGATATGCTGGCTGATACTGATGACGAAGATTCACGGTTTATGCAGCGTGACTATATCGATGAAGATATCGAATCACTTAATGGCTTGATTGATGAGATTTTGACTTATGCCAAGCTCGAAGAAGGCTCGCCAAAATTAGATTTAGAACCAGTAAATCTCATAGAGCTGCTACAGCAGATTGAGCGTGAGACCAATGCACTAGGTAAGCCGATTAAAATAGTGACCAACTTGCCAAATGCGAAAGTAACCGCGATTGCTGATCGACGCTATCTGCACCGTGTGATTCAGAATCTTGCAGGTAATGCTTTACGTTATGCTGAAACTACTATTATCGTGAGTGCTGGTGTTAAAAAGGGCAATGCTTTCGTTAGCGTCGAAGATGACGGTCATGGTATTCCTGAGGCTGATCGTGAAAAAGTATTTATACCGTTTTCGCGCTTGGATGATAGCCGTACACGAGCATCAGGCGGCTACGGCCTAGGTCTGTCTATTGTATCGCGCATTGCCTTTTGGTTTAATGGTAGTATGAAAGTAGATGAGAGCCGAGATCTTGGCGGCGCAAGATTCGTAATGACATGGCCTATCAAACCATTGACACAAGTTTTGGCTGCTGATGAATTGACGCAAGAAAAAAGCGAACGCGATTTTGAAACTAAATAACAGTTCTGAATAATACTGAACAATGATGACAAGTAAAAAGTTGTCATCATTAAACGAACCTGATTACCAATATTTTGATAATCAGGTGTCATGCTTGCAGCAGCTTATTCTAGGGTAGTCTGACAATATAGGAGGCAAAGGATGCCATATTTATTTGGTGGCTTGGTGCTATTGAATGCGATTACGCTGGGTTACTACTTGTTTCTAAAGCAGCCATCAACAACCCAAACACTAAAGACAGCCAAAGAAGAAATTACTCAGCCATTAGAATTTACTAATAGTGCTGAATATATTCCGCCTATCATTGGCAGCAAAGATTAATTTATCCACGCAGGGTTTGTTCAAGCGATAGTATTAAGAATTGTCTGCATTCGATGTAATACTATCGACTGTAGATTTGTCATCGACTGCATCAGCAGCCAAAGTACTGTCTCCAGCAACTTTAGAAAGTAGCGGTATACGTACACATACTTGTAACCCACCATCAGGGTGATTGATGGCTTCGACTGTACCATGATGTAACCGCGCAATGCGATCTACAATGGCCAGCCCTAGACCGCTACCTTGGGTAGTACGTGCGGTCTCCCCACGCTCAAATGGCTGCATGATACGCTCCAATTGATCCTCTGCCACACCGTCACCGCAGTCACGCACACAAATCATCAGTTGCTCTTGTGCTTCTTTATTGACAACGTTCTCACTGACGACATCGCTATCTTCTTCTTCAACCGTTTCTATAAATGTTGGTATCACCGTGGCTGATAGATAAATCGGCGGTTTGCCATAACGATTGGCGTTATTGATCAGGTTGATGATGAGACGCTTGATGGATAAGGGGCGTACAGGAATGACCTTGTGACACTCTGATTGATAAACGAACTTCATGGGTGCGAACTGCACCATGATCTCATTAAATATCGTGTCCAAATTGGTCAAGCTAACTGGCTCATCGGAGCCGTCTTTCATAAATGAGATGAACTGCTCCAAAATCGCATCCATATCCTCAATGTCGTAAATTAGCCCTTCACGAAAAAAATCATCTGGTAGCATCTCAGCAGTCAAACGCATACGAGTTAATGGTGTCCTCAGGTCATGTGAGATACCTGCGAGCATAATGGTTCGCTCTTTTTGGGCTTGATTTAACGTTGTAAATAGACGGTTGAAAGCCATGTTTACTTGACGTATCTCGGTAGGGCCTTTTTGCGTTGGCAGTGTGGTCGCATGACCCAGACGAATATAGTTAGTCGCTGCACGTTGTAGATAACGTAAAGGGCGGTTCAATTGCCTAGCTAACAAAATAATCGTTAGCAGCGATAAGATAGGCAATCCAATCAAAAACAATATGAGCAATGTTGGGCTGTACTGCGAGTAATAAACTACTGGCTCACGAATCCAGAAACTGTCATCGCGGCTGTCTTGTACCCAAAGCTGCGGTGTTGGTTTGAACTTGAAATAAACTTCGACAGGTCGACCCAGCTGTGCACCAATCTCATACTGAAGTACATCAGTAAAGAAGCTCACAAATGCTTTGTCAGCCACCTCTGGAAAGTCACTGGGGTTGTTCACCACCACGACATGAGAATGTTGATACACCCATTGGCGGATATCAGGACGATATTGCCAGTCTTTATTTACACTATTGATTAATCGCAGCTCACTTGTCAAATAACGCGCATGGTTTTTGAGTTCTGGCAGATAAAGACTGCGCCAAAAGAATAAAATCGACAAACTCACACTTATGAGAACAATAAAAGCGACCATCAAGGTTGTCAGCCAAGTATTGGAATAAGAACGTGGCAGCCAACCTTTGCGACGGGGCTTTGAGTTTGGAGTAATCATATAAATCCAGCAGATTAAGAAAATGTCTGATTAAATTTGGTTTTGAGTTAAGCCGCGATTGTATCTTGGAGAAAGAGCGGGTTATTTCTAAACATGATGGCTGAGATTAGGGTGTGCAAGTCTACTTCAACACACCATAGAATAGCATAATCGATGAATCTTACTGTGACGCTATTCATTTAAGCAGTTTGTTATGTGCCTCTCCAATATTTTAATAATACCAAATCTAAAGCGCGGTATATTTTAGTAACTGATTAAAATAGAGAGTCCTTAATAATTGTATAAAACGTACGGTTATGCTCGATTATGTTTTACATAGACAGGTATTTAAGCTATTGTTAATAAATAATTAAATAAGCACAGTTTATGTTTTCAACAAATAAAGACTGTGATATAATTATGCCCTTTTTGGTATACCTGCGAAAGAGAGAATTCACATGGTTGTTATTCGTTTAGCACGGGGCGGTGCCAAGAAACGCCCATTTTATCAAGTAGTTGTTGCTGATCAACGCCGCGCGCGTGACGGTCGCTATATTGAAAACATCGGCTTTTTTAACCCACTCGCTAAAGAGTCTGAAGAAGCAGTACGCCTAAACATGGAAGCGTACAATGCGTGGATCGCAAAAGGTGCACAACCTTCAGATCGCGTTGCTTCATTAGCAAAAGCTTACAACAAGTCTGCAGCACAAACTGAAGCAACTGCTTAAGTTTCCGTTGTTATTGAGCCGCTCGTAGTCTTATTACAAGCTGATTCAGTAGACTTTAGAACACATAGCGTAACTGGTCTAACCAGGGTGCGCCATTAACTGTTTATCGCTTTTGACACAATTGTTTTTGCAATTGCTGTTTTAATCATTGTTAGGTTAGCTGCTATGTCATCCACTCCAAACGCTAGTGCCCTTATGAAAATCGGTCAACTTAAGAAGCCTTATGGCATCAAAGGTTGGCTTTGGGTGTTTAGTGATACGGATGATCGTACAGCGATATTCGATATGAAGCCGTGGTGGATGAAAACTGCTACTGGCATGAAACCTTTGACTGTGAAAGCTTGGCGTGAGCAAGGAACAGGAATTGTGGCTCAATTTGAGCAGATTCCTGATCGCAATGTTGCTGAGACCATGAACGGCGTGACCGTTTGGGTCGAACAAAACGTCTTGCCGGAAACAGCTGAAGACGAATATTATTGGTCGGATTTGGTCGGTTTGCGCGTGATGAACGAGCAGAACGAGTATCTAGGCAATATCACTGAAATGTTTGAAACTGGTGCCCATGATATCATGCGCGTGGGAACCAATTCAGACAGTTTGGATAATGAAGAGCGCCTAATTCCATGGCATAAGCAAACGGTGATAGAAGTCGATACGACTGAAAAAACCGTATTTGTGGCATGGCCAAGTGATTATTAATATTGCCTCTGGTGATATCGCTTCTGGCTTTTTAGTCAGAATTTATTAATAGTCACACCGATTGTTTTAGCCTCAATGTAAGTAGACATCAGATGTATTTTGCCGTCATTAGTATTTTTCCTGAGATGTTTGCCACGATTCGTGAGTTTGGAATCACGGGACGGGCAGTGATTCAGGAGCAAGTTACGATTGAATGCATTAATCCACGTGATTATACCACTGATAACTATCGCCGTATTGATGAGCGCCCTTATGGTGGCGGTCCTGGGATGGTGATGATGGCTGAGCCATTGTCAAAAGCCATTGAGGATGCACGCTTGCGTGCCAAGGAATACGGTTGCCGTGTCGATAGTGAGCATTGTCCGGTGATTTATATGTCACCGCAAGGGCAAACGCTTAGTGAGAGTAGCGTCATCGGTATGACTAATTATGATGGCATGATTTTATTATGCGGTCGTTATGAAGGCATCGACGAGCGCCTACTGTCACAATATGTCGATATGGAAGTATCATTGGGCGATTACGTGTTGACTGGTGGTGAGCTACCAGCAATGGTGCTGATGGATAGCGTGATACGTCGTCTACCCGATATCATGGGTGATGACAAGTCAGCAGAGCAAGATTCGTTTGTCGATGGCTTGCTTGACTGTCCGCATTATACCAAGCCGCATGAGTTTGCAGGTATGAGCGTCCCTGAGGTATTACTCTCAGGTCATCATGCCAATATTGCTAAGTGGCGTTTTGCTCAGCAAGTCAGTCGTACGCAAACGCGTCGTCCAGATTTGTGGCAAGCGTTTACTCCGACGGTAGAGCAAGCGAAATGGCTTAAAGCACTAGCAAAAGCAGATAAAAAGTAGGTTGTTGATACCTGACTTTATCGTCATTAAGCTTGATAAACAGTTAACAAACAGAATTTTGAGCAATAATAAAACGAGTCATCGCATAGTGGCCGTTGGTTATAACCCATTTATGTTGTATCTCACTATAAAGAGATACGATTAATTATTACAAACAGGTGATATGCGTAAAGCCTCTATTATCTAATGTGAGGAGATAACTCTCATGAGCAACAAGCATCCATTGGTTCAGGTCATCGAAAATGCTCAATTGATTGAGCGCCCAAACTTTGCACCCGGCGATACCGTTGTGGTACAAGTAAAAGTACGTGAAGGTGAGCGTGAGCGTTTACAGGCTTTTGAAGGCGTTGTAATTGCTAAGCGTAACCGTGGTCTAAACTCAGCGTTTACCGTACGTAAAATCTCAAGCGGCGTTGGTGTTGAGCGTGCATTCCAGCTGCACTCACCACTGATCGATAGCATTGAAGTGAAACGCCGCGGTGCTGTTCGCCGTGCGAAACTGTACTACTTACGTGAGCGTTCTGGTAAATCAGCACGTATCCGCGAAAAACTTGCGCCACGTCCAGCTCAGAAAAAGACTGACGCTGGTGTACCTGATGCAGTTGATACTGCACCTGGTATCTAAGTACAAGTTTGCCGTTTTGAGTTGATTGTATGGTTTTAGAATTGACTCAAATAAGGTAATAGTAGATACAAGCCCTTATTCATAGGTTTATTTATAAATAAGCGGGCCATACCAAAAAAGACAAAACCCCAATCTATGCGAATGCTAGATTGGGGTTTTTGTATGTGCGCGCTTATCAATTTAAACTTGCTGAGTGGTTAACTGGATATTCACAGCTGATAGATACTATGCCTTGTCATTAGTCAAAAAGCCTTACCAGTAAAGTAGCCAAAAACTATTCAGTATGGGGTGTTTCAATTCGGCTGGCCTGCTCTTTAGATTTGCTGTATTTGCGTAGTCTGATATACAAGGTTTTGGTGACGGTAGCAATGAGCTTTTTCTGGTCGTCTACGATATCGACTTTATATTCGCGAAACACAGCTTCACCGTCTTTTGCCAACTCTTGAATGGTAATCACCTCAGCGCTAGGTATTTTCATTCGTGCGGTGACTTTACTATTACCGGGCGCGATAAAATCAATATGTGAGCTTTTGTCCCAGACCACATAGTTGCTACCTAATTGATGCATCAGCATGAGCATATAGAAGGGATCTACCATGGAGTATAAACTACCACCGAATTGTGTACCGACGATATTTTTGTTGAGAGTGGTCAGTCCCATGCTGACCACGCACAATCCCTGATCGAGGCTGATGTGGTCGATTTTGATGCCTGCACCGATATAGGGCGTGTAAGTATTGAGTCGCAGCTTTAAAAGATGCGGGGTCAGTAGCGGCATGATACTTTGCTTGGCTCGACGCTTCAAAGTCTCAAAATTGCTGGGTAGTACACTCATAAATCTATCCTGTTGCTTTTATTGATTTTTCAGTGATATGGGTAGCGCTGTTTTTTAGTGCTTGCTATTAGATGATAAACGACAAAGACATTTATCATAGTTAAAAATGACTACGCCCGCTAGTTTCAAAGCGTAACTAAGCATAGTCTTTATAGTTATCGCAAAGCAATATTTAGTATAACTATCTTTAGTATTTAGTTATATGATAAAAAATATTCAGATGTCAGTTATTCTTAAGAAAATTGGCCTTTAATTTAATTTTATGTCCAGATTAGCGCTGTTTATTCCCAATAGTTTCTTATTAAGTTTATTATTGTATCCAATGAAAACTTTAATTTATTTTTATAACGATACATGTAGTCTTTTTAATTCACCTTAAATTCGCATTTCGTTATGCCTTAACATACAATGGTTTTCCGCTTATCATGACCGATTGGTCATTTAGCTAACGCCAAACCAAAAAAGTATTCAATCAAAACCTAATCGACACAAGGAAATGTGATGAGTAACATTCAGGCCTCATCTTCAGGGTCTAATACGCCGCGACCAAACCCAGCCAATCAAGACAGCGAATTGCAAGGCAGTTATATAGATTTGCATAAGCCAAGCTCAAGCTTCGACAGTCGAGATGCCTATCTTAACCACGAATTGCAAATCATGCAGCCAAAACGCTGGCGTCCCAATTTACCATTTCGTGATTATCGTTTTGAGTATGAAGATACTATCCCAGCGATGGCAGCGACCATCGGTAAAGTGGTCATGGTGGGCGCTATTGCAGCAACCTTTGCAGGACCACTCGGCTTAGGTGATGCGTTTGTTTTAGAAAACGTTCGTTATGAGCTGTTGATTGTCTCGTTCTTTATTATCTTATTTTCTGGATTTCTGCTACCGACAGCCAACCTCGCTGGTACTCATGGGCCACTTATTCCATTGATTCCCATTGTCGTTGCTGCAGGTGGGCATCCAATGGCTTTTGGCCTACTCATTGGGGCTTTTGGCCTGCTGCTTGCTATTAGTAAAGGAGGAAGCTTACTGGCCAATTTAACCAGTAAAGGCGTATGCGGTGGCCTCTTAATTTACTTAGGGTTTATCGGTACGACGTCACAGGTTAAGAACCTTTTTGCTTGGGCAGAAGGGATTGGTATGTCGCACATTGCTTTCTTTATTATTCTAGCGACTATCCTGCTATATGCATTGCTTGAGCATTGGCAAAAGCGCTGGCTTGCGGTTCCGCTCAGTTGCGTGTTAGGTGGCGGTCTTGCTTTTACACTAGGCGCACCTTTTGCGTTCAAAACGGCACCAGGCCTACCGCATATGAACCCAATGTATTGGTGGGGTGAGAATACAGGTTGGATGTTAGGGCTACCGACGATTGAAAGCTTCATTGTGGTATTGCCGTTTGCTATCTTGGCAGTTGCTATGTGGTCACCAGATTTTTTGGGTCATCAGGTATTCCAAAAAATCAGCTACCCTAAGCGTACTGAAAAAGTGCTCATGGACATCGATGACACGATGACCAGCGCTTCATTTCGTCAGGTAGTGGGCTCTGTGCTAGGCGGTGCCAACTTTGCCTCATCATGGGGCACCTACATCGTCCCTGCGGCGATTGCTAGGCGTCCGATTCCTGCTGGTGCTTTATTGACGGCCTTGTTCTGTATTATCGCAGGTGTTTGGGGCTATCCAATGGATTTGGCCATCTGGCAACCCGTGATGTGCGTGGCATTGATCGTTGGGGTTTTCATCCCACTCTTAGAGGCTGGCATGGAGATGACGCGCGAAGGTAAAACCACGCAGTCTGCTGCTATTGTGGTGTTTGCTTCTGCCTTAGTGAACCCAGCCTTTGGTTGGTCACTCACGCTATTGCTTGATAATTTGGGCTTGATTGGCTCAAAAGAGCGCAGTGCTAATTTGACTAAAATGAGCCGATGGATCATACCGGGTATTATGTTCGTGGTACTGACTGGCGTGATGGCTATCGTCGGTATGTTGCCAGGTATTCCAGCATTAATGGCAAACTTCCGTCATTAGACCATTGATAATTAGCATATAACCGAACAAACGAAGCCAGCATAAAGCTGGCTTTTTTGTGCGTGCTATCGAAGTAATAATCAGCTTGCAAAACCACGATTCCTGCCCCATAACTATTAGTATTACTAAGATTTTTAAGAGCAATACATTCTATGGTTACTGTCTCAGAATCGAGTCCTGTCGATGACAAAAAAGCCCGTCTTAAGCATCTGATCAAGAACTTGCCTAATTTGCCAGGGGTATATAAGATGCTGGGCAAAAACGGCGATATTTTATACGTTGGTAAAGCCAAGTCGCTAAAAAGCCGTGTGAATAGTTACTTTGCCAAGACGATCGATCATCCAAAAACGCGGGCACTGGTGGCACGGATTCATAATATTGAGACCATTATCACGCGTAGTGAGACCGAGGCGTTGTTGCTCGAGCAGAACTTAATTAAAGAGTATCGCCCGCCTTATAACGTCTTGCTACGTGATGATAAGTCGTATCTATACGTGTTTATCTCAGCGGATAAGCCTTATCCACGTTTGGCGTATGGACGCGGCAAGGGCAATCACCAAAAAGGCCGTTTTTTTGGCCCATTTCCCTCTGCCCATGCAGCAAAAGAAACGCTGGTGTTGATGCAAAAAATGTTTCAGATGCGCCAGTGCACTAATACCTTTTTTAAGCAGCGCCAGCGCCCTTGTCTGGAGTATCAGATTAAGCGTTGCCGTGCGCCCTGCGTTGGACTGGTATCGCCGGAAGAGTATGCAGAAGATGTGAATAACACCATTCGCTTTTTGAAGGGCGACTCTAGTGATATTCATAGTACGCTGATCGAGAAAATGGAAGGCGCTGCCGAAGCGTTAGATTTTGAAAAGGCCGTCCTTTATCGTGATCAATTGTCGATGCTACGTGAAGTGCAGGCAAGGCAAGCTGTCTATACGGTGCAAGGTGAGGCAGATGTGATAGCCATTGCCAGTCAGGCGGGCATGACTTGTGTCAACGTGCTGACCGTGCGCGGTGGTCGCGTGTTAGGCGGTAAAAACTATTTCCCTGATGTGGACAGTAGCGAGCCGCTAGCAGATAACCTATCAGCTTTTATTACCTCGTTTTATTTTCAGGTGACGGACGATCTGCCAGCAGAGATTATATTAAGTCATGAGATTCCTGATCAGGTAGCGGTAAGCGAAGCACTAGCAACGCATTTTGGCAATAAAGTGGTCATCAAAACCAATGTGCGTGAGCATCGCTCAGAGTGGCTGGACTTAGCAACACTCAATACCAGCAATGCGCTAAAGACTAAGCTTGGTGATTATTTAGAGCTGCACGCACGCTTTGGCGCACTAAAAGACGTACTGGCTGAGGTGACTGATCGCACCATTGATCGGATTGAATGTTTTGATATCTCGCATACCATGGGTGAGGCGACCATCGGTAGTTGCGTGGTGTTCGACCAAGGCGGTGCGCGCAGGCGTGATTACCGTCAATATGCCATTCATGATATCCAAGGCGGCGATGACTATGCAGCCATGAAGCAAGTGCTGACAAGGCGGTATAAAAAGCAGCCGTTGCCTGATTTGTTGCTTATCGATGGTGGTAAGGGTCAGCTGAGTATGGCGAAAGAAGTGCTGGTTGAATTGGGCATTCTTGGTGATACCTTGCTCATTGGTGTTGCCAAAGGGGAAGGGCGTAAGGCGGGACTTGAAGTCTTGCACTTTTTGGATCATGAGCCATTAGATTTGCCCATGGATAGCAAAGCATTACATTTACTGATGCATATTCGCGATGAGGCGCATCGTTTTGCGATCACCGCGCACCGCAAAAAACGCGACAAGCGCCGCTCCTCATCGGTACTTGAGGTCATTCCAGGTCTTGGTGAAAAGCGCCGCCGTGATTTACTCAATCACTTTGGCGGTATGCAGCAACTGCTTGGCGCGTCACAGCAAGAGTTGGCAGGCGTACAAGGGATTGGCCCTGTACTGGCAAAGACGGTTTATAAAGTATTACACGAGTAGATTTGTAACGCTAAAACGATAGTAAATAAAAAAGGGTCAGCTTTGATAAATATACATATCTGAAGCTGACCCTTTTTTTTGAGTCAATCAAACACTATTGGTCAGTCTTCTCTACTTTATAGGTCGTAAATTTGAAGCTTAAATCACTCTTTTCATCGTGCATTTGCTCAGATTCTTCTGCTACTTTGAAGCGATCTGGTAGCTCAGGATAGAACGCATCGCCATCCGTAATATCAGTATCTACGTGGGTCAGCTCAATGCGGTCGGTATACATCAGTGCTTCGCTAAAGACGCGCTCACCGCCAATCACCCAGATCGTCTCCAGATGTAGCCCATGTGCCAAACTTGCGGCATGAGTAAGGGCATCATCTAAATTATGCACCACATGCGCGTATTCATGTCCGACCAGTCCTTGCTGTTCTGCATAGTCCATTTGGGTAGAGATGATAAAGCACACACGCTTTGGTAAAAGCTTGCTACCCATGGATTCAAACGTCTTACGACCCATGATGACGATGCCCTGAATATCGCTACTCGAGGCCGTATTTTGCGGGTCACGTGTGGTCATTTTTTTGAAGTGCTGCAGGTCTTGTGAGATATGCCACGGCAGCTCGTTGTTTTTACCGATACAGCGATTGCTACTTATGGCGGCGATTTGGGCAACTTCAGTGTGGGCATAGCTCATAATGGGTCCTTTCTATTATATTTTTAAACATCTATATTTTAACTCACAGACTTATTTATTGTCGTGCACAAGACGTATTTTAAACGGCAACTTTGGCTTTGATGGTCGGATGAGACTCATAGTTATTGACGCTAATATCGTCGTATTCAAAGGCAAAAATATCTTTCACCTCTGGGTTCAGGGTCAATGTTGGCGGTGTATATAGCGAACGTGTCAGTTGTAGCTCAGCCTGCTCGCGGTGGTTTTGGTAAATGTGGCAATCACCACCTGTCCAAACAAATTCACCAACTTCTAGGCCGCAAACCTGCGCGACCATATGCGTTAATAACGCATAACTGGCAATGTTAAAGGGCACACCTAGGAAAAGATCAGCCGAACGTTGATACAGCTGGCAAGAGAGCTTACCATCCGCCACAAAAAACTGAAACAGTGTATGACACGGCGGTAGTGCCACTTGCTCTGCTTCGCCTGGATTCCAGCCTGATACAATCAAGCGGCGCGAGTTGGGGTTGGTCTTAATTTGCTCAACGACCTGTGCGATTTGATCGACACCATCATCGTTGTAGCTGCCGTCCGCGCCTTTACTTGCACCATAGTTACGCCACTGATGACCATATACGGGACCTAAGTCGCCTGCAGGACGATTGAAGCGTGCTGTTTGCTCCGCTGTCGCCCACTCATTCCAGATACGCACGCCATTGTCCTGCAAATATTGAACATGGGTGCTGCCACTCAAAAACCATAATAGCTCGTAGGCGATGGATTTGAAGTGGACTTTTTTGGTCGTCAATAATGGAAAACCTGCCGATAAGTCAAAACGCAGCTGCGCGCCAAAATGACTCAGCGTACCCGTACCCGTGCGATCGCCTTTTTCAGTACCGTTGTCTAAGACGTGGCGCAGCAAATCAAGATACGCTTGCTCGTTGTTACTTTGGGTGCCATTGCTCATAAAAGTGCTCTTTAATTACTGCTGGCAGCGTCCACAGATTAGGCTAATAATCCACATAGAAGCTGTCATTGTTAAAAGTATTGCTAGGGTAGGCGTTATGAGGCGTACCCTCTTATTCAAGTGATTAATCGTTTTGTCGGTAAGGCGAGAGCCTTAGTAAGCGGCATGCTTACCCCAATCGTAGATGCCACGCTTGTAAGCGTAACCGATTAAAAACAAACCAATAATAATCATCGGCGTGCTCAATATTTGTCCTTTGGTCACCCAACCTAACAAAATAAATCCTTGGTCAACGTCTGGCTGACGGAAGAACTCAATGATGAAGCGGCTCAAGCCATAGCCCAGCATAAAGACACCAGTCACTGCCATACGCGGACGAGGCTTTGATGAGTACCACCAAAGGAATAAAAATAGCAGCAGACCTTCGGCAAAGGCTTCATACAGTTGTGACGGATGACGAGGCAATAAATACTGACCATTGACCTCAGTCATCACCTCTTGTAGCTCAGGATTGGCTTGTAGCTGCTGCATATCAAAGCCAGCCGCTTGGGGAAAGTAGGTGAGCCAATTGTAGCCACCATCAGAGACACGGCCCCATAACTCGCCATTGATATAGTTACCGATGCGACCAAACAACAAGCCTGTCGGGACGCAAGGCACGATAAAATCGAGTACTTGAAACGGGGTCTTTTTATATTTGCGAGCAAAGTACAGCATACCCAGCATGACACCAATCAGGCCACCATGGAATGACATGCCGCCTTCCCAAACCTTGAAGAGGTAGGCTGGGTTTTGTAGCAACTCGCCAAATTGATAAAACAACACGTAACCGACACGACCACCTAAGATGACACCCAGTGCACCAAAGAACACGAGATCTGAGACCATATCTGTCGTCCAGCCCTCACGCTTGGTACTGCGATACCATGCCAGACCGTAAGCGGCAGCAAACGCCAATAAATACATGAGGCCATACCAGTGGACTTCGACGGGCCCAAGTGCCAAGGCGACAGGATCGTACTGAGGATGAATCATCATAAGAGTGTCATAATATCGATAATAAAGTGCTGACTATAATAGCAAATTTCAAGCGCTGGTCATACACAATTGCTATCAAGGCAAGCACGCGGTATTGATGATTTAGGGCATTGATTTGATGCCCTAGATATGGATGATAGAAGAGAGGCGAGCGGTTTAGAACGATCATAAAGAGTTTCTCATGATGCACAGCGTAAGATAGAAACACAATTATCAGTGGCAAAGAGCGAGCATGACTATCTAAGTATGAGAAAGAGTCATCAAATGGCGACCAAATCTTGTACCTTGTTGTCGACCATCGTATCGCCTGCACCTTGAGAGATGACCTTACCACGTGATAATACGGTGTAGTTGTCAGCAAGCTCTTCGGCAAACTCATAAAACTGCTCAACCAGTACAATCGCCATGTCCCCTTTGTCAGCCAAGTCGCGAAGCACACGACCGATATCTTTGATAATAGACGGCTGAATACCTTCGGTTGGCTCATCCAAAATAAGGACAGACGGCTCGGAGGCGAGCGCACGAGCAATGGCAAGCTGCTGCTGCTGACCGCCAGACAAATCACCACCGCGGCGATGTTTCATCTCATCAAGCACTGGGAAAATATCATATAAATGCTTGGGTACTTGCTTGGCTTTAGCGCGTGAAAACTTTGCCATACCAATTAAGATATTTTCTTCTACCGTTAGTGTCGAAAAGATATCGCGACCTTGCGGCACATAAGCCAAACCTGCTCGCACGCGCTGCTCGGGGGAGAGTTTGCTGATGTCTTGGTCATTGAGCAAAATTTGTCCTGATTTGATCGGTAATATCCCCATCAGGCATTTGAGTAACGTGGTTTTGCCCACACCATTACGTCCAAGTACCACACTGCACGCGCCTACAGGCGCTGTAAACGAGACATCTCGTAAAATATGACTGCCGCCGTAATATTGATTGATACCATTGACTTGTAACATGACGGTCTCCTAATCTTTCAATGATTTTTAATATTTGCAGGGTTTCGCATTTGCATAGCTTGGCATTTGCATAGCTTCGCGGTTTATGGGCTAATGATGTATTGAATCATTGTCCAACTATCGACCTAAATAGGACTCAATCACCGCTTCATTGGCTTGCACTTCCGCCAAGGTACCTTCGGCCAATATCGCCCCTTGTGCCAATACGGTGACTTTTTCACTAATCGCATCAATAAAAGTCATGTCATGCTCGACCACCACTAAGGTATGGTTCTGTTTGAGGCGCAGGCACAGCTCGGCAGTATGGTCAGTTTCGGCATCCGTCATACCAGCCACAGGCTCATCGAGCAAAATGAGCTTGGGGCTTTGCATCAACAGCATACCAATCTCTAGCCATTGCTTTTGACCATGAGAGAGTAAGCCCGCTGGCTTGTTGATTTTGTCCGTCAAGCGGATTTGCTCAAGGGTCGAATTGAGGGTATCGCGCGTATCGGCATCGAGTTTGTTGAACAAGCTTTTGACCACGCGCTTGTCTTTTGGCGCAGCAAGTAGCAAATTATCCATTACCGTAAAATTTTCGAACACGGTGGGTTTTTGAAACTTACGCCCGATACCCGCTTCAGCGATTTCTTCGGTAGATAGGCTGGCAAGATTATGCGTTTGACCAAAAAACACACTGCCTTCGGTAGGTCGAGTTTTACCAGTGATGACATCCATCAGCGTGGTTTTACCCGCGCCATTGGGGCCGATGATACAGCGCAGCTCACCTTCCTCAATATAGAGCGACAGATTGTTGAGTGCGCGAAACGAGTCAAACCAAACGCTCACCTCTTCTAGATATAGCGCAATGCCATGGCTAAAATCAACGCCTGACGGCTTTGGATGGCTGCGACCCGTACCACCATGAGTACGCCCATACTCATTAGTTGGCTGCTCGGACGTTGTTGATTTATCAGTTAGCATTACTCTTTCTCCTTTTTAAAGCGGTCGAACAAGCCCATAATGCCATTGGGTAAAAACAACGTGACCACAACGAACAGCCCGCCCAATATCAATAGCCAAAACTCAGGATAGGCAACTGTAAAATAGGTTTTTACTGCATTCACCACACCTGTTCCCAAAATCGCACCCACCAAGCTGCCTCGACCACCAGTGGCTACCCAAACGGCCATCTCAATTGAGTTCACAGGGTTCATCTCACTTGGATTGATAATACCGACTTGCGGCACATAGAGCGCACCTGCGAGACCAGCAATGACGGCGGACAATACCCAAGCGGAGAGCTTGTACCACAGCGTGCGATAGCCTAAATACTGTAAGCGGTTTTCGCTATCACGAATTGCGCCTAGCACTCGCCCGTACGGCTGATTCATCAAATAACGCAGACCTATGTAAGAGAGGAGTAATGACAAGGCGGTAACAAAACACAGCATAGAACGGGTTGAGGCAGCAGTAATGTCATAACCTAAGAGGGTAGTAAAGCCCGTGAAGCCATTATTGCCACCAAAGCCGGTCTCGTTACGGAAGAATAGCAGGGCGGCGGCATAGACCATGGCCTGAGTGATGATAGAAAAATAAACACCTTTGATTTTTGAGCGGAAAGCAAAAAAACCAAAGATAAAGGCAATCACACCTGGCACCAAAACCACCAATGCCATCGCCCACCAAAAATGCTGCGTGCCGGCCCAATACCAAGGCATCTCAGTCCAGCTCAAAAAACGCATAAAATCAGGCAAGCCATCGCCAGCAGTCTCACGCGTTAAGTACATGCCAAACGCATAACCACCCAGCGCAAAATATAAACCATGCCCCAAGCTCAAAATACCAGCGTAGCCCCAGACCAGATCTAGTGCCAAGGCCACCATTGCCAGTGCCATGATTTTGCCAATCAGGGTAATCCAGTAGGCGGATAGGTGAAAGGGTGACGTCTCTGGCATTAAGTGCAGCCAAGGGAGTATCAATAGCACCGCAAAGCACAAACCGATTAAAATGGCGCTACGCCTTGTATCAGACAGTAATTTGGTCAGTATCATAAGAGTCTCCTTATTCGACAAAGCGGCCTTTGAGGGCAAATAAACCTTGTGGCCGCTTCTGAATGAACAGAATCACAAGAACCAACAACACAATCTTGGCCAATACCGCACCGATACCAATCTCAAGCACCGTGCCACTGACACCCAATCCCAAGGCGGCCAAAACCGCGCCCCATACTTGTCCGACCCCGCCAACGACGACGACCAAAAAGGTATCGATAATATACGTCTGACCCAGATCAGGACTCACGTTGCCCACTTGAGCAAGCGCACAACCAGCCATACCAGCCAGTCCAGAGCCCAAACCAAATGCCATCATATCGATGCGCGCAGAAGGGATACCAACGGCACGTGCCATTTGACGGTTTTGAGTGACGGCGCGTATAAATAATCCAAAGCGGGTTTTGTTGAGCAAGTACACCAGTAGCGCCACGACAATGACGGTAAATACGATGATGGCAATACGGTTATAAGGCAGTACCAAACTTGATGACACTTGATAGGCACCGCTGAGCCACGCCACATTGCTGACTTCAACGTTTTGCGCGCCAAAAATCATCCGTACCAATTGCATTAAGATTAGACTCACGCCAAAGGTTGCCAATAGCGTCTCCAGCTCACGACCATATAGCGGACGAATGACAATGCGCTCAATAATCATACCGATGATGGCACTGACCAAAAATGCAGCGGGAATAGCAGCAAGCAAATACCAGCCCGCCATATCTGGCAAATAAGCTTTAAATAAATTTTGCACCATATAAGTGGTATACGCACCAATCATAATTAGCTCACCATGCGCCATATTAATCACGCCAAGCAAACCAAAAGTAATCGCAAGGCCAAGTGCTGCGAGCAATAAAATGCTGGCGGTACTCATGCCAGTGAAAATATGACCTGTCCATGTGCTTATCTCAATACGGCGTGCCACGCTATCTCTGGCATCACTGAGCGCCGCCTCAAGCGTGGGATCCAAGTCGTCAGATGCAAGGGCAGATTCAAGATCAACCAATACCTGCGGATTATCGCTATCAGCAAGTAGGTTCACAGCCTCAATCTGAGTGGGTAAATCGCCATTTTTGAAATCAATACGAGCCTGTAGAGCCGTTAGTGCTTTTTGAACGTTGGCATTGTCCTCATTTGCGGCAGCGGCTGTGATAATGGCTGGATCGACTTGGTCAATGTTATCTGCCAAAATCTCCACAGCCTGCAAGCGCTGTGCTGGCTTGTCAGATTCGAGCTTTACCTTGGCTTGTCCAAAGATAAGCGCCGAGCGTAAGGTATTGGTCAAGGTGACTTGGGACAAATCGCTTGGCCAATCGGACGTTTCGGTTTTGTCGGGATATGTGAAGAGTTGATCCTCTGCATTGAGCAAATACGTTTGCCCACGGTTGCCTTGATACAGCTCATCATTGGCAATCAACTCGACAAGATTGTCCAAACTCTCAACCGATCCTGGCCAAGCACTTAGCATGGCTTGGCGCTGACTAAAATCGCCCGCCACAAATTGTTGAATAGCATCGCCTGATACTGCCGTCGTAGGCTGTGTCGGGGTAGTCAATGACTGCTCATTATTGGTACGCAGCGTGTCACTACCATCGGTCATCGACTCTGAGGTCACAGTGGCGATATTTACCGATTGAGCATCGTCATCTGCATGAACGATGGTGGTGAAGGCCGCTAACAGTAAGGCAATTAATACCAGCAGCCGTCGCGGCACAACCATTGAGATCCTAGCCGCATATGTCTTTGCTAATGCTTGCTGATCATTATTGTTTTTGGATAATATCTGCCCCAACAATGGGCGTAAAGTATGGTGCTGCATGTGCGGCTCCCTGTTTTTACAGACAACAAATCCTTGTCCTCTATTACTTAACGCAGTAAGTCATAGAAGCCGTGATAAGGTTTGGAGGTACTTAAAATTTTGAGAATAAGTGCTGAACTTCAAGATAGCGAGTAGGCGGTGGCTCGTTCATTGATATGGACTATTTGTCTACTATTCATACTTGCTACCACCATGCGCTTTTCAGCACCTATTTATTGAGGGAGCCATTTATTTCGGGATATACTCGCTCCATGGCTGCGCTCGGATGACCTCTGGCGTTTTAAAAATCGTATCAAACTGACCATCGGCGCGAATTTGACCAATCATGACAGGCTTCCATAAGTGATGGTTTTCTTCATCCATCTTGAGGGTGTAGCCAGAGGGCGCATCGAATGTCTGTCCAGCCATGCTAATACGTACTTTATCAACATCGGTGGTGCCAGCATCTTCCACTGCCTGTTTCCACATATTGATACCCACATAAGTGGCTTCCATAGGATCGTTGGTCACAACCTTGTCGGCATTCGGCAGGTTTTTGTCCAAGGCGTACTGCTTATAGCGTTTGGTAAAATCGCTATTGACGGGATTTTTGATCGACATAAAGTAATTCCATGCCGCCAAGTGTCCTTGTAGCAAGCTGGTATCGATACCGCGCAGCTCTTCTTCGCCAACTGAGAATGCCATGACGGGAATATCCGAGGCTTTGATGCCTTGGTTGGCAAGCTCACGATAGAATGGCACGTTTGAGTCGCCATTGATGGTAGAGATCACTGCCGTCTTTTTGCCTGTTGAGAATTTCTTAATATTCGAGACGATGGTTTGATAGTTGCTAAAACCAAATGGCGTGTACTCTTCCATGATGTCTTCATCAGCCACGCCTTTTGATTTCAAAAATGCCTTTAGAATCTGGTTGGTAGTTCGTGGATAGACGTAATCGGTACCCAGTAATACAAAGCGCTCTGCACCGCCGCCTTCTTCACTCATCAAATACTCTACCGCTGGAATGGCCTGCTGGTTGGGCGCCGCGCCAGTATAAAAGATGTTTTCTGATTGCTCTTGTCCTTCATACTGAACGGGATAAAACATCAAGCCGTTGAGCTCTTCAACCACGGGCAAGACAGACTTGCGCGAGACCGAGGTCCAACCACCAAAAATCACATCGACTTTGTCTTGAGTAAGCAGCTGACGCGCTTTTTCGGCAAACAAGGGCCAGTCAGAGGCAGGGTCCACCACCACAGGCTCTAGCTGCTTACCGAGCACGCCGCCATTGGCATTGATTTCGTCAATGGTCATGAGTGCGGTATCTTTTAGCGAGGTTTCAGAGATGGCCATGGTGCCAGATAGCGAGTGTAAGATGCCTACTTTGATCGTGTCGCCATCAGCGGCAGGAGTGGTTGTTGTTTCTGTCGTGGTTTCGGTTGTTGTCTCTGTCGATGTCGCAGTTTCGGCAGGCTTTTGACAAGCAGTAAGACTCAGGCTGCCAATGACGGCAATCGCTAGTAACGAGAAGCGTGATTTGATTTTGCCGTGTAGGTGAGCGTCAACAAACTGAGGATTGACTAAAGTGGGTAACGAAAACATGGACATCTCCTAAATAGACACAAAAGATAAAGTATGGCTCCTGAACAGTTATTAAGCGTTCAAGTTCCGTGCCAACTCAAAAATGCCAATAATCGTATAATATTTGAGCAATAAAAAAATATTTTCTATTATTTTCGTTAATTTAGTGCACGTTTGTTAATAGAACGCACCATAACGGGGAAGGAGATAAAAAATTGGTGCAATTGACAGACTGGTAGCAAAAAAAGAGCCGTTATTATCAAAATAGCACAACGAACAAAAGCATTTATTGCCAAAGACTGACAAAACGTCTACGGTAATGCCTATAGAATAGACATTATTTCACATACGTATCTCATGAACAGATTACGCTGACGCCATGATTAATCACACCCCCAAGGAAAGATATATGAACGCATACCGAACACAGTGGTCTGGCCTAACGGCTCCTGCTCGCACCTTATCACGGCGCTCGCAACGATCGCGCCTTATGGTTTTGCCACTTGTGCTTGGGGGCAGTACGGTATTAGGCTTACCCGTCGCCCAAGCAGCAACGAGTAGTATCGAGCAAGTGACTGTCTATCAAGGGCTGGCGAGTGTGACACGCTCATTGCCCATTACTGGTAGCGGTGAGCAAACCGTGGTATTTTCGTGCCTATCACCTTATATGGATAAAGACAGTCTCAGCGTGCAGGCAATAGGTGGTGTCAATATTGGTGAAATCAGCATTGAAGAGTTAACAGGAGAGCAAGCAATCCAGTGCCAATATCAAGGCGATGCCGAGGTACAAACACAGCAAAATACTTTAGCTAGTATTAATGCGGAATTAGAAGCGGCGCGCTTAGCAAAAGCCTATTTGCAAAATTTGACTAAGGCCACGCAAGTCAACACGGCGAGTACGATTGCTAGTAACGCACGCGATATAGAGGCGCAGGCGACCCGTATTAACCAAAGTATTATTGAGATGGAGCAGCGCCAAGCAAGCGCCCAAGATACACTAAATCAGATGATGGCAAGCAGTGTCACGTCAACGGCGAGTAATGTGACCCAAGTGAGTGTACGCACTGCCAGTCGTTCGCCAAGTACGCTAAAATTGCACTATCAAGTGCAAGGCGCAGGGTGGGAGCCTACGTATCAGGCGCGTCTCAACACCAATAGCGAGCAGCTAAATATCACCGCTTCTGCGATTATCGCCCAACAAACGGGCGAGAATTGGACCAACGTTCCTGTCACTCTCAGTACAGCCAACCCCAACCAGCGCGCGACAGGACGACTGCCTCATGTGCCGCGCCTATCACTTTATGAAGAAAACCAAAATGTTGAGTATGCAATACCTATGTCGGATAACACGCCTGTCGTAGTATCTGCCAGAGAAGGTTATAGCGACGATTCTAGAGCACCAAATATGGCACCACTGCCGAACTTTACGGTCAGTAGCCAAAATAAAAACGGTATTATTGAATATCGCTTGCCGCAGCGAGTGACGATACCCAGTGGTGGCAGGCGAGTGCGTACTGTCATTGGCGAGCAGTCTGGCAGCAGTAAGCTGTGGGTTCGTAGTACCCCGAGCGTTGAGACGGCCGCCTATTGGTATGCATCAGCGCCGTTCCTGACGCCAGAGTGGGTGGACGGCTCACTACAGCTGTACCGTGATGACAACTATGTTGGACAATCGCGCTATAACTATCAAATGCTAAAAGAGCAGGGGATTGGTTTTGGTCGTGATCCTAGCATGATGGTCAAAGCGCTAATCAATGAAGACAAGCAAGGGGAAAAAGGCGTGCTCAACCGCACCCAAACTCTAACAACCACCCAAGCCTATGAATTTACCAATCAGCATAACCGCACTGTGCGCCTGCAAGTATTGGGGAGCGAGCCTATCAGTCGTGATGACAGTCTCAAAGTCGCCGTTACCCACACGCCGCCTGTCACCGAGCGTAATTGGAATGACAATCAAGGTATGGTAGCGTGGGAGTTTAACGTGCCGAGTAAACAGTCACAGGTGATACGTACAACATCCCAAATCAGTTACCCTGCCAATAAGATATTGAGTGGTGATCGATAGATGATCCTTGCTGAGCAAATCAGTTTTAAGTGATGATGTTTATTTTTACCAAAAATCTCGCGCCCCATAAACGTTTATCAAAGGAATATTATGTGTATTGTCGCCATTGCTTGGCAGTTGTTTGACGAGCTGCCATTAGTGCTATTGTCTAATCGCGATGAGTTTTTGCAGCGTCCGACAGAGAAGCTGCATCAATGGTCTGATCAGCCGATTTATGCAGGGCGTGATAAGCAAAGTGGCGGTACATGGCTAGGTATTCATCAGCAGTCGCTAACAGATACAGTAGGCGAGGATGACACTATTTATCAGCAAAATGGTCGCTGGGCGGCCGTATTGAACTTTCGGGACGGTGTGCAGGCAAGTGCCAATGAACGTTCACGTGGTGAGTTGGTAACGCGTTTTTTGACCAGTACGCTCAGTCCGATGGCGTTTGCACGACAGATTGAATTACAAGCTTATGCGGGTTTCAATCTGATTATTGGTGACGCTAGGCAAGCAGTCATTGTTAATAATCGCGGTCATGCCCCCACGCCGCTACATACAGGATTGCATGTGATTTCAAACGGTCAGCCAGAGGATAGCTGGTTTAAGACTGAGCGGTTGCGTGGGCGTTTACGCCAAGAGGTGTTGCCATTGATTGCCGAGGACAGCGCGGCTGCCTACTGGCAAGCAGCTGCATTCAATGTGCTGTCAGATAATACCAAGGCACCGGATGATCAGTTGCCAGATACAGGGATGAGCACTGAGCTTGAACAGACCTTATCCTCTGTCTATATTGAGCCTGTGAGCTTTGGCAATGCTGACACCAGCAAGCCTACTTATGGAACACGAACCCAGAGTATTTTGACCTTGAGCAAAAATGGCGGGGTAGATTCAGAGATCACCGCTCACATTGTCAGTCGAGAGTATCCACATTCAGTGGCTAGTGAGTAAAAACTTATTATTCAATGTCAGTGATAACTTCTACTGATTTCACGAGAACCTATACATCATTATTAAAACCATTCACACAAAAAAGCCTGCATCACTGGATACAGGCTTTTTGTAATATGACAAACAATAAAAGTACGTTTTACTGATTAAGACTGAATCAAATGATTGCTTTGCTCAGGCAAGATCAGCTCTTGCTTTAAGGGTAGCTCACGTACCAGCTCTTGTAGGGCGCGACGATACACGCCTCGTTTGAAGTGAATCACTTGTCCGAGTGGATACCAGTAGCTGACCCATTGCCAATGGTCAAATTCAGGTTTCCCTTCATCAAAGCGGATATGTTGGGTATTCGGCTCATCTAAGCGTAGCAAAAACCATTTTTGTTTTTGCCCAATACATAAGGGGTGCTGGCCATGGCGTACGTAACGTTTTGGCAGACGATAGCGCAGCCAGTCTTGAGTGACTGCCAATAAGTCCACATGACGCGGGTGTAAACCGACCTCTTCCCAGAGCTCGCGATACATTGCATCCATCGGCGTCTCCCCGCGGTCGATACCACCCTGCGGAAATTGCCAAGCGTTGTGACCAATACGTTTTGCCCACAGAACCTGCCCTTGTGTATTTGCCAAGATGATGCCGACATTGGCGCGAAAGCCGTCTGCATCTATCATGACTAAACCTTTTTAATTTGTTTAAAAATAGCCTGTTTTCATCTGATACTGCGATAGCAATCATAATTATTATAAGGTGATGGTTATCAATATCAGCTAAAAACAAGATTCATTACCGTCATTAAACCAAGAAACAAGCAGAATGTGTAACAGTATTTTGCTATAAAATGTTTCACGAGTTTTACCTTTTAAAATCAATTATTTATAAACAGACTTTTGTAGGTTTTTCAAATAAAAATTTGATAAATATCGATGCGAGTAACGATAGCTTCATAGTGCTCAAATCATTTATTGAAGAAGAGAGTAAAACCAAGAAATTGTTTTCTCACGACACCATAGCCAAACAATGGCTTTATCAAATCTTGCTTTGGCTTATGCTACACTAGCAAAGCTGCATATATTTCAAACAATAAAAATAGGCTTATGCCAATTACAGTAAGGAACATTTACAATGTCAGAATCAAAAGCAAGCGTTACATGGCAAGAGAACAAAGCGTTCATGGGCGTGTCACCATCAGGACACAATGTACAAATCGATGCGGACAAAGAAAAAGGCTCAAGCCCAATGGAGCTAGTCTTACTAGGACTGGGTGGTTGTGCCAGCTACGATGTGGTGTCAATCCTCCAAAAATCACGTCAAGCAGTGACGGATGTGCGTTGTGAGCTAACTGCGCAACGTGCCGAAACCACACCAGCCGTTTACACCGATATTCACCTGCATTTTGTGGTTACTGGTCAAGACATTAAAGACAAACAGGTCGAAAAGGCCATTCATCTATCAGCAGAGAAGTACTGCTCAGCCAGTCGCATGCTAGTCGCAGGTGGGGTCAATATTACCCATGATTTTGAAGTGATTGCAGGCTAAGGATTTATACGATGATCAGTGCATTTTTTGACTTGGTTTCTGATAAAGTTGCGTCTGCCATCTGGGCGATGGTGGTAGCGAGCTTACTGCCATGGGCGGTATCAATAGTGGCAAAAGTATCTGGCGGCTTTAGGGTCAGAAATAATGCACATCCTCGCGATTTTTTTCAGCACACAACTGGAATGGCTGCACGTGCCAATGCTGCGCAGCAAAATAGCTATGAAACTCTGCCAGTGTTTTTGGCGGCCGTGTTGGTGGCCATGCTGTTCTTTGTACCACAATCGATCATTAATGTGTTGGCATGGCTGTATGTGATCATTCGAATTGGTTATTGCACCGCTTATATCACCAACTTATCGACGTTTCGCTCTATTCTCTGGGTGCTATCCATGGCATGCTGTCTGATGCTGTTTTATCTGGCGATACGAGTCAGTGTATAGCGTTACCCGTCTATATTTACCAAGTAGACCACATATGATCAGGTGATTATTATTGTACGCTTGCTTGTAGTGCATTGATGATCACCGCTTTGTTTTTCTCTCGCTTGATACTCTCCCACACTGTTTGCGCCTCAGCATAGCCTTTGGTGAGCATACCCAGCCACTGCTTATAACGCCCAACCAATACCACATCGTTCTTTGCCTCACCTTCCAAAAACTTAATTTGATGCGCAATCAAGTCTTGCCATAACAAGGTTGCCGTATTCTCTACGCTGTCAGTACTGTTTTCAGTGTCATTGTCAACTTGTGCAACCAAATCAGGTCGTGTCACTGCGCCGCGCCCAAGCATCAAATGATGCGTTGCTGATTGCGTCATACAGTCACTTGCTTGCGCTGCTGTCCATATTTCTCCATTGGCAATCACAGGAATATCAAGTGCATTAAAGCTTTGAATTTTGTCCCAATAAGCAGGCGGCTTATAGCCTTGGGTTTTGGTGCGTGCATGGATGGTCAACCAGTCAGCGCCACTTGCAGCAATTGCACCGCGAATGTCATCCATCCGTGAGGTGTTGGTATAGCCCAAGCGAATCTTGGCCGACACAGGAGTATGCGCGGGTACCGCTTTACGTACCGCACTGATAATCTGATACATGGTTTCGGGTTCATCAAGTAGCACCGAGCCGCCGCGATGGCTATTAACTGTCTTAGCAGGACAGCCAAAATTGATATCAATGGCAGGCGCGCCAAGCTCGCAAGCATAAGTGGCGTTTTCTGCCATCAGCTGCGCGTCGCTACCCAAAAGCTGCACATGAATGGGCGTACCAGAAGCCGTTTTGGCATCATGATGTAGCTCGGGTACGTATTTATAAAACACATGGGCTGGCAAGACATGCTGAGTGATACGAATAAACTCGCTCACTGACCAATCATAAGGACGCCCTAAATCCGTCGCAATCTGCGTTAAGATCTGGCGCATCAAAGGATCGGTTAAGCCTTCCATCGGGGCGAGGAGTCGGACTGGATTTTGGAATAAGTTTTTTGAAGGAGACATTAAGGGCATATAGGTATAAATTAGTAAGGTATATGATAGCGTATCTTAATTTATTTATGTTGGTTTGAGTCAGTGTTTTGAAAGGGTAATGGATAGAAATTTTGCTTAAATTAAAATGTTATGAGTATACAGATTATGGCTGAAAGTATTGTTTTACATTTTGCTAACACAGAAATTGATAAAGTTGAAAAAGCTTTTATGGAATTTTCAGAAGTTATTGGGAACACTTATTACGTGCCATCAAAGAACGGTTATTTAATTCAGATTTATCCTTACGAAGGCTACCTTAAAGAATATGATAGTTCTGAAAAGCTAGAAGTTGCGAGTCACTTAGGCAGTGAGCCGGAATTTTCATTTTGCGTTGAAATTAGACGCCTTTATCAGAACGAAGCTTTTAATATCACTAAGATATTAATTATGGTAAAGCTAGAAGGTTTTAATTTCGTAGTTGATGATAATAGCGACAAGATTTGGACAAAAATGGAAATAATGAATAATCAAAACAGCTTTTTAAGTAAGTATTCGCATTGAGTAAAATTTATGAAGTTAATACTCATTGCTAAGACCCAAAAATCACTTTTTTCCCTGTCTGTAATCCAGAAATCAAGTCTTTAATATTGTGGATATCTAGATTACTCTGGGCACGGGTACAAGCAACATAAAGCAAGCGCAGCTCTTCTGGACTTATCTTGACCGCATTGGTCGTCACATCGTAGTAAAAATCATCATCTAGTTGTACTTTACCCCACTCAAGCCCTTTGGCTTTATGAGCGGTAGAGATAACGTAATCCGCATTTTCGATACTGGTAAGACTGTTGACCGCTTGGCTTAATACATTAGTCCCATGATCATCGACCAGTTTGACTAGTGTTTTGAGATCGCTACCCTCGTTGGTTTCAGCATACTCTTGTACATCACCCCAATTATAGAAATAAGCCAGCTCGGGCACCCCGTAAGCCGATCTGCCATTTTTTAAGTTCTCCGCTGCTTGGCAGAATTTGAGCATGCGATCAGTATCTGCTTGTAGCGCTACGCGATGCCCGTGCTTTAACCCTGTCAATAATTGCGACATGGCGGCGGCATTGGTACGGCAGAGAATAGCATCTTTTTTACTATGTACCATTCCCTTATCGGTAGAGGACTGCTTATTCGGATTGCCTTTTAGTGGCACGTCTTCTTGTAGTGCTTTTAATAGAGTATTGGCCACTTCTGCAATCGGTTCACCAAAGCGAAAAGACTGCGTTAATAACGTCTGCGGTAGCGGCAGCTTTTTCATCGCGTTTACGGCGCCGCGCCATTCATAAATCTGCTGGTGCGCATCGCCCACATAGATGACTTGTTTCGACTGCTGGGTCAAGATACCCATCATCAATGGATCAGCATCTTGCGCTTCGTCGAACAAAATAAAGTCCGCAGGGATGCTCGGCTTGGACAATGCCCACAGCTTGAGATAAATATCATGCCCGATGCCCGCAGGATGACGCGCATCGATCGACTGTAGCCAGCGCTGCTCAACGGCAGGGTAGAGCATCTCGCGTAATTGCTCGGCGTCTGAATCATCGAGCCAGCTTGGAAACAGGATGTGCCTTGGCGCAGGGTAGCTGGCATGTGTACTACAAAAATTACTCACTGCGTCACTGACGAATCGAGACAACCGTGCTGGTGTCAGCGTAATGTATTTATTAACCCCATCCATTTGCCGACGCACTTGTACAGGCTGCAAGCCCAAATCATCACCGAGACGCTTAGGTGAAAAGCGCGGCAGCGACAGCTTGGCAGTGATATCACGAGCCACATGACGGTACGCAAGTGAATGAAAAGTACGGCACTCTACATGCGGCGGAAACTTCTGCCGTGCATCATTGGCAATCGCTTTGTTAAAAGCCAGATACAGTCCGCGACCCCGCAAGCGCTCACCGATTAGCTTGAGTGTCGTGGTCTTACCGGCGCCTGCATACGCCACCACTTTAAATGATTTGTGATCCATCGCCATATTCAGCGCGGCGAGCTGCTCGTCAGTGGGATCGCTCATATAAGCTGGCATCGATGCGGACATAATAAAGCTACCTAAATACAAAAAGTGATTAAAAACACAAGGGGCAAAAAAAGCCACTGGATCAACAATGGCTTATAGATGGTGGTACTCAATCGTGACAATAAGCACTAAGCTTACGCGCGGGGCAAGAAGAAAACAAGATAAGTCAGACGGGTAAATGCTTTATTCTTTGACGGTTGGTATCAGGTCAGTGCTAGGTTCTTCTTTGATTAAAATCTTCGCCAAAAACAAACCAAGCTCAAACAACAACCACATCGGAATCGCTAGCATGAGCATCGATACGCCATCGGGCGGCGTGACCACAGCAGCCACAGCAAAACAGCCCACAATAATATAACGACGCTTTTCTTCTAGACTCTGAATGGAGACAATACCTGCCAATATCAATAGTAAAGTAACAACTGGAATCTCAAACGTTAAGCCGAATACCATAAATAATTTTAAGGCAAAACTGAGATAGCTGTCGATATCCGTCATGGGTAGTACGTTTTGCGGGGCAAACATAATAAAGAATTTTAAGACCCCTTTGAGCACAATAAAGTAAGAAAAAGCCACACCTGCATAAAACAAAAATATAGAAGACAGCAGCACTGGGATAGCGATTTTCTTTTCTTTTTTATATAACCCTGGTGCGACAAACGACCATATCTGATACAGAATATAAGGCATCGCCAAAAAGGCGGCGACGAAGACCGTCAGACGTATCGGTGCCATAAAGTTCGAGGTGATATCTGTGGCAATCATGGTCGAATTAGCAGGTAATTGCGCCACCAACGGATCTGATAAAAAGTTATACAGCTCACGTGAGTAACCGACCAAACCCAAAAAGATGATCAAGACAGCCACGCATATTTTAATTAAATGGCGGCGTAGCTCAATCAAATGCTCAGTGATAGGCATGTCGCCCAATGCGCTTAAAACATCCTCTGATGATTCATTTTGAGTGCTATCAGTTGTTGCTTTATCGTCTTGATTAATGCCATTTAAAGCAGGAATATCTGAATCAGTGAGTTTTTCTTGGCGGCTTTTTTTTCGTTTGAGTAGTTGCATCAGTCAGTCCCCTGCTTATTATCAGAAGTCTGCGTACTTACCGAGCTATTTAGTAAGGTATCGGCTTTATAGTTCGGTAGATAAGGTGGCATTGGGAGGCGACGTGCTTTATCGTAAGCACCCAAACGGAACCACATATTTTCCCACGGTCGGGTATTAAGGATTTGAGTAACGGGCGCGGCCATATCGCTATCATCGTTGCTGTTACCGCGCTTTGATAACTGACCTTTCTCTAAAGTATCTTGTGGCTCGTCAGTTGCGTAAGAGTAGTCGAATGCTTTTGGTATGGCTGATTGCTGATGATTTTTTGTGTCGTCAGCTTTGTTATCTCTATCATTCGCGACCGCTTCATTTGATGCTTTTAGAGAATGGTTTTGTGAGCTTTCAAAGGCTTTCATATTGCCGCGCATCTCTGCCATCTCGCGCCTCATATCGGCTTCGGTTTGACGAATTTTGGCAAGTTCTTTTTGCATTTGTTGGCGTGTCTCAGCCAAGTCTAGCTCGGCCTCTATTTCAGACTGTAATGTGGAGACGGTGCGGCGAATTTTGGCATACCATTGCCCAGCCGTACGCGCTGCCTGTGGCAGTTTTTCTGGGCCCAAGACGATTAGGGCGATTACGCCAAAGAGAAGTAGTTCAGAAAACCCGATATCAAACATAATGGTCCGATGTCACTGTCTAGATGCTATACATTATGCTTGTCATCAACCTTAGTGGTTGCTGGGCGCTCGTCGGTATGGGCCGTGCCATCATGGTCAAGCACCACGCGTTTTTTGGCATGCTCTGTATTTTCATCTTTGACCGCTTCTTTAAAGCCTTTAACCGCACCGCCCAAATCTTTGCCAGCGTTTTTTAGTTTTGCAGTGCCAAACACGACAACGACGACGACCAATAGTATCAGCCAATGCGTAATAGAAAAACTACCCATAATGGTATCCTTGTGACTTGGTTTTGTGACCTGTTTTTGTGATTTGGTTTTCAGTCTTTATATGTCTGCTTTGTGTTGATAAAGCCAGCTTTGCGTTGATAAAAGGTTTATGTATCAAAAAAAGCATCACATATAATGCGAGATAAAACAGAGCTATATTATAACCCGCAGTTATTACAAATAGGTGAAATCAACAATAATCAAACAGGGTCGATGCTTTTTTTTGTATCTTAATAACTATCTAGCCGCTTTTTCGTCGATACCTGATAAGCCAAACCGTCTACCTAGCTCATTTAGTACAGCGTCTGACTCTATGTCAAACCATGCCAGTCCGACTAAAGTATGGAACCAGACATCTGCCACTTCATAGATCAGCTCGTGGCGCGCCGCCTCAAAAGCAGCTTTGTCTTTATTTTCATCACAGTGAGCAAAATCTTTGGCAGCAATGATGCTCTCTGTACTCTCTTCACCGACTTTTTCTAATATTTTATTCAAGCCTTTGGCGTATAGGCTGGCGACATAAGAGCTGTCGGCATCGGCTTGTTTGCGCTCTGCCAATACCTGATCGAGCTGTTGTAGCACAGAGCCTTTATCGACTTGCGCTTGAGTGTTATTAGAGTCGATGGTCGCGCTAGCATTTTCGTTTTCAGCATTGGTGCTAGCAGATTTATCAGAATGATAAATATCCGCAGGGTCTTTCAATACTTTATCGACTGTCTGCCATTCAGGTGTTTGGCCTGATAGATCTAAACGCTGATAAAAACAAGACTCACGGCCTGTATGACAAGCAATACCGCCCGCTTGAGTCACGCTTAGCACAATCACGTCTGCGTCACAGTCTAGACGAATGTCGTGGACGGTTTGCGTATGACCTGATGATTCGCCTTTGTGCCACAATTTGCCACGCGAACGCGAAAAATAAACCGCGGTCTGCGTTTGTGCGGTGAGCTGTAATGCGTCTGCATTCATCCAAGCCATCATCAAAATACGGCCTGACTTGTGATCTTGAGCAATTGCAGGAATCAAACCATCAGCATTAAAAGTTATGGAAGTCAGCCAAGCAGGTAGAGTCATAATGTATGTGTCGTCTTATAGTTAGAGAGTAAAAATATCAATAAGTAATTATACTACTTATGATTGGAGCGAGTTATGATGAGAGCGAGGAGATTGTCTAAAATGCTCTGAAATATGATGTCATATGAAAGCTGCGCGAGCATTAAAATGAGAAAGGTGATATTGACTCGCTATTTTACAGCCTAAATAAATGAGGATATAGAGCCTCTTTGGTCGTGTTATCGAGCTTAATCACTTTATTGAGATTAAAATCATAATTTCTAAAATGCTGCCGTGCTTTTACGACCGTTTCGCCCGTGTGCATACGGGTAACTTTTATCACTATATTACCGCCATTATCATATATTGGCTCAACACCGACTTCAAACAAAAGCTCTTCGCATACTCGTATACGACTCAAAATAACCAACTGCAATGTATCAATAATCAAGCCCTGTTTATCTGAATTGATTTCTTTAATACCTTTAGCCTGTAGAAACCTTAGTCGCGCTTCGGACAGAAGGGCGGTCAGAGATTCGATGGTCACATGCTGTCCCAAGTCGATTTCGGTATGACGCACGCGCATCACTGTCTCAAAAACAAATAAATAATCCTCAAATACCAACTCTTGCTTTGACACACTATCTCCTAAAGTGGTGGCAAACAATTATGCTACTTATCATGCGATAGGTTGGCAGAATCATAATAATGATGAACAAATAAAAGGCTGTATACACTTAATAAATGAGTGTGCTTTCATGACACTCATATTATGATGTAACTTAAGTATCTACTTAAGCACAGCTTCAGCTGACATTCAATCTATTTGGATGAAAATTGACCATTTTTATGAGGTTTTTAAGAGCTGCGCTGTAGCGCTACTCATGCTGGCTAACGGTCTTTATTGCCAAGTAAAGCTTAACCAAAACTTTACTTGGCAAAACAAGGCACTATCTGCTAAAATACCGCCTCCCACCTCGAGGCAAATAGAGGTTTAGTTGTTATTTATATAGCGATTATTCGGTATGACTATTTGACGACCAGGTTCTAAAACAGAAAAAGAGGCAAATCATCATGAAAGTTAAGATGAAAACCAGAAGCGGTGCCGCTAAACGCTTCAAAAAAACAGCAAACGGCTTTAAACGTAAGCAAGCATTCAAAAGCCATATTTTGACCAAGAAATCACCTAAGCGTATTCGCCAGTTGCGTGGTCTTAAGTTGGTACATAAGTCTGACGAAGCAGCCATTCGTCGTATGTGCCCATACATCTAATAGCCTACTGTCATCTATCTTTGATTGAAAACTATCTGATGAAATGATAGTTGACTTTGCAATCTGACAATGATGTTTGTTATTTGACAGCATCATCACTCGCTTAACAGTGATTACAAAATCTTGGAGTAAATTATGGCCCGTGTAAAACGTGGTGTACAGGCAAATCGCCGTCACAAAAAAATCTTAAAACGCGCAAAAGGCTACTACGGTGCCCGTTCACGTGTTTACCGCGTAGCGGTACAGGCAGTGACCAAAGCTGGTCAATATGCTTATCGTGACCGTCGCAACAAAAAACGTACTTTCCGTCGTCTTTGGATCGCACGTATCAATGCTGGTGCACGCTTAAATGGTTTGAGCTATAGCCGCTTTATCAATGGCATGAAAAAAGCAAACATCGCAATCGATCGTCGCGTTCTAGCAGACATCGCTATGCATGATGCAGCGACTTTCACAGCATTGGTCGAAAAAGCAAAAGCGGAACTAGCATAAATATTAACTACTCTTTAGAGATTAAGTAGATATAAAATTTATCTAAGTAAGCATCTAAACGAATAGAACTAATATTGATTAATAGTACGATATTAATAAAAGCTACCGCTGGTCGGTGGCTTTTTTTATATGAAATTATTCTACGCCTGTTCGACGTCGAGGCTTTGTCGATACGACATACGTTTGTCATCGACTAAATACTCAAGCCATTCTTATAAACAGTATTTATATCAATTTTTATATAAACATAACTGGATAAATGGTTTGCAATATTTGGTCAAACCCCTACAATTACCAAGCACTATACTTACTTAATAGTCCGTTCAAATCAGGAATAATGCGTCTTATGACTAACCCTGCTGCTACCAACGACTTGTCGGCGCTACCGACCTTGTCTTCAGAGCTAAACGAGCTCAATGAAGCTCAGCTTACCGACTTTGCGAGTGCTGCTGAAGCTTTGATTCTACAAGTAACTGATGCGCGTACCTTGCAAGACTTGCGTGTGCAATTGACTGGCAAAAAGAGCCCATTGACGGGCTGGTCAAAGCAGATGGGCAAACTCGATGCTGATGATAAAAAAACCTACGGCGGCTGGTTGCACGAGGTGCGTAGCCGCATTCAGCAAGCGCTGAGCGATCAACAGCAGCAGTTAGAAGTCGCCGCGCTCAACGCCAAGCTAGAAGCAGAGAGCATTGATATTACTCTTCCTGCTCGCGGTGGTCAAAAAGGTCATCTGCATCCAGTAACGATGATTACTCAGCGTATGCAGCAGTACTTTATTCAAGCGGGCTTCAATGTTGCCACCGGCCCTGAAGTTGAGAGCGATTACTATAACTTTGAAGCGTTGAATATCCCGTCGCACCATCCTGCGCGCGCGATGCATGATACATTCTATTTCGATGCGCATTATCTACTGCGTACGCATACCAGTCCTGTCCAGATTCGTACCATGGAAAAGAACGAGCCACCGATTCGCATCATTTGCCCAGGCCGTGTTTATCGTAACGACTCAGACCAAACCCACTCACCGATGTTCCATCAGCTAGAAGGCCTTATGGTCACAGAGTCGAGCACTTTTGCTGAGCTAAAAGGTCTGATTAGTGAGTTTCTAGAAGCATTTTTTGCCAAAGAGCTGACCGTACGTTTCCGTCCTTCATTTTTCCCATTCACTGAGCCGTCTGCAGAAGTAGATATCTTAGATGATAACGGCAAATGGCTTGAAGTGATGGGCTGCGGTATGGTACATCCACAAGTATTGACCAATTGCGGTATTGATAGCGACAAATACACAGGCTTTGCATTTGGGATGGGTATCGAGCGCTTTGCGATGTTGTATTACGGTATTGATGACTTACGTTTGTTTTTCCAAAATGACGTGCGCTTCTTAAAGCAATTTGGCTAACGTGCTTTTGTTGATATAAAAGTGCTCCTTGTTAATACAACAAGTTAATTTGCCAAGCTTTACTCCAACATCTTTATTATAAAATTCTGATCCGAGATATTTATGAAAATTAGCGAACAGTGGCTACGTCAATGGGTAAATCCCCAAAATACCAGCGAACAGTTGGCTGAACAGCTGACGATGGCAGGGCTTGAGATTGATGACCGTTACGCAGTTGCCCGTGCATTTAGCGGTGTGGTCATCGGTGAAGTTATCAGCGTTGAGCAGCATCCTGATGCAGACAAACTGCGTGTCACGCAGGTAAATATTGGCGACGCTGAGCCGCTGCAAATTGTCTGCGGCGCACCTAATGTGACCGTCGGTATGAAAGCACCGGTTGCTACCGTTGGTGCGATACTACCAAGCGATGAGGCAAAAGGTTTTAAGATTAAGAAAAGCAAGCTACGCGGTGTTGCCTCAAACGGCATGCTATGCGGCGCCTCTGAAATTGACTTGGTAGATGATATAGATGGACTGCTTGAGTTGCCTGAAGATGCACCAGTTGGTACCGATATCCGTGAGTATTTAGGTCTAGATAATCAGATATTAGATATCTCTATCACCCCAAACCGTGGTGATTGCTTTAGCGTTCGCGGTATCGCTCGCGAGATTTCAGTCATCAATGACTTGCCTGTACAGTTGCCAGAGATTCCTGACAATGTAGTCGCTTCTGATAATGGTGCAACGCCCGCTGTAACTGTTGATGCGGTAGAGGCGTGCCCTCGCTATCTGTTGCAATCGATTAGCAATATTGATCGTAGCATCGATACTCCAAAATGGATGCAAGATGCATTGGTACAGTCAGGACTACGTTCACACAACTTCTTGGTCGATGTGACCAATTATGTGTTGATGGAATTGGGGCAACCGCTACACGCTTTTGATGCCGATACCATCGAAGGTGATATCGTTGTGCGTTTGGCACAGCCTGATGAAACCATTACTTTGCTCAATGAGCAAACAGTTACGCTAACCGGTGATGAGCTTGTGATTGCTGATGACAAAGGTGCCTTGGCACTGGCTGGCATTATGGGTGGTCAGCGTAGCAGTGTCACCGATAGTACGACCAATATCGTGGTAGAAAGCGCTTTCTTTAATCCACTGGCTATCGCTGCGCGCGCACGCCGTTTTGGATTGCATACGGATGCATCACAGCGTTTTGAGCGTGGGGTCGATTTTGAATTGCCGGAACTTGCCTTGGCACGAGCTTGTGACTTGATCACAAGCATCACGGGCGGCGAAGCAGGACAAATAGTCACGGCCGAAAACCTTGAGCATCTGCCAGCACGCGAACCGATTACATTGCCAATCGCGAAAGTACGTGATGTTATTGGTATTGATATCAATCCATCAGAGATGGTGCGTATCTTAACTCAATTAGGTTTTGAGGTAGAGCAGCAAAACGACGCATTGATTTGTAAGCCGCCGTCTTACCGTTTTGATATGAGTATCCGCGAGGATCTCATCGAAGAAATTGCCCGTATCTATGGCTATGACAATATTCCAAGCGTATTGCCATATTTGCAAGTCAGCATGGATTATGACGATACTGCAGATTTGACTCATGGGATGAAGCTAGCACTGGTTGATAACGGTTATATGGAAGCCATCAGCTTTAGCTTTAGTGATGCAAAATTAGAAGCATTGCTTGATGATGAAGCGCTAGGAGAGGTGTTGGCACTGGCAAACCCTATCTCTAGTGATTTGGCGGTCATGCGTCGTACCTTGCTGTCAAGTTTACTGCCTTGCGTGCAATATAACTTGAATCGTCAGCAGCCACGCGTACGTTTCTTTGAGACGGGTCTTAGCTTTGTTGGACAAAGTATCAGTGATTTGGTGCAAACCCCAAGCATTGCATTGGTCGCAGTGGGTGATGTATGGAGTGAGCAGGCTTATCAAAATCGTGCGCTAGATTTTTATGATCTCAAACATGATATTGAACAGTTATTACCAGCGCAGATCGATAGCGCCCGTATTCGCTATGAGTGTAGTGCGCTGAGCTTCCTGCATCCAGGACAAAGCGCTGAGTTATATATCGATGATATCTATGTTGGTTGGTTGGGTCAGCTACATCCAAATACTGCTAAGCAGTTGGATCTGCCAACGACATGGGTTGCCCAATTGTCACTGGCACCGTTACTCACGCTTGCTCGTGAGCAGCATTCGATTACGACGCCTAGCAAGTTCCCACAAGTGCGCCGTGATATTGCTATTTTAGTAGACAGTGATATCAGTTTGCAGACTTTAGAGTCAACGGTACGAGCTGCGGCAGGTGATTTGTTGACTGATCTGTGGCTATTTGATGTGTATCAAGGCGATAAAGTACCGACTGGTCAGCGCTCATTGGCGTTTGCGCTTGTATGGCAAGATGCTACACAAACCCTATCGGATGAAGCTGTAAAAACTGCCACTGATAAGGTTGTACAGGCATTAACGGATCAACATGCAGTCCAGTTACGTGACAGCTAATATTTAGTCTTTAAAATACCCAATGCTCTATAGCCTCTTCAGTTATGAGGCTATGGAGCATTGCTATTCGTAAAAACTATTATTTATAACCATTTTATTTGTAAAATAAGTTAAGTCATTATTAATAAAGGATTTTAATGTATAGTTTATTAAAAACTACTCAAAAAACCTTTATAATAATTAGACTTAACCCTCATACCGCTAAACCATGATATTCGACATCACGACATAGCATAGGAGTCGTACTGTGAGCACCTTAACTAAATCTGACATGATTGAGCACTTAATGAGTCATCTAAATCTGACACGCCAAGAAGGTCGCTGTCTGGTGGAGAACTTTTTTGATGAGCTGTCAGATAGTTTGATTGATGGCAAAGAGGTCAAGCTTTCAGGCTTTGGCAACTTTGAGCTTAAAGACAAAAACAGCCGTCCAGGCCGCAATCCAAAGACAGGAGAGCCTGTCGCCGTATCGGCACGCCGCGTCGTGACTTTCAAGACAGGACAAAAATTTCGTCAGAAAGTTGATGAGCGTTTATTCGATACTTAATGCGTTATTGAATATGACAGCCTGCTTGCTTTCGCTATAACCTTGTAAAACTATTGATATATGTTTGCGCGTGACTGCGATTATGATTCTCTATATCTTGCGCTGCATGTATCTTGTATAGCCAATAAATACCAAGTATGGTTATAGGTAACTAGCTGTCATAAATTGCAGGCATAAAAAAAAGAGAGCATAGGCTCTCTTTTTTTTATTACCGTTTATTTATTGTATGAACAATAAATTACTGAGCTGGCTCTTCAACAACAACTTCGTCAGAAGCGTCAACAGCAGCAGTATCAGCAGTAGCAGTATCAGTTTCGCTAGCTACGTCAACGCTAGTAGTAGTACCGTCTACAGGAACTTCAGCGTCCATTTCGTCAGTAGCAGTTGCCACTTGAGCGTCAGCGATGTCAGCTTCAGCGTCAGCAACAGCAGCGTCAGCATCAGCAGGGATAGCTTCACCGTCAGCAGCGCCTTCAGCTAGCTCTTCTTGTGCATCTTGCACTTCTTCTTGCGCGTCAGATAGATCTTCAGCAGCGTTTTCTTTGTTGCTGTCACAGGCAGTTAGGCCCATAGTTGCAGTCATGATACCAGCTAGAGCAAGTAATTTAAGTTTCATAAGGTTTTCTCCGGAAAAATGAAATGAGCAGTAGCAGCAACAAAGGACGAATTCCGAGGTTCCTCAGAATTCAATTAGTCTTAGTCACAGCTACTCAGCTTCCACGCATTCTATATGTTTTATATGAAAATGGAAATAGGGTTGTACAATTAAGTAACAATAATATTTAAAATAATATTTTACTTCATCTGTTCGATAGTATTTTTAATACAACAAACCCGATTAATCGACGTATAATCAATGACATCAGACTGTTACGGAACAATATGCAGTCCTACTTTTGGCTGTAATTTAACGTATTTATGGTGTTTGGTTAAGTAAAATTAGAGCCGATTGTCTCGTCTAATGAGGCACAAGTACGCCATTAGTATGGGACAAGTAGGCCATGATAATTAGCGCTATTTATATTAAGAAAAATTGCTTGTGAGTGAGCAAACCAAAAATCAAATCAACGTATTGAGCGGCATACTGTACAACATGAATAATGAACAATACGAGTGACTATATCTCGTATATTTGAGGAATAAACTATGAAATGGCAAGGCAGACGAGGCAGTTCTAATGTTCGCTCTAGTACGGGCGGCGGCAAAATGATAGGTGGTGGTATCGGCGGTATCATCATCGCAGGTATTTTATGGCTGGTATTTGGGGTAAATCCTATGACTGCGCTGCAAACAGGTCAGGTAATCGCTGGTGGTGGTAGTAATGGAACTTCCAGCGAACCTGCGATAAGTGACGATCGAGATACCCAGTTTGTCAAAGTTGTGCTGGCGGATACTGAAGAGGTCTGGCATCAGATATTTAACGAAGCGGGTAGTACTTATAAAGAGCCTTCATTGATTCTGTTTAATGGTCAGGTGAATTCAGCTTGTGGCGGTGCTAGCGCTGCAACAGGGCCTTTTTACTGCCCAGGGGATCAGACGGTTTATTTAGATACATCTTTTTTTGTGGAGATGCGTCAAAATCTGGGTATCGCAGGGGATCAGCAAGGCTCTGGGACTCAGGAAAACCAAGGTAAAGCGGGGGATTTTGCCCAGGCTTATGTTATCGCACATGAGGTGGGTCATCATGTTCAGACGCTACTAGGTATTAGTCAGCAGGTCAATGAAGCCCGTCGGCAAGTGACCCAAGCACAGTCCAATAAGTTATCAGTGTTACAAGAGCTGCAGGCAGATTGCTTTGCTGGCGTTTGGGCGCAGCGTAACCAAGAGCGTGTACAGTTTTTAGAAGCGGGCGATATTGATGAGGCTATTAATGCTGCCGGTCAGATCGGCGATGATCGATTGGCACAGGCGAGTGGTAGAGCGGTTGCGCCTGATAACTTCACTCACGGTACTAGCCAGCAGCGTGTTGAGTGGTTCACTCGGGGCTTAGAGAGCGGTAATGTACAATCTTGCGATACCTTTAGTGGTGCGCTTTAAAAGTAAGATTATTTTTTGCAACTCCGCCTATGGGTTATGAGTACAACAATAACCACGAACCACGCAAAAATTTGACATAAAAAAGCCTGCAATCAATTGCAGGCTTTTTTATTATTTTCTGGTTGATATCACTCAATTTAATAATGGAGAAATATCAGTGTAGAAGTTTTTAGTTGTTATCAAGCACATAACCACCAGCGCCGCCAATAGCTGCACCAGCCAATGCACCACGAGCGATGTCTTTGCTGTCGCCTTTACTTCTGATAAGTGCGCCAGCTGCGGCACCTGCTGTTGCGCCTTTAGCGGTATTGCTCATACCACCATATGAATTACAACCAGTCATGATTAGTGCTGAGCTAGTAATTGCTGTCATTGCGATCGTCTTAGCAAATTTCATATTATCACCTATTTATTCGTCAAGTTTGAAATATAATACCTTTAAAAAAACAATGTCCATGATATTTTCAAATGTATTCCTACTGCCTGCCATAATAGTGGGTTAGTAGATAGTTAGTCGTAGTAAAAACGCTAAACTTTGCAAACGACATGTAATTGATGTTGCCGCACTGTATCATAAAACGGGTACTTGCTTATATGAGGTACTTGCTTATATGAGGTACTTGCTTATATGAGGTACTTAGCGCAAAAATAGGTAGGCGAGTATTTTGGCAATCGGAAATAAAAAAGACCACCGATCGGCAGTCTTTATATCAAGCAAACAATGGCATGCTTGTAAAAAATATGCGTAAATTAGTTCTGTGATTTGCGTTTCATTTGCTCAAAGAACTCGTCATTGGTTTTCGCTTCTTTGAGACGATCTAACAAGAATTCAGTAGCTTGGACGCCATCCATCGGCTGCAGCAGTTTACGTAAAATCCAGACTTTACGTAGTTTATCTTCGTCCAACAAGCGCTCTTCGCGGCGTGTGCCTGATTTTTTGATATTGATTGCAGGGAAGACACGTTTTTCGGCCAAGTCGCGCTCAAGGGTGATTTCTTGGTTGCCCGTTCCTTTGAATTCCTCAAAGATCACGCTGTCCATCTTACTACCAGTATCAATCAGCGCACTGGCAATAATCGTCAAACTGCCACCTTCTTCAACATTACGCGCAGCACCAAAGAAACGCTTTGGACGCTCAAGCGCATTGGCATCCAAACCACCGGTCAATACTTTGCCTGATGATGGTATAACGGTGTTATAGGCACGTGCCAGACGAGTGATCGAGTCTAATAAAATCACCACATCTTGCTTATGCTCGACCAGACGTTTGGCTTTTTCGATGACCATCTCAGCCACTTGTACGTGACGCTGAGGTGGCTCATCAAAGGTAGAGGCAACGACTTCACCGCGCACGGTACGCTCCATCTCGGTGACTTCCTCTGGACGCTCATCAATCAACAGGACGATTAAGTAGCATTCAGGATTATTGCGAGTGATGGACTGGGCAATAGATTGCAATAACATCGTTTTACCCGCTTTTGGCGGTGCGACAATAATAGAGCGCTGACCTTTACCAATTGGTGCGATCAAATCAATGATACGCCCTGTCAGATCTTCAGTAGTACCATTACCAAGCTCAAGCTTTAGCTGCTCAGTAGGGAATAGGGGTGTTAGGTTCTCAAAAATCAGCTTATGACGTGAGCGATCTGGCGTATCAAAGTTGATTTCACCAACTTTTAGTAGCGCAAAATAACGCTCAGAATCTTTTGGTGGGCGAATCGTACCAGCGATACTGTCGCCCGTTTTTAAGCTGAAGCGGCGAATTTGGCTAGGGCTGACATAGATGTCATCAGGACCTGCTAGATAAGAGCCTTCTGATGAGCGTAAAAAGCCAAAACCATCAGGGAGAACCTCAAGCACACCGTCACCATAGATGGCTTCACCGTTGCGGGCATGGGTTTTTAAGATAGCAAAGATAATGTCTTGTTTACGGCTACGCGCCATGTTATCAAGACCCATTTCCTTGGCAATAGCCAACAGCTCAGAGATTGATTTTTTCTTTAATTCAGTTAGATTCATAGATAGGTCATTAGCAATTGATCAGATGAGAGATGCCATTAGCAGCACAAGTCACGACAGTGAGTAAAACGACAGTAATACGATGATAGAAGGTATTTGTACAGCGCAATGGCTTATGTAGTGTTGGTATTGCATGTCTGCTTATAGACGCATTGCTATCGCTGGATGCAAGGTCATAAGAATTAGGAATAAAAAAGGCTACATAAGAGTCTGCGTCAAAAACTCAATATCAGTCATTGCGTTTAGTCATTTCGTTTAGCAATGGTGTTTATAATGACGATTGTGTTTTTGTTGATAAACACGAGGAGAATAGCGACAAGATACTAGGAAAACAGATGGTTTTCTCTTGTCAGCAGACTATACGGTCTTCACAATAGCGTTGTCAATAAATTTTGCCAAAAAATTCGTATAATCAAGTTTTTTGCACAAAAAACAAGCAAAAAGCCATTATCGTTATCAGATAATGGCTTTCTTTATCGCTTTAGCTCATTGATTAAAAAAACTTTGAAATGAGAACATTCAGCTTATAAATGCTTGTCCAATACTTTGGCCAATTCAGCTTTTGGCTGTAGACCCATCACTGAATCTACTTTTTCGCCGTCTTTGAAGACAAATAAAGTTGGGATGTTGCGGATACCAAAACGGCTCGCTGCTTGTGGGTTGTTATCCACGTCAACTTTAACGATCTTAACTTTACCTTGGTACTCAGTCGCTAAATCTTCTAAAATAGGCGCAATCGCTTTACAAGGACCACACCAAGTTGCCCAAAAATCTACCAATACAGGAAGATCTGATTCTAGCACGTCTTGGTCAAAGTTGGTGTCGGTAGTATTAACAATAAGGTCTGACATAATTTTATCTCTCTTGTTTTATTTATTCTGTCACCACGAGCAAGCAGTCATATTGGTCTAATAATAAGCTGATAAGTGGTCAAAGAATCGTTTAGAAATGGTGAAAATGTGCCATTATATTAACATGTTTGCTCAGTCTTGACAGATTCAGGCTGGTTAAATTGTTTAACAATTACGATTAGCACAATAAATCGAAACAGAATGACACAGGTTGGGTTTTCTCTGTTACGTGTGATCATTGCTTTGCTAGAACATACTTTTTGAGCACTTTTAGCCGTCTGTTTTTACATTGAATCATCCCACTTTTACTCTCAATAAATAGGGCGCTACTGTGCCAAAATAACAGCCGCCAAAGCCCCATATTACGTTTAATTTATATAAGTAGTTAAGTTTATGCCTTTTACTGATGAAGAAGTCGACGCTCTCAACGCGCAAGAAAATGCCTATCCGCTTGAGTTTTTCAAGGATTTTGCGCAAGAGATTACCGTTTACGAAGACGATGATATTTGGGTAGTGGATAAACCGGCAGGGCTGTTAAGCGTCGATGGCAAGACCCTCAAAGTGAGTCTGCTTGCTCGGCTTGAGCGTGCCAATCCAGCGGTAAAACTGATTCATCGACTGGACATGGACACGTCAGGGCTAATTATTTTTGCAAAAAATGCCGCCGCCCAAACCAATATCAGTAAACAGTTTATTGAACGCTTACCGCAGAAAAAGTACCAAGCCAGAGTCTTTGGAGAATGGGAGCAGGTGGGCGCAACGGGTAAAATATCCGTGCCAGTACGCTATGAGCCGACGACCAAGCCGCGTCACATCGTCGATCACGACTGGTCAAAGCATGCTTTAACACTATATGAAATATTAGCCCACGAACAATGTAATGGTCAAACCGTCACTCGAGTAATGCTAAAACCAGTGACAGGTCGCAGCCATCAACTACGCGTACATATGGTGCATGCAGGTCACGTGATGATTGGCGACCCGATTTATGCTGAGGGCGCGGCACTCAAGATTGCGCCAAGGCTGAACCTACATGCGCAGCAATTGCGCTTAAAGCATCCAGTATTGGGTGCTTGGATGGACTGGGAAAGTCCATGCTCATTTTGATGCATTAGCTGCCTGAATATGGAGTCGAAGCTCGCGATTAATAGAAGCGCTATCGCCAATCATGCAAACACAAGGATGAGAATATGCTTGATATCGCTACTACCAAACAGGCGATCAAAAGTCGCCTCACACGTAGACACTCGCAAAGGGATAAGCCTGCTGATTATGAAGTGCTGATTATTGGTGCGGGCATTGCGGGTATCGGTATGGCGTGCCGCTTACAGCAACTACAGCATAAAAATTTATTTGGTCATAAAGGTGTAAAAAAACAAAGGCAGAACAAATCAGTTAACAACAAAAGAGGCTCGCAGCGCTTTGCCATATTAGAAAAGCGTGCCGATCTGGGCGGTACGTGGGATTTATTTACCTATCCTGGTATCCGCTCTGATTCTGATGCCTTAACCTTTGGCTATAACTTTAGACCGTGGCTAGATTATAGAATGCTGGCAGCAGGTGGCGATATCAAGCGTTATATCGCTGATACGGCGCGCGAGTTTGGTATTACTGAGCATATTCGCTATGAGCATGAAGTTCAGCAAATATCATGGTCGAGTATGGATCAGTTATGGACAGCAACCATAAAAAACCATACCAGCGGAGAAGTGTTCGTTAAGACGGCAAAGTTCGTGGTCGGTGCTACGGGCTACTACGACTATGAGCAAGGCTATCGACCTCATTTTGCGGGAGAAGAAGATTTCCGCGGTCGTATTGTCCATCCGCAGCATTGGGGTAATTTAGATTATAATGACAAAAAAGTGGTCATTATTGGCAGCGGTGCCACTGCAATGACGCTATTGCCGGCACTGGTAGATGAAAGCAGCGAGCAGTGTGCGCGTCACGTCACGATGCTACAGCGGACACCCACTTATGTGGCAAGCGTACCGGGCGATGATCATGCTATCGACTGGCTATCAGGCAAGTTTTCACCTTTATCAAAAGAGCAGGCCTATACGGTACTGCGAGCGCGCAACGTGTTGCGGCAGCAAGGGCTGTATAAATTAGCTACTCACGCGCCCAAGCTGATGAAAGCTGTGCTAAAAGGCGGCGTGATAAAAGAGTTAAAAGGTAGCGGCGTTGATGTCGAGCACTTTATGCCCGACTACAATCCGTGGGATCAACGCGTATGCGCTGTGCCAGACAGTGACTTATTTAAGTCTTTGCACGGTGATCGTGCAGCAGTGGTCACCGATCAGATCGACCACTTCACCGAAACCGGTATTATGCTGCAATCAGGCGAGCATCTTGAGGCTAATATCATCGTCACAGCAACCGGATTGAAGCTGCAAATGCTAGGCGGAGCAGCGGTATATATCGACGGGCAGGCCATTGATATCGGTACGCGCATGACGTATAAGGCAGTCATGATCGAAGGCGTGCCTAACATGGCGGCCTTATTTGGCTATACCAATGCCTCATGGACGCTAAAGATTGATCTGGCTTGTCAATATGTGGTGCGGCTGTTGAGTTATATGCACAAAAATCGCTACCAAGTCGCGCTGCCACAGGCACAGGCGGCGAATGCTACCGCCTACGCCCAAGCAGATACGGTGATGGGCTCGCTATCGTCTGGATATGTCAGGCGTGCCCAAGACAGACTGCCGAAGCAAGGCGATCGCTACCCGTGGTACGTGACCAACAACTATCTTAGCGACCGTGTGATGCTCAAATACCGCAAAATAAAAGACGACTGGTTGCGGTTCAGTCGTTAGTCGTTTGCGGGTTATCGATAAAGTCAGCCACTTGCTTGCTTAATATCTGCCACAAGGTCTCTTGGGCGCTTTTGCTGCCCCAGGCATTGTGTGGACTAAATATGACGCGCGGATGATCGCTGAGACTGAGCAGTGGGTCATTGTCAGCGATAGGTTCTTGTTCAAACACGTCACTGGCATAACCGATGATTTGCTCGTTGTTAATCGCATCGGTCACTGCTTGGCTGTCGACGACACCGCCACGAGCGACATTGACGATGAGCGGTTGCTTGCTCATTTTTGCCAATGTGTCTTTATTAATGAGGTGCTCGGTTTGTTCAGTCAATGGGCAATGCAAACTGAGGACATCTGCACGAGCTAACACCTCATCAAATGCCGTATAATCGTCGTTGCGAGGCGTGCGTCCTTGATGCTCCGCCCATAGAACTGTCATACCAAATGCACGCGCGATTTCGGTCACGCGCTTGCCAATGGTGCCAATACCAATGATGCCTAGCGTCTTGTCTTCCAAATCTATCAGCGGAATATCCAGCAGACAAAAATTCCCGTTTGCTAGCCATGTGCCATCAGCGACTTTTTGATGGTAATGAATACCGGCACGCATCGCAGTCAGCATGAGCATAAAGGTATGCTCAGGCACACTTTTTACCGCATATCCCGCCACATTATAAAGTGCTACGCCATGTTTATCGCAAGCGGCTTGATCGACGTTATTCATGCCAGTGGCGGTCAGTTGAATCAATTTTAGCTTAGGTAGGCCTGCGATCACCTCCGCGCCAATTTGCACTTTATTAGTGATGATAATATCGGCATCTTTACAGCGCTCAATAATGAGGTCTGTGTTTTTTGGCGTATCGTTATAAGTGACGTAATCGCTTATGCCTGCTGGTGCGGGCAAATCAATGCCATCAGAAAAAGTGCCTTTATCCAAAAAAATGGCTTGCATCATGATTCCTTATTTATTGTTGTCCTATAGATAGAAATAGTTGTCAAATGAATCGTTATCGGCTTAATGTAGCACGTTGGGGTTTTTAGTCAAAAACGAATCCATTAAATATTGGCTAAGTAGTGATAAGCGTTTAAAAACAAAGTAATTTATATCATGAGCGGATTTACTGAGCATGATTGGGCCCAAAGACCTTATAAAGTCATGGGTATCATAAGCCACCTCTTGAAAATTGAACTTAACGCACTCATCTAGCCGCTAACGTTATATAATGGTAAGGCTTGGCTATTGGTTTCACTAACATTATGGCATCGCGTTTGCATCTATTGATGATTTGCATCTATTGATGATTTGCATCATTGTTAATTTGGTTAGTATCACAAGCCACCATTGCTATCTAATTTTTAATTATCTGAGTACAAAAGACATCGCCTTATGACTATCTCTATTGCTTCATTGCACAGTACTGAATTCGCCGTTGGCCAACGTTATTTATCTGATACGGAGTCTGAGCTTGGCTTAGGTGTGGTGATCGATGTCGATGATCGATGTGTGCATATTTTATTTCCACAAAGTGAAGAGACGCGCGTCTACGCAAAAAACTCTGCGCCACTATCGCGCGTGGTGTTTAAGGTTGGCGATACGATCTATGACCAAGATGGCAAAAGCTATACAGTCAATGCTGTCGATGAAGTCATGGGTGTGCTCAAATATGGCGTCGATGAGCACGAGGGCGGCACTGCTTCTAAAGGAATAATGGAGACGCGCCTTGCTGCCAATATCACGCTAGCCAAGCCACTTGAGCGCTTGCTCGCTGGTCGTATCGAGCGCGGCGATTGGTACGAGCTGCGCCAAGATATCTTGCGTATGCAATCAGCGTTGGCAGGCCATCCACTCAAAGGGTTGATGGGTGCGCGTGTTGATATCATCGAGCATCAGCTCTATATCGCACACGAAGTCGGTAAGCGTATCGCGCCGCGTGTGCTATTGGCTGATGAAGTGGGCCTTGGTAAAACCATCGAAGCGGGCATGATTATCCATCAGCAGCTACTAACGAGTAAAGCTGAGCGTGTTTTAATTTTGGTGCCAGACAGCTTGCAGTATCAATGGATGATTGAGCTGCGTCGTCGTTTTAATCTGAATTTTGCATTGTTTGACTTGGTGCGCACAGCTGCGATCAAAGAACATGATCCTGAGCAAAACGTCTTTGCCACTGAGCAGTGCATCATCGCCGGTATGGACTTGTTGATTGACCATCCTGATTTGTATGATCAAGCGATGGAGGCAGGATTTGACCTATTGGTTGTGGACGAGGCGCATCATCTGCACTGGGATGAAGAGCAGGGCGGCAATGATAAATATGATCTGGTGGCAGACTTTGCAGAAGAGACGCCAGGCGTGATGCTATTGACAGCAACGCCAGAGCAGATTGGCGCGCAAAGTCACTTTGCCCGTTTGCGTCTGCTTGATCCAGATCGCTTCGATGATTTAGATGAGTTCATTGATGGTCAAGAAGCGTTTGCGGAGACGGCAGCAGTCGCTGGTGTATTAATAGAGGATAAGCCGCTCAATAACGGTCAAATCACCGCATTGAGCAATTTATTAGACATCAGTATGGATGAGCTGTCCACGATTAATGAAGACGACAAGCTGCGTACCTATGCGCTCAACGAGCTATTAGATCGTCACGGTACCGGTCGTATTTTGTTCCGCAATACGCGTGAGAGTGTCAAAGGGTTCTATGGTCGTAGCAGCCAACCGCATCCACTGCCACTCCCTGACGCATGGAAAGACAGCTATCAAACCAATGGCAAATTGCGTGAGCAGCTATGGGGCGAAGAAAACCAACCTGATGGTGGCTGGCTAGAAGATGATCCACGCGTCTCTTGGTTGGTTGATATCTTACGCGGTGAGCTTAAGCAACAAAAAGTGCTATTAATCGCTCGCAGTGGCGCGACGGTAGAGAGCTTAGAAGCCGTATTGCGTCTGCATGCAGGTATCAAAACCGCTATATTTACTGAGCAGATGACCCTGCTTGAGCGTGACCAAGCAGCAGCATTTTTCGCGGATAGTGAAGGCGCACAAATATTATTATGCTCAGAGATTGGCTCGGAAGGTCGTAACTTCCAGTTTGCAAGCCAGCTGATACTCTGGGATTTACCGGCCAATCCAGATACTTTGGAGCAGCGTATTGGACGTCTAGATCGTATCGGTCAGACACAGCAGATCATGCTGCATGTGCCTTACGTACAGGGCACGGCGCAAGAGCGTCTTTACCATTGGTATAACGATGCGCTGAATATGTTTAACCAAATATCACCAACGGCACAAAGCGTGCAAGAGCAGTATATCCAAGAGCTCAAGCCTGTACTTGAAGGCGCGGATACTGCGGATAACAATGCCATCTTACAAGACATCATTGATGAGGCGCTACAGACGCGTTTGGGCCTAGAGGCGCAGCTACAAGCGGGCCGTGATCGTCTGCTAGAGTACAACTCGTGTCGTCCGCGTGTCGCTGGACGTATTGCGGATGCCATGCGTGACTTTGATGGCAATAATTTGTTGCCGCATTTCATTGAGCGCTTCTTTGCCTCTGCCAATATCGACCATAATATCCAGCGTGATGGCTCGTGGGTCATCGCTCCGATCGATAGCACTGAGATCAGCGACTATATCGATGGCTTGCCGCTTGGTGATGAAGACGGTATGACGTTGACTTTTGAGCGTGAGCAAGCGCTTCAGCGTGAAGATATCGATTTTATCACGCACGAGCATCCATTAATGCGCGCTATCTATGAGCTGGCCAGTACCAGCACCTTTGGGAATACCACAGTGGCTATGCTAAAAAGCGCCGCTGTGCCGCAAGGGATGGTATTGCTAGAAGTAAACTTCCGTGTCGAAGCCATCGCACCAAAAGTGCTCAATCTGCCAGCGACATTGACCACGCAAAATATCCGTGTCTTTATCAGTGAGCAGGGCAGTGACTTGTCGGCTCGTATCAGTGCTGATATGATCATGCCGCATGTGGAACGCTTGGATAAAAACCGTGCTCGTCAGGTGATCAAAGTGCGCGGCGATGTGATCGAGCAGCGGTATTACGAGGCTGAAGACATCGCACGTGAGCAAATCGCGGAGATTGGTGAACAAGCAAGTGCGCGCTTTAGTCAGCAGTGGTCACGTGAGATCAAACGTCTCAAGCACTTGCAAACCATCAATCCAAATGTACGCCCCGAAGAGATTGAGCGCCTAGAGCAGCTCAAGGCTCAAGGAGAGCAAGCGCTTGGTAATTTATCGCTAGTGCCGGACTCTATTCGCGTACTGGTAGCAGTGAAGCCATAAACTTTTAGATGATAGTCAAAAACGAGATGTTGTTAGACATCTCGTTTTTTTATGAATGAGATTGCTTGGACGAGTAAAGTAGATGCGATTTTTTATCGCAAATCGTTAAGCAATACTTATGAGTAAGCTGACAGTAACTAGTCAAAGCCAACAATATTGGGTAAGATATTTACCTTTTCTATCGAAAATGAACAGATAGCTATGGCCTGATGAGCTATGGCTGTGTGTTTGTTCTAAAGTCTCTCTTGTGTATTTCCGCAAGCGATCTCATATTATTTTAAATTCAAGCGCAGCGTCTATATGGCATCGAGACTGTTAGATGCTTACTTTTGGATGCTGAGCGTGTTTGATAAAAATAAGGAAACATATTGTCATGTCCGATAATTCACAACTGATTGATGAGCTGCTAGCTACAATCGCGCTTATTGAGGTTACCCCCGATGTCTTTGAGGGTAAGAGCCATGATTATGTGGGCAGTCGTATATTTGGCGGGCAAGTACTGGCCCAAGCGATCATGGCAGCAGCGCATACATTAGATCAAGACAAGCCTTGTCACTCGTTACATGGGTATTTTTTGCGTGGCGGTGATATCAATCAACCAGTGATCTATCAAGTGCGCCGTCTACGTGATGGTCGCAGTTTATCTGCGCGTGAAGTGACGGCTATTCAGTACAAAGAAGTGCGTGGTAAGCCACCGATTGAGCAAGTGATATTTTCGATGATTGCGTCGTTTTCACCGATGGAGGATGGCCTTGCGTATCAAGAAGATATGCCTGTCTATCCACCGCCAGAAGATCTATTGACAGAGCAAGATTTAAAAGAAGAGTACGTGGGCAAAGTACCAGATGCGCTCAAAGCACGGTTTATGCGCCGCCGTCATGTCGAGATAAAGCCCGTCAAACCGCGCAATCCGATCAATCCAGAACCGATGAAACCTAAGCAAGCCAACTGGCTACGCATCCATAAGCTTGGCAATCAGCCAGTGGCTATTCAGCAAGCGCTTTTGGCGTTTTCGTCTGATTTTTACTTGGTTGGTACTGGACTGATGTCACATGGCGTGAGCTTTATGACCAGTGGGCTGCAAGCGGCTAGTATTGATCACTCGATGCACTTCCACCGTGAGTTTGATTTGAATGACTGGCTGCTCTATGACATGTGGAGTGATACCACGTCCAATGCAAAAGGGCTGAACCATGGGCAGTTTTGGCAAGATGGCAAACTGGTCGCCACCGTGCAGCAAGAAGGCCTAATGCGTTTGCGTGTACCAAAGTCTTAAGTCTTAGCTCTCTTTTTGAATAATAAATCTGTCTTTATTGTAAACATTAAGACAGATTTATTATTTCTCTATTGAAGGTGAAAGGCGTATAAGATACTTGTAAAAGAGTTTTGCATGATCTTCCACTCACCATTATCTTCTGTTCTTACTTGGACATTATTTTCGCTATCTAGATAATTAGTGGATACATTAACTATTTTACTAATCCTTTGATTGTTGTCTTCAAACTTTAATTCAACTGTTACAAGGGTTATGGCTGCTGCTCTATCTTCGATAGAAATTAGCTTATATGATGAAGGTATGTGATTTCCAAAATCCTTTTTGGCTAACCCTGCTTTTTTTCCTTTATGCTTATCAACAAAATATACAAGCGATTCTGATAGTAACCCATACCTCCTAGTTATCCAGTTTTCGATGAATTCGGCTACGGCTCGTTCTGGAGTGTTTAAAGGTAACTCTTCTGCTTTACCTACAAAAGGAAGATAAGTGATATTCTCGCTTGAGCGTGGTGTCCAGTTTTCTATTAGCTTTTTTTGTCGTTGGGTGTCTGAAAAGCTTTTTAAAACTTTTCTCCAGCTCTTTTCTTCTTCTGGTTCAGAGTTTTTCTCGCTTATCCGTGCGTCTGCCCAATCTTTAGTTGCAAACAATGCTGCCCATACCTTAGCTGCTACTAACTTGTTATCAAAAGCTAACTCTCTACCGTGTAGAATTCCATGTCGATAAGGAATAGTAAGAGCTTCTTCATTAGTTTTACTTCTGCTTTTAGTAAATAAAGACGCTACTACTTGTAATCCTGTCTCATGAGCAGCCATAGAGTCCCACACTGTCATATCTGCTGAATCGGCAAAAAAACCTACATGCTTTGAGATATCATTCACGATACCGTCAAGTAAGCTAAGTAGTAGAGGAATACAGGCATAATAGCGTTTTGCTAAGTAATCTTCTTTTGCAAGTTCAATAAGGCGGATACGACGTCGAAACTCTTGATTACCTTGAAACCTAAGTATCCCCCATTTTAGACAATCGGCATCATATGAATCAGTAAGAAACTGCTCAGCGACTTTTACGCCTTCAGTATCATATTTAGCAATAGCTTCCTTCATAATTTCTAAGCTCATCGATTCATAAGCAACCCAGCCCAATTCTGAAAATCGCTCGTTAAAATTATCAGGTATTTCAAAGATTTTAGATTGCTCTTTAATTTCAGGGAAGCTCTCAAAGGCTTTACTGATCTTTGGAGAGAATACTTTTAAAAGTGGAGAAATCTTGTATAGAGCTTCTATACCTTTTATTTGATTTGTTACTTTAACAAACGACGGATTGTCTTTAATCTTTCTAGGCTTGCTCATAGATGACTTCCATATATAGATGTAAAATATCTTTGGATAGAACTATTTAACGCTCAATAACTTTTTCCATCGCACGAGGCAATCCTAGACTGTCTTGCGCTGTTTGTTCGGTCAGCCATTTAAAATCAATCGCAGCTGCTGCTAACTTCTCGTTGAGCTCTAGCATTTGCGAGGTGTCGACGGTTAATTTACGCGGGGTTAAATACCAGTGGAAATGCGTCAATGAGTGCTTGATAGGGGCGTCATCTAATAAGGTATTTCTAACTGATTCGGTTACCAGTTCATTCTTTATTAGCCATTCGTTGATAATTTGCTCAGCCGTGGTGAACTCTGTCTCGTATATTTTTTCATTACTGCGGACATCGCTTGTCATATTTGACGATTTATCATCACTCTTGTCCGATTTTTTAACAGCAGCTTTGCCATTTACTTTACAATCAACCTTTTCCACGAACTGTAATGGCAAGCTCCATAATCCGCCCCAAATGCCATTATCAGGGCGTTGTAGCCACAATATTTCACCGTTTTCATTTTCTATCAGCAATGCATCGCTAAACTTACTCGGTTTGGGCTGTTTTTTCGCTTTGACGGGATAATCGGTTTCGCGTCCCTCAGCATGTGCCAAACAATCGGCTTGGAGCGGACATAATAGACAAGCAGGTTTGCTACGGGTACATAATGTCGCACCCATATCCATCATGGCTTGTGCGAACAGTCCTGAGTTCTCTGTCGGTGTTAAACGCTCTGCCAACGCCCATAGCGTCTTGGTGGTGGCAGACTTGGTGATATCGCCCTCAATAGCCGCCCAGCGTGTCAGTACGCGTTTGACATTGCCATCACAGATGACGCCATACTTGTGCAAGCCCAACGCCATAATCGCCCCAGCAGTCGATGGGCCAACGCCAGAAATCGCCTCCCAACCTGCGAGCGTCTGCGGGAACTCGCCAGTCTCCTCGATTACTGCAACCAGCTGCTTCGCGCCTTTATGCAAATTACGCGCGCGCGCATAATAGCCAAGCCCCGCCCAATGCTCGGCGACCAAGTCCCATTCTGCGGCGGCCAAATCTTGTACGGTTGGAAAGGTGTCCATAAAACGCGCAAAGTAGGGCAGCACGGTGGTGACTTGCGTTTGCTGGAGCATGACTTCAGATAGCCACACGATATAAGGATTGGGCGTATCAGTGTGGTGCTGTTGCCAAGGTAAATCATGGCGACCATTTTCGGCAAACCAATCAAGTAGGCGGGGGGCGAAAGAGTCTAATGCGTCAGTGGGTTGAGAAAAGGGAGCATCGGGTATGGCGGTAGATTGGGTCATAGGCTCTTATAAAATTGGCAATAAGTAAAGGGCGCTTTGATTACACTTAAGCAAAGCGTTTATCCTATATGGTGATTATCTGGTTGATTTACTAGCGATAAATATCGCTAAGCGTCTGGCCAGCTTTGTTTTTCCAGACTAGCCACCCATTTGCATTACGTCCTGTTGCAATTTGTCCTGCACCACTAGGTGTTGTCAGCAAGTGGTTTTTGACCACTTTGTAAGTGTTGTCATCGTGTTCGATTAATATTTTGTTTGCTAACATTTCACGTTTTTTATTGATGCCCCATTTACTAAATGATGGTGTATGAATTTTACGGATGAGCGAGCCTTTTAACAAAACAAAACCGTCATTATCGTAGTAGCCTTGAGCATCACAGTCTTTGGCTTTGCAATAAAACAGCATTGGTTGCTTGTCAGGTACGACTGCTGGTGTGTCTTGGGGAGACTGGCGGGTATCTGGTATCAGTGGCTGGTAGGCTTTATTATTAGGAGTCTCAATACCGATTGCTTCAAAAACTGGCTGCCCGAGGGTAGACAGTAAAATATCTAATGTGTGAAACAGCTCTTCGCAGTCTGCTTGCAGCGGTGCTGGCGTATGCGGCTTGCTGCCATTATTGCCATTTTGCAAATCGTAACGCCCGACATCTGTGGCAATTTGAATGGCTTTATGTTCCATATACAGCGCATGCGTCTGGGTAATGGTGTTGTTGGTAGAGAGCATGACAAACACCCTTGTCCAAAAATCTTTACCATTATGATGGCTTTTCAGGCGCTGGGTTAAATCGCCTGTTTGCCCAATATAGAGTAGAGGTTTGTCCGTGCTATCGGTATCACCAATTAGAAAGTATAAGCCTACTTGCTTGGCGTCGGGCATACTTAAAAAATCTGCAATATGAATGCGCGGCACTTCAATCAGACGCACAGTACGCGTGGTCATTTCAGCAACACGCAACCCACGAGGGTTACCCGTGGGTAGGTAGATTTGAATGGTTTTTGCTGAGGGTGTTAATGGATTCATAGTAACTTATATTATTGGTAAATCTACTTACGATTCTTCCGTGTTTTCAAACGACGTAAGCGTTTTTCTTCCTCTTTTGCTTTCTTCTTCTCTTCAGCAGCGAGTCGCTGTTCTGCGACGACGATTTCTTCTGCCTCAATCATAGCGGGTGTTTCAAGCGTGATACGCCCGATCTTCGCGCTACGCAGCTCATTGATGAGAATCTCAGACATGCGGTAGGTGTCAACTTGATTGCCCGAACGCACACAGCCGCGATTACGACCCGCCACTTCAAAAAACTCCCAATCGGTCTTTGGCAGATCTTCAATTTTGTAGCGAGTTTTTAGCAGTTCAGGATAGGCGTGCATCAAATACTCAGCGGTATAGCTGGCGACATCAGCGAAATCAAATGCCGTATCACGGATACCGCCTGTCGCTGCTAGACGATAGCCAGAGTTTTCATTTTCAACTTTCGGCCATAGCATACCGGGCGTGTCATAGAGCATGATGTCATCGTCGAGCTTAATCAGCTGCTGCGACTTGGTTACAGCTGGCTCGTCACCTGTCTTTGCCACAGCGCGTCCTGCTAGCGTATTGATCAGCGTTGATTTACCCACATTTGGAATACCCATAATCATCGCTTTGATTTGACGACCAGTACCGACTTTATTGGGTACGAGATGCTTACAGATGGCGATGATGCGTTTTACGTCATTGGCTTTTTCAGTATCGCAGGCAATGGCTTTGACTTGGCTTTGCTGCTCAAGATGATCCATCCAGATTTGGGTCAATTCAGGATCGGCAAGATCGGCTTTATTCAGGATTTTAATCACAGGTTTTTCGCCGCGTAGGGCTGCGACCATTGGGTTTTCGCTACTATAGGGGATACGCGCATCGATGACCTCGATGACCACATCCATCTGCGGCATGATTTCTTTTATTTCGTTGCGGGCTTTGTTCATATGCCCAGGGAACCACTGAATACTTGCTCTCTTATCCATCTGCTTTTATAACCTTGTTATTCATAAATGTCGCGCAAAAGACATGGCGCTATGTTGGCATTGTCTGTTGTCATGGGATCCAGTTTACTACAAACCCGATGTATCCATGGGACAATTTCACCTGACCTACTTACCTGACCAGATGCGCCGTTACGATTGAGGGGGATTTCCTATCTCTTCGTTGGCTGGCGGCAACGGCGCAAGATACCCAATCAATAGTATTAAGCTGCCGGCACCAATGAACGAGATCACGCGCCAAATCGCCTCGGTCTGTGACAGATCGACTAAGACCAGTTTAATCACAACGATGCCGAGTAGACCAATACCCATAAACCAAAGCGCGCGCTGCCAATAGCGGCTGGCAAGGATAGTGGCGACCAAGGCTAAGAGCGTCCATAAAATTGTCAGTCCTGTTTGTACTTGCTCGCTCTGCCATGCGCCGCCTTGATAATCATTCCAAAGTGGCGTGCCGATAAAGGCGTGTAGCGTTCTGACCAACATGCTGGAGATTAACCAAAAACTGATCAGTCCCAATATGATTAGCAAATTCTCAGCGGTAAATATGCGCTTAGATTTGGCAGTTGTACCCGACTGGATAACGGTTTCATTGTGACGGCATTGATTGATGTAATACAGACTAAAACCAACCGATAGCGTCAGCCAAGAGGTGATGTCGTATAGGTTCACTAACGGAAAATAGGGCAGTCCCCAAATTATACCGTCATAATACCAATTCGTAAGAACAACCCAAAGTAGGGCAATGGGAGCAAAAATGGCAGCGCAACCTAATAATGCCTGTTGCCAGTTAAACCAATACAGCAGACCTTGTTCTGAAGTTTTATCAGTCGAGGTGCTTTCTTCATTTTGACTAAGATAACGATGATTGAGCCATAACCCAAATAGTATGAGTACCGCTGAAAACAAGATAGCCATCACGCCATCAGAGTCTGGTAGGCCATAATGCGCCGCGGCAGCAATCAGTAACAGCCCTGTACCGAGCCAGCTTACCTCAGTATAACGTGCCATGTTTTTATTATCAGACCAAGTTTTTAGCCATAGCTGGCCTATCAGTAACCAGCCAATTATCAAACCTATGAATACCAGCCATTCCGTTGTTACCCATGTTAGATTTCGCTCGAATTTTTGTGGCAGTTGCAGTATTAGCATGAAATAAAACAATAACAATAATCCACGACTCAGCTGTCTAACCTCTGCCCACGGACGATAACGGTTGATGACCCAATAGGCGGCCAGGCTGATGAGTGCTGACAGCGCAATGACTGTCGTATCTGATTGCCAACTATCAAACCAATGATGCAAATCAAGTATCAGCACTTGTAGCATCCACGCTATCGCCGTCAATGTTAAAAACTTTATTAATCTAGGACTGTGCCAAACGAGTTTGAACGCATGGCTTTGATGACTGATAGCGTCCAGCCATTGCTGTGCCGCTTGATCATTGATACCCAGTGCATGAGCATAATTGGTCATCGTATCTGATGGGTTATCACGCTTTTGTGCCTTTGTGGTAGAAGGCGTTATAGCGTCACGATTTTGCTTATTACTGTTATCTAGCTTATTCATTAATATCGTAGGGGAGTTGCTAGCGCGTAAGATAAAAACGGTCGCCAGATAAGCAGTTGCTGAAATACTAAAGGCTAAAACGGGATAGTCTTTGCTAGAGAATATCGCTGTTGTCATTAGCATGCCAATGCTGACGAGCTGTAATAGTAAGCCGAATAACACTGACCACGACCGCAATGAACGCCTGCCAAACCAAACCAGAGCAAGTCCCTGTACTGACCAACCAAAAGCAATCCATTCCGCATCTAGCGCCAGCGGAATCACCAGCGCCAAAAACCCAAATCCTAAAGCCAGCATGCCTTCAGTGATTAAGGCATAGCGCTCACTGCGCTGGATAAACAACCAGCCCAGCCCAAGGTAGACAGTCGCCAAAATCGCGCTATTGATGGTCAAGGCATTAGGAATCTTATCAAGTAAAGCAGAAAGTAAGCCGAAAGACAGAAGCGGTACTGAAAACAGTAAGCCAGTATCGATGGGAAATAAATAGGCATTGTTGCCTACGGTAGCTTTATCTAAACGCTGTATATTATTTGTACTATCGATATGGCTAAGGGCTTTTTCGCTAAGTGCGTTGTAGGCAATAACTTGCTGCGCGTAACGAATGACCACAAACAAGTAAAGCAACCAATGCAATGTAATAAGCAAAACCAATGGCCAAAGCTGCGTCTCAATAATTGGATCAAGATTCTGCGTGCTGCCCCAATAATAAGCCAATCCAAACGTGACAACCACGCCAAATAGATTCAATATTTTCCACGGACGATAATGAGCAATCACAGCAATCGTGACATTCAATAATAGGTAGTAGCTGAATAAGGCGACTAAGCTACCAGTATCTTCACTGGTCAAAATCGGCGCAAAAAATCCACCAGACAACGCTAACAACGCGAGCGGAAAAGCGTTTTGGCGTACAGCAAGGGCAATGGTCACAGCAGACAATAATCCAAGCCCAATAAAGCTTGGAATACTCGGAATGATTTCATAAACACTATAAGCAAAAAAGGTACTCAAATATGTAATCGCTAAGCCTGCGCCCTGTAGCGTAATCCCATATGAAAAGCGTTTTGCGGTGAGCTTGAACCCCAGTGCTGCCAACGCAAGCCCCGCGATGCCAATTGCTACGAGCTTTGTGGTAATTGAAATTTCGATATATTCGCTAAGCAATCGCAGCAGTAGCACCACGCCTACTAGCAGCACCAATACGCCGACCCGAACGACGAGATTGCCACCGAAAAACCAGTTTTTGATTGAATGAATCAGTGAGGTCACAATAGGCAATGAGCGTTCATCAGGCTCAATCGGCGCATTTGCTATTTTATTTTTGGTCGGAGTTGGAGTAGTAACAGGCAGTGGTGGTGGCAATGATGTAGATGACAGGGTTGAAAGATTATCTATAGACCGCTGTTGTGAATCAAAAATTGCATGCTTAGCAGCATCATTTTTAGTAGTATTGCCTTCACTAGCGCTCGCGCGCGTATAAACACGCTCATCAGCCAAATGGGTAGATGAAGCGTTTATACTGCGATTTTTTTGCTGCTCAAGTTCAGCCTGTAGTTTTGTCACATCGCGGCGCAAATACGTGATTTCTCGCTTTATTTTGGTGTATAAAGCGACTACTACAATCAATAAAACTGTAAAAGCCAGCCAACCTAACTGGGTCATCCATAGGTATAACATCTTCGTCGCTCAATCCAATTGATAGTAATGTGATAATGACGTGATTTGCTAAGAAGCACAAGACCGCTCTGATTACTTACCCAAAAGGTCGTTGATAAAATAAGACTGAAAATAAAAAGGCAGCTTAATAGTTAAGCTGCCCTTCTTTATGAGTTTTATACCAGATCTTTTTTATGCCAAATTGGTTTTCATAAACTCAAGCATATTTTCCCAACTTTGCTTAGCAGCGGCTTCGTTATAGCCAAGATCCACATCATTGTTTGCCGCGCGCTCATCAGCATGTGGATTGGTAAAGCCATGCTTAGCATTGTCATAGACATCGATAGTGTAGTCCACGTCAGCGGCATCTAGCTCTGATTTTAGGCCCTCGATGGCGTCCATTGATACCATTGAATCATCACGGCCATGCGCGACCAGTACTTTTGCAGTGAAGTTTTTGTCTGCTGGTTGTTTTGGCGTTGGGTTACCATGGAAGGTAGCAACCGCTTTTAACGGCATGCCTTCGCGAGCCATGTCTAGGACGACTTTGCCGCCGAAGCAGTAACCGATTGCGCCTAGATTGTCACCGTCAACTGATAACTGATCGCTAAAGTCATTCAAAATCAAGCGGCAACGTGCCATTAGCATGTCTTGATCAGCAAGTACTTGCTCCATCCACATATTGGCTTGCGCCGCATCGGTGGTGAGTTTGCCTTCGCCATAGACGTCCATTGCGACCGCTGCGTAGCCTGCTTCTGCCAAACGCTCTACTACTGATTTTGGATGATCGACCACGCCCCACCATTCTGGTGCGACCAAGATACCTGATACTGGGTTATCATCAGAAGCGTTGTCTGGTAGTGCCACATAGCTGATAAGTTCAACACCATTTTCGGTGGTACTGATTAACTCGAAAGTCTTAACTGACATATGATTGTCCTTTTTTATGTTATGATTTTTAATTATTCGTCGTTTTGATTATTTGTCATTGTGATGGTTAGTTTTCTAACTCGTACTACCTTAACGCTCATATCTAGCAAAAACAGCTATAATAGTGTAACGCTCTTTATCAAAATGCTACTGCGACCCTATGACTATAAATTTCTTAAACAAAAATGATGAACAATCAGGCTTGCATTCAGGCGTCAATCCAGATGCTAAGCTTGCGCAGTCGGTAAGTTTATTTCCTGATAATGCTGACACTGATTCTAGGTCTGAGCCACTACGCCCGCAGTTTTGGTCGCGATTTGCCTTAAACGAGCTAAATCATAGCGAATGGGAAGCGTTGTGTGATGGCTGCGGCAGCTGCTGCTTAATCAAATACATCGATAATGATGATGACGAAGAGCTGGTCGAGTATACCGATGTGACGTGCCAGCTCATGGACTGTGCGACAGGCTATTGCCAACATTATGCGACGCGCCAAGAGCATGTACCAGATTGTATTCAGCTGACCATGGACAACTTGCCCAACATGATGTGGCTGCCATCGCATTGCGCCTACAAGCGGTTGTATAAAGGACAGAATTTGCCAAGCTGGCATCTGTTATTGACTCAGGATGCGGTAGTCACCCAGCACGAGATGCGTGCAGCCAATGTGGGTGTCGCTGGCCGCTGTGTGTCGGAGATTGGTATGTCTGATGAAGAAATGGAAACGCGCGTGGTTAATTGGGTGAATCCATAGTTTATTATTTGCTGATATAAAGGGTTATGATCTAAGGATTGGAATATGAATAAAATTTGCCGTACAACAAGTTTGATATTCAGTGCTGCTTTTTTGTCAATCGGCTGCTCAAATATTGCTCATTTGTCTGAGACCAATTCTCCTACTTCTCAAACGGCGCAAGCTATACCTGTAAAAGGTGTATTAACATCTGTGAGTGCGCCTACATTAGACGCGCCAGTTGTGGTGGATTGGCAAAAGATAGAGGCAGCCGCAGATAAAAAATATGAAGACGAGCCATTGTCTGACTATTATCTGAATATTTTATCCGAGGAAGAAAGGAATGGTGCGCCTTGGTTTTATGCACAAGATTTTAATGTTTCTATTGAAGAGGCACAGCGTCGATTATTATTGCAAGGAATTAGCTCGCCGCTGATTAACTCAATCACAGAGCATTTAGGCGCAAATGTTGCCGCCGTTTATTATGATAATAATGACCCTGATGAGTTTTCTATTAAAGTGACGACACTAACTAAAGTTAAAGCCGTCCCACCAAAATACGTGTATCACTTTAAACAAAAGGAATTTGAAAACTACTCTTTTCCTATTTATATCCAAGCCACTAGTGATAAAACGCATCAGCAGATTGTTGCATTGCAAGAAAAAGCGTGGCCTGAGATATTAAAGCGTTATCCTGACGCTCAAAGTATTGGTTTTAGCCCAATGACCAATACTATTAATGTGACAATTTACCGCCCAACCCCCAACGAAACCGAGCGCCAACGCATAGAAAATGAGTTGACTGAGCTCGTTGGCTATCGTGTGATGGTTGAGTTTACCAAAAATCGCATAACCACGGTTTAATGGTCAGGGCTATTTAATATGTTATCAATACTATTCATGAGAGCTCTGAGCCGCTGATTTGGCCTGTGCTTCAGCACTAGATTGGGAGTCGGCTAGTAAAGGGATTGGAATATCTTGACGAATTTGTCGAGAGAACTCACGGCTATTGGCAATAGAGTGCAGGTTATTGAAGCCCATAGATTTTGGATTAATATGGGTGCGCTCATACCACGTATCCATCGACCACGGTTGGTTGTCTTTTGTTGGCGCCGCATCGAGCATACCGACGTCGTATAGATAGTTTGGTAACCAACCAGACACCCAAATTCGATAATCCCACGGCAGGCGATCACCACTGACGATACGCGCCATATAAAAGATAATATTAGTACAGTTACTCGTCAATGTGTTGTACCAAGAGGGTTTGGTATTGAGCTCATCCATTGCCGTTAGGTAAGATTCAAACAACGATCTCACCTCATGTTGCTGCAAATTGCTGATAGGAAACAGATAGACTTGCTCACCGCGCGCGTTGCTGCGCGTATAGATAATATCGCGCTCTTCGGCGGCAATCAGGCTCAGCTCATACCGTCTAAAAAATCCCGCCAGTGCCGAAAACGACTCGCCATTTTCTTTACGAATCTCAAATGAGAAGGCAAGTGGTCTATCGTCTTCAAAGCGAAAGCTGACCAAGGTATGAGCAATCAGTGGACCCATCCAGTAAGAGTTGGTCACATCAACGCCAGAGAGTTTAGATAAATCAATCGTGCGCGTCTCCCAATGCTCTGTGGCGTCCTCGTCTGTGCGCCAATCAAAATTACGGACATTGGTTAAGGTAATCAAATCAGGGTTGGTTGCATCGCGCTCATAAGCCACTTGCTGGTCGACCTCAGCCATCCAGTCGCGATCTTGCTGGGGTTCGATAGAAAAAAACCAGCCTAGACCTATGAGCCAAGTTACTCCATATAAGCCAATGAGGTATCTAGTCGCTGTGTTTTTATGAATTGATTTTTTATTAGACAATGAGTCACTGAGCAGTATCTTTGTGACTGTATGCCAATAACGCATACTTAGCAGCGCAGCTAATATACCCACGATGATGAGTGTTGCAAGCCAAGTGAGTACAGAGCTTATCCCGTACTGATACCAAATCGCTAATAGCAACCATATTGCTGATAGCAATATTGTGATAGCAATCAAAAAAATAACAAGACGATGTCGCCATGTCGGTCTTGGTGGTTTGTTATCTGCTGATCTGTTGTCCAAATCGCGACTGACAGAATGGCTATCTGCAAGCTGGCTGCGTGAACGCGACGATAATAAGCGGGAAAAAACGGAGCGTAGCGACATAAAGTTTGTTTTGCTAAATAATGGCTTTGACCATAGCAAAGTTTATAACACACTGACAATACAATTTGAGTGAATTTGTCGTTGAATGTCGGTGAGCCTTGCGATAAAGTGAAGCTAAATTGTGCTGGTATGTCTGTTGTTTGTTACACAGATAATGATAAGCGCGCTGTTTTATTTGGCGCTTTTGTCCCCATCTAGGCTCTACTTATCTTATGAACGGTTATTCTAATTGCCATTAACTAAAGAGGTTAAATCACACCACCATGTCTGACGACACTCCCAGCCCGAGTAGTTGGTCGATGCGCGGCTTAAAACGCTGGCTATCGACCGCCCCCGAAACCCGTGATGAATTGATTCGTCTGGTACAAGACTCGCGCCAGTTTTTAGAGCCCGATACGGTCGATATGTTAGAAGGCGTGCTCGATCTGCCGGCGACACAAGTGCGCGAAATCATGACGCCAAGGCCACAAGTGATTGGTCTGCACGAAAGCACTAGCCTTGACGAAGTGATGGACATCATTCTTGATACGACGCACTCGCGCTATCCTGTTTTTGATAGTCAAGATGATGATGCCGTTATTGGCATCCTATTGGCAAAAGATTTGATTCCTATTCTGGTGCATATGGTACGCAACCAAGAAGACAAAATCGATAGCAAACGTCTAAAAGACTTGGTGCGCCAGCCATTATATATCAGTGAAACGGCTCGTTCTGATACCCTGCTGCGCTCATTGCAGCGCACGCAAGTGCATATGGCGATCGTCGTCGATGAGTTTGGCAACTTTGGTGGTGTGGTCACCATGGAAGATTTGTTAGAGGAAATCGTCGGTGACATCGTGGATGAGCATGATGACTTTGATGAAGACAGCGATATTAATAATATCGTTGCTGATCCCGAAAAGCCAAACACATGGCGTGTCCAAGCATCTACAGTGATTGAGGACTGTAACGATGAGCTTGGCAGTCGTTTTGATGATACCGACGTCGACACGATGGGCGGTCTGGTCATGCAAGCACTCGGTTTTGTTGGTGATTTGGAGGGCGAGAGCGTGGTGATAGATGATTGGCAAATCACCATCACTGATGTGGAGGGACGATTTATCCAAAATCTAGAGCTGACCAAAACCAATGGGGACCAGCAGATACTGATAGGTAGCCATTGATTTGCTTGTATTCTCATAATCAGTAATTAGTGATAAAACATTCTTAGCAAGTCCAATAAAAAACACGATGAACCATCGTGTTTTTTGCTTTCTGCCTTTTGTATTTTGGTATGAGATTTTCGCTACGCAAATTTACCCATTAATCGGTTTTGACTGGTATCATGGGTGGATTTTATGTGTGGTCCTGCATAAAGCATTATGCAGTCAGTTTTTGCTTGGGTTTTGTCTCAGTGCTGAGCTGTAAAATTTTGAAAAAATATGGTCTTGGATAACTGCTATGCGTCTGTCTACTGTTGATTTACAAAAACGCCTGAACCCTGAACAGCCAAAAGGCTTACATCTGGGACTGACGGTACTGATCGCTTTGCTGGCAGGAGGCGCTTTCACACTTGCGCTCGCGCCTTACGGGATTTGGCCAGTTGCGTTGGTATCGCCCGCTATTTTGTATGCGCTATTGATGCCGGAGATGACAGGTCGCCGCGCCTTCCTCATTGGTCAGGCATACGGTACGGGGCTTTGGTGTGTGGGTGCGTTTTGGCTGTACACATCTATCCATGTCTATGGTTCGACGCCCGTATGGCTTGCGCTGATTATGATTGCGCTGATGGGTCTCGGCATGGGGTTGTTCCATGGCTTTTTGGCGCTCATCTTTAATCGAGTGGTTGGCAAACAGCCATTATCTTTTGCTGCGCTTTGGATACTCCAAGAGTGGATGAAAACGTGGCTATTCACTGGCTTTCCTTGGCTATTCGTCGGTTATGCGTTTACTGAGCAATATTGGTTGTCGTCGCTAGCGCCTGTTGCGGGTGTCTTCGCGATTTCTTTTGTGGCGGTGCTACTGGCTGCCAGTCTCGTTGAGCTGTTGCGTCGCCGCGCAGGCTATATGATTCCGTCGATAGCCTTGTTGGTTGTTAGCTGCTCGCTATGGTTGATCAATCCGCAGTGGACCAAACCAAAAGGCACGCCTGATCTATCAGTGTCTTTGATTCAAGGCAATATCCCGCAAGATCTAAAATGGCTTACTGAGTATCAAATAGAAACCCTAAAAATCTACGCAACCTTGACTCGTGACGAGTGGGGGCGTGACATTGTGCTGTGGCCTGAGTCATCGATTCCGATGTTTCAGACAGAAGCGGTTGGTTTTATCAATGAAATGGTAAAAATGGCCAAAGAGACGGACACGACATGGGTGACGGGCATCCCTTATAAGGACGAAGCCGCGTTTGATGCCAGTAAAGATAAATATGCGCCGTTTTATAATAGTGTGGTGGCGCTAGGGGCTCAGGCAGATGGCTTGTATAAAAAACAGCGTCTGGTACCCTTTGGTGAATATATTCCGTTTGAAGGTGTGCTTGATATCCTGCCAAATCTGGCAGGTAGCCAAGATATCATGAGCTATAGCCGCGGTAGTGATCATCAGTCACCGCTGCGTGTACGAGGCCATAACTTGGGTGCAGCTATCTGCTATGAAGTCGCGTATCCAGATACCACGCGCAAAAACGCGATTGGCACAGACTTTTTATTGACCATCTCAAACGATGCGTGGTTCGGTACGTCGGCAGGCCCGCTACAGCATTTGCAAATGGTACAGATGCGCGCGCTCGAAAATGGTCGCTGGTTTATGCGTGCGACCAACACGGGGGTGACAGCTATCATCGACCATAAAGGTCGCATCGTAGCGCGTGCTCCGCAGTTTGAGCGCACCGTACTACGCGGTAATATACAGGCGCGCGTTGGTAATACGCCGTTTATGCGTTTTGGCCAATATCCTATTTTGTTTATTATGGCGCTACTGCTGATACTGAGTTACTTGGGTAAGCGTCCTAAGAAATTAGTACGTTTGGGTAAATAACTGTCATCAACGCTAAAAGCGAATAGTAAAATTGTCGATAATAATCCCTTTAAATACTTAAGGGTTTTCACAAATCAGTATAAATTGCGATATAATAGGTCAATATTTCAAATATTTTGTGCAAGGTGGATAAGGTATGTCAGAAGGTATCGTCAATAACAATCCAAAAAAAGAGCTGTTATATGCTTTAGGCGGCATTGCCTTGTTTTTAGGCATTGTCTTACTTATTGGTATTTCTGCGTTTTTGCGTCCAGCAGGCGAGCACATCACGGCGACGCCAACGGAAGCATCAGAAGCGGCTGATGAGGCAGAAGTCGTGGCGACTGAAGACACGGCTATTGAAGCAGATACGGATGTTGCAATCGCAGAAGCCGCGGCGCCCGATGCAGCTGCAGATGCCACTGTGACGCCAGCACCTGATGCGGCGGATAGTGCAGTCGTCACTGCAGAAGCAGGTACAGCGACCGCTTCTGGTACAGTAAGCCAAGCGGCAGTTGCCGATGCTGACTTAACTGCTGAGCAAGCGGATGGTGACTTAGATGCTGGGGATGCTGGCACCGCCGCTGATGAGACAGCAGCACAGTAATTTTTGACATTACGATCGATTGTTTATATAGCAAAAAACGACTCTTAAATGAGTGGCTATCAAAGTCTCTACTAGCAGTAATATCAATACGGTAGGACTGCATTGAAGACCACAAAAAAGCTCGTTCTCAGCGATTGAGAGCGAGCTTTTTTGTGGGTGTTTGTGTAAGTTTTAGCCAACTTTTTCTTTACTTGGGTATAACCAAGTGAAACAATGTTCCGCCTATATGACCGCTTATCGGAATAATTAGGCATTTGGTCATTACCAAAATAACCTTTAAAGGAATAAAGTTGTGAGTACACAATCAAAATCAGAAGCTAGTGCGGCTGAGCTGCAAGCACTAGACAATGGCTTTATGGGACACCCTGCGCCATTACGCTCGTTGTTTTTTACTGAGATGTGGGAACGTTTCTCTTACTATAGTATCCGTCCGCTACTCGTGCTATTTATGGTAGCAACAGTGAGTAGTGGTGGTTTTGGGTTTGATGAAGTCACGGCGTCTGCTATCTATGGTATTTTTGCCGGTTCATTATATTTGGCAGCCGTACCGGGCGGTTGGCTAGCAGATAACTGGCTGGGTCAAGAGCGTGCACTGTGGTGGGGTAGTATTGTGATTGCCCTTGGTCACTTATGTATTGCACTCTCCGCTGTGTTCGGGATGGCGTTATTTTTCGTTGGATTGATATGTATCGTTTTGGGGTCAGGGCTATTTAAGACCTGTATCTCAGTGATGGTTGGCGCTTTGTATCCTAAGGGTGACTCTCGCCGTGATGGCGGCTTCACCTTGTTTTATATGGGTATCAACATTGGCGCGCTATTGGCTGCACTTATCGTCGGCGTGTTTAAAGAAAAAGGTATGTGGCACGTCGGCTTTGGCGTCGGTGGTTTGGGGATGCTAGTGTCTTTGCTTATCTATCGTTTTGTCGCCCGCAAGAACTTGACGCGTTATGCGCAGGCCAAAGGTGTCGATGCTGAATGGGAGCAATCCAATGATCAATACAAAAACATTGGCCGTTGGGTGGGTGGTTTTGTTGCATTGTTGGTCGCTGCGGTGCTGTTAATCTCTACAGGTATGGTGTCATTCAACCCTGAGATGGTGGCGGAGTATATGACCTATATCATTGCTGCCGTCGTTATCCTTTACTTTGCCATTATGTTTATTTCACCGCGGTTGGATAAGACGGACAAACTGCGCTTGCTGATCTGCTTTATTTTAATCATTGGCTCGACGCTGTTTTGGTCAAGTTTTGAGCAGCAGCCAACCTCTTTTAACTTATTTGCCGATCGTTATACGGATCTAAATGTTATGGGGTTTGAAATACCAAGCATTTGGTTTCAGTCGCTGAACCCATTATTTATTTTAATATTGGCGCCTATCGTTAGTATTATCTGGGTCAAGCTGGGTAACCGAGGTCTTGAGCCGAGCAGCATGGCGAAATTTGCACTCGGTATGCTACTTGCTGCCGCTGGTTTTGCTCTCATGATTTTTGCCTCAAAAAGCATCTTAGCGCCTGGTGCTGGCTTAGCATCACCTTTATGGTTGGTGGGAAGTCTGCTGCTATTGACCCTTGGCGAGCTTGCGCTTAGCCCGGTAGGTCTGTCATCAATGACCAAGCTTGCACCAAAAGGCATGCAAGGTCAGATGATGGGGCTTTTCTTTGCTTCTATTGCGATGGGTAACTTGGTTGCGGCATTCTTTGGTGGTCATGTTTCAGCGGACAAAATCGAAGGTTTGCCGACTTTATTTACCACTATGACGATTTTCTTGGTAGTCTCTGCCGTGATACTGTTGGTATTGGCCAAGCCTATCAATAATATGCTGCAAAAAAGTGAGCATGCTGATGAGGTAAGCCAATAAAGACAGATAACTGGTGTATACAAATCCTCTATCATGCCCTTAGAATCAGTCCATAACTCATGATAAGACGTGTTACCATAACTGGCAGCACGTTTTATTATTTCAATCAGTGAGATATTTTTTAGGCTATTGAAAGCCTACATTCTGCCCAAACATCTAGTTATGTTCTACTGCAATACTATCAAGCAGCATCTAATAAGACGACTATTCATAGTTGCTACTCACCTCTCGATTTCTAAATAATTTATCTAAAATAAATAAGGACACATTCAATGAACAAACAAATCATCCAAGCGCGTATCGATACGCTACGCAAAACGCTAGTGGCTCAAGACCTCACTGCGATCATCATACCCTCTGCCGATCCACATCTGTCTGAGTATTTGCCAGAGTATTGGCAAACCCGTCAGTGGCTATCAGGATTTACGGGTTCAGTAGGGACGCTTGTCGTGACGGCTGATTTTGCCGGTCTATGGACGGATAGTCGTTATTGGGTACATGCCGCTGAGCAGCTAGAGGGTACGGGTATCACTTTGGAGAAGCTGGAACCTGGTCAACCAAATCATATCGACTGGCTAGCCGATCATTTGCAAGAAGGAGATAGCGTGGCAGTTGATGGTAATGTGCTTTCTATCGCTGAGCAAGATCGACTATTGAAGGCATTTGATGCCAATGATATTACCTTGATCACTGAACGTGATGTATTGACGAGCGTTTGGACAGATCGTCCAGCACTGCCAAATGCTAAGTTGTATGCACATGATGAGCAGTTTCTTGCGCAGTCTGCGACTTCAAAACTTGCGGCAGTACGTGCAGGCATGGCAAAAGTAGGTGCGACCCATCATTTACTTTCAAGCTTAGACGATATCGCTTGGTTGACGAACTTGCGCGGTGCTGATGTTGATTACAACCCAGTGTTCTTAGCACATATGCTGATTGATACAGACAGCGCAACGTTATTTGTTGATACCGATAAAGTGAGCGAAGATATTGCACAAAGTCTAAAAGATAGCGGTATCACATTGGCTGATTACTCTGCTGTACAGGATGCATTAAGCTCATTAACACCAGAAGATTTATTACTGTTAGACCCAAGTAAAGTCGCAGTAGGTACCTTGTCCAAAATGGCAGATGATGTTGGCTTTGTTGAGCAGATGGCACCGAGTACACTGCTCAAATCTGTCAAGTCTGACTCAGATATCGATCATGTGCGTGAGGCAATGCGTCAAGACGGCGCGGCTTTAGCTGAATTCTTTTCTGAGTTTGAACAGCGTCTAGCAGCAGGCGAGCGCCTGAGTGAGCTGGATGTAGATAGTATGCTGATAGAGGTGCGTAGCCGTCAGCCGCATTATGTATCGCCAAGCTTTCCAACCATCGCGGGTTTCAATGAAAATGGGGCATTACCGCATTACCGCGCAACGCCAGAGAAATTCAGTTATCTTGATGTGGCTGAGGGTGAAGGTGGTTTACTACTCATTGACTCAGGTGCTCAGTACCAAAACGGTACGACAGATATCACTCGCGTGGTCGGTATTGGCCAAGTTACCGCTGAGCACAAACGTGACTTTACGACCGTACTCAAAGCCCATATTGCGCTCGCTCGTGCTCACTTCCCTGATGGCATTGCCTCCCCATTGATTGATGCGATTTGCCGCGCACCATTGTGGCAAGCTCAGATGGACTATGGTCATGGTACTGGTCACGGTGTTGGTTATTTCTTAAACGTGCATGAAGGCCCGCAAGTCATTGCTTATAGCGCCAGCACACCAAAAGAGCGTGCGATGAAAGTCGGTATGATTTCAAGTAATGAGCCAGGTTTGTATCGCGAGGGCAAATGGGGTATCCGTATCGAAAACTTGGTTGTGAATACACCAGTTCCTAGCCCTACTGAGACAGAGTTTGGTCAATTCTTACACTTCGAAACCATCACTTATTGCCCAATCGACACGCGTCTGATTGAGCCATCACTACTGGATCAAACCGAGATCGATTGGCTCAATGACTATCATAGCCAAGTGTATGCTGAGCTGAATGATCGAGTGGAAGGCGCTGCCCTTGAGTGGCTGACTGAACGTACCAAAGCGATCTAATACTACTCTAAAAAAACATAATGAGCGGTGACAATATCGCTTCGTTTACTAAACGTTGTCTTTCGCTCATTGGCGTCGCTACTTAGATTTTTAAAAATGCTATAAAGTCAGATCAATAATTTTCAAGCAAACATTAAAAAGCCCCATAAATGATTTATGGGGCTTTTCGCGGTTTATGCTGCCTGATTTTTCAGGACAGATAGTGCATTACCGTTAGTGAATGTTTTTTGTAGAGGTGTTTTCAGTAGGAGCAGGCGCGTTTTGCTCACTGAAATGCTGTGTCATCTCGGCACGTAGCCAAGATTTTAGGTTTTCAGACATCAGCATCATTTGCTCACTCAAGTAGTCGTCGATTTGGTTTTCAAGCTCACGAATCAGTGTCCGATCCGTCGCATCCAGCTCACTGTCTTCTAGTACCAAGTTGATCGTGGTATTGGCGTTGTCTGGTATATTCTTGATGGGTTTATCACTCAGGGTAGCATCCTGTTTGCTAATCGTCTGACTGTCAGTGCTGTTGTTATTCTCATCACTTGCTGCGCCCGTGCTGACTTTCTCAGTTTTTAGGTGATCCACCGCATCGTCTACAGCCTCTTGTTCGGTTAGATTGTCTTTTTTATTATGGGTTTTATTTGCAGCCAGCTCCTCATTTTTTTCTTGTTCTTTTTGAGCTGCTTCTGCTTTGCGCGCCGTCTCTTCGGCCTCTTTCTTCTGGGCTTCTTCCAACTGCTGCTTTTCAGCCGCCGCGCGTTCTTGTTCTTGTTTGTCTATGATCGCTTTGGCAATGGCTTGCTCGGCATTATAGTTGTCATACAGCTCATCCACATACGCATCCAAATCATGTGTATTGAACTCAAAGCTCTCAAATACAGTCTCTGCTTGTAGTAGGGTCGTGATGTCTTTTAGCTCTTGGGTAATGGCTGCGCGTACGGTCTCAGGTGCACACGTCCAATGTTGATAAAACTGATGGGAAAATGAGTAGCTTGACATGGTATCTTCCATAAATGTTCCAAAAATTACCCCTTATCATACGCAAGTACGATAAGGGGCTGCAAGTGGACAAACGTAGCCAAACTGACACCAACGTTACAACGTGGCAAAGTAGCGAAGTGACAAAGTGACAAAGTGACAAAGTGACAAAGTGACAAAGTGATCATACGATAAAGCGGTATCGTATCGCACGATATGCTTTTGGCTACGAGTTATTGATTGACAGGCCAGCGTGCAAATATCAAAGATCCATTGGTACCGCCAAAGCCGAAGCTGTTGGATACAGCATATTGCAGGTTATCGACTTTACGTGATTGGTTGGCCACGTAATCGAGATTGCAGTTGTCTTCTACCTCTTCTAGGTTAATCGTCGGTGGTACGTGCTGATGCTGTAGGGCAAGCACCGTAAATATGGCTTCTACGCCGCCCGCTGCACCAAGTAGGTGTCCTGTCATAGATTTGGTTGAGCTCACCAAAATGCTGTCTTTCACTGGCGAAAATACCGACTCAATCGCTAAAGATTCAGCAACATCACCTGCAGGTGTACTGGTGCCGTGCGCATTGACATAACCGACGCTTGCGGGTTTAATCCCAGCATCATTGAGGGCATTACGCATGGCTTTTGCAGCGCCGCTACCGTCTTCTGGTGGTGCGGTAATATGGCTCGCGTCATCGCTCATGCCAAACCCGACCAGCTCTGCCAGTATGGTAGCACCGCGCGCTTTGGCGTGAGCAAGGCTTTCTAAGACGACCATGCCAGCACCGTCACCCAGTACAAAACCGTCACGGCCTTTATCAAACGGACGTGATGCTTTGGTTGGCTCATCGTTACGTGTGGAGAGGGCATGCATGGCACTAAAGCCTGCTATACCAAGCGGGCTTGAGCCTTTTTCACTACCACCAGCCAACATGACATCAGCATCACCATAAGCAATCAAACGCGCTGCCAAACCCATGGCATGAGTCGCAGTGGTACAAGCCGTTGATGTCGCAAGATTTGGCCCTTTTAAATTGTGTTTAATCGCGACCAATCCCGCTGCCATATTGACGATAGAGCCTGGGATGATAAAGGGTGAGACTTTGGCAGCCCCTTTTTCGTGTAGGGTATCGCGACTGTTTTCGATGGTTTGGATACCACCAATACCTGAACCCAATATAATACCAAAGCGATCTTGGTCAACCCCTTGTACGGGTGCATCAGCGGCACTGACTTCATCGATAAACCCAGCATTCTTCAATGCCATAGAAGACGCTGCAATCCCATAATGTATAAACTCATCATAGCGGCGCGCATCTTTGGCGCTCATGTACTGCTTGGCATCGAAATCTTTGACCACACCTGCGATTTGTGCGCGGTAGCCAGTCGCATCAAAATGGGTGATCGGTGAGATACCGCTGTCGCCATTGAGCAATTTGGTCCATGAGCTATCCACGTCTAGACCAAGCGGGGTGATGGCACCCATACCAGTCACCACCACACGCGTATCATCAGGGCGCTCATAATGAGGGGGTTTTTGACGCGATTTGTATACAGGAGCTGCGGTCATATTATTTGTGTCATCATTGGTGGCTTGGTCGATAGGTGAAGTGCTGTGTTGGCTCATGCGATATGTCCTATACTTACGGGTCCTAAGAGGATGGCGTTTTTAAAGTTATTATAAAACACATTGGTGCACGTATGTAAACTAAAATCTAACTGGTCAGGCAAAGCAAACTTGCCCCAATACCACGCCTTTATTGGCACCAGTTACAGCGGGTAGATTACCAGTTTCACCCATCAATGTTTGTCGGGCTAACCATGCAAAAGCGACTGCCTCTACCCATGTTGGTGCCAGCCCTAAATGATCTGTGGTCATCACTGTAGAGTGGGGTAGATGGGCTTGCAGACGCGTCATCAAATAGTCATTTAATGCACCGCCACCGCAGACAGACACCGAGCTGTTTTCTTTAGCATTGATAAACATATTGATTTGCGTGCTCGCACTGATAGCAGTTAGCTCAGTCAAAGTGGCTTGTACATCTGCAGATGAGTAGTGGGTATAGACAGAAGCCTGATCGAATGTTTGTAGCTCATCTTGTAGCCAAGCTAAGTTGAAATCTTCGCGGCCAGTGCTTTTGGGATGAGACTGAGTAAAGAACGGATGTGCCAACAGCTGCTCGAGTAGCGGCTCGATAATTTTCCCAGACTGCGCCCAAGCACCGCTCGCATCATAGCTATTATCAGTATACAAGGCTGTCCACGCATCCAACAATAAATTGGCAGGTCCCGTATCGTAGCCAACAACCTGATCTTTTCCATCAGCAGGCAAGACGGTTATATTAGCAATACCACCCAAATTTAATATCACGCGTGTGTCATCGGATGTGCCAAACAGTGCTTGATGGAAAGCAGGCACCAAAGGCGCACCTTGACCACCAACTGCCATGTCACGGCGACGAAAGTCACTGACGACGCTAATACCTGTACGCTCAGCGATGATATTGGCATCGACCAATTGCAAGCTAAAACCCATCTGCGGGCGATGGCGTACCGTTTGCCCATGACAGCCAATCGCCAGTACTGATTCAGCATCGATATCTGCTTGCTGTAATAAGGTATTGACCACTTCGCTGGCAAATTCCGCATATTCGCGACTTGCCCAACCAAACCAGTCAAGCTCGCTATTTGGCTCATCGGCCTCTGGTACGAGTTGATTCACACCATTGGGCTGACATAATGCCAGTAGGACCTCACGCAATCGTGGTGGAAAATCTTGACTATACGTCGCCAGCAGCTGCATTGGCGGTTGGCTACTGCCTTCATCACTGGGATTTTCTGTATCGCCCATGTCATGATTAAACTGACAGATAACCGCGTCCATACCATCCAAACTGGTGCCTGACATCATGCCGATATATAAGCCATCATCGAAGCTTTCAAACACCGTTTGCTCAAGGGCATCGGTCAGTGTGGCATAGTTCGAATTATCATCGGTCAAATCATCAATATCGTTTGAACTACTATCCAAACCATTATTCATAAGTAAGTCGGCGATAGCATTGTGTTCAGTGTCAGCAATGGATGCAGGGTTGGTCATGGCAATTTACCTTAAAAAACGCTAGTATATCCGTCAAATTCTAGCATTTTTTTGGCCCTTTTGAGCTTCTAAACGTCATAAGGGGTTGCGCCAGTAACCAATATTCCTAAAAATCCCAATTCAAGCGATATATAGAGAGCATCATGACCGATCAAACCTACACCCTAGAAGAACAACTGGCCCTAATTCAGCGCGGTACGCAAGAGATATTATCTGAAGACGACTTAGTGGCTAAGCTAAAGCTCAACCGTCCGTTACGTATCAAGGCAGGCTTTGATCCTACCGCGCCTGATTTGCATTTAGGTCATACGGTACTGATCAATAAACTCAAGCATTTTCAAGATTTGGGTCATGAGATTTATTTTCTAATCGGTGATTACACCGCTAAAATTGGTGATCCTTCTGGCAAAAAAAGCACGCGTCCGCCATTGACTGATGAGCAAATCAAAGCCAATGCTACGACCTACGCTGAGCAAGTATTCAAAATCTTGGACAAAGAAAAAACCCGCGTGGTCTTCAACTCTGAGTGGTTCAGTGACATGAGCGCCGCTGATATGATTCAGCTTGCGAGCCAGCAGACGGTCTCGCGTATGCTTGAGCGCGATGACTTCTCAAAGCGCTATGCATCACAGACGCCTATCTCAATTCATGAGTTTCTCTACCCATTGGTACAAGGTTATGACTCTATCGCACTAAAAGCGGATGTTGAGTTAGGCGGTACGGATCAGACCTTTAACTTATTGATGGGTCGTACGTTGCAAGGCCGTTACGGTCAAGAGCCGCAAGTGTGTATTACGGTGCCGATCTTAGAAGGTTTGGACGGTGTCAATAAAATGTCCAAGTCGCTCGGCAACTATGTTGCTATCTATGATGCACCAGGCACCATGTACCAAAAAATCCTATCGATGCCAGATACCTTAATCCAACGCTATTTTGAGTTTTTGAGCTTTAAGCCAATGGACGAAATCGAAGGCTTGATGGCGGAAATGGAAGCTGGTCGGAATCCACAAGAAATCAAACGTATCCTAGCCGAAGAGCTAATTGAGCGTTTCCATGATGCGGATGCCGCTGCCAATGCGCATAAATCAGCGGGCAATGTCCTAGCAGATGGTGAGTTGCCAGTGGATTTGCCAGAAGTGACATTGACGCTTGAAGAGGGTCAAGAGGCCTTGTTTATCACACAGATATTAAACCAAGCAGGTTTGACTAAAAATAGTGCAGCGGCAAAAGACATGATCAAGCGCAATGCAGTCAAAGTCGATGGTGAGGTGGTCAATGCTGGCTTTAGCTTAACCTCAGGTCAAACAGTTGTGATTCAAGCAGGTAAAAAGGCTTATGCAAAAGTGACGGTTGCTTAAGCGCTTGCTCACATCAATAATGGCTTGAGGAGAGATAAATGCTAGAACGGGTTACCTTATCAAGCAATGGGATTACCCTTGAGCCATTAACGCTCGCTCATGCCACTGACTTGATTGAAGCTTGCCAAGATGGTGCGCTGTGGCAGATAAACGAGACGTCTGTACCTGAGCCAGACAAGGTTATGGATTATATTAATGTTGCAGATTCAATGACGGATAGGCAAGCTTTTGCCGTCATTGATGAGCGTACTGGTAAAGCGATTGGCTCAACCAGCTTCCATGACATTTTGCCGACTACCAAAAGATTAGAGATTGGCTATACTTGGTATGCCAAATCTTACTGGCGCACGCATGTCAACACAACCTGTAAGCTCATACTGCTCACTTATATATTTGAAGCGCTACAATATCAAACTGTAGGCTGGCGTACAGATGTCGATAATCATCGCTCACAACAAGCCATCGAGCGCTTAGGTGCCAAAAAGGATGGTGTGATTCGTGGCAATCGAGTACGCCGTGACGGCGTTATTTCAGATACCGTGATGTATAGTATGGTCTATTCTGAATGGGCGGGTATAAAACCCAAGCTTGCAGCAAAAGTACAAAGCATCTTTTAATTATCAATATAAATGAGTGGTTTATGTCTCAAAAAAATCAAAATTCGGTAGCCCAAGGCATTTACCGCCATTATAAAGGTAACCTTTATCAAGTGCTGCATACCGCGCAGCACTCAGAGACCGAAGAGTCGCTCGTGGTATATCGTTGTCTGTACGGTGAGTATGGCGTGTGGGTACGCCCGCTTACCATGTTTGCTGAGACGGTCACCGTTGATGGTAAAGAGATTCCAAGATTTGAATTGATTCAGTGCTTAAGCGGTTAGTGCTTAATAACGATCAAACATTAATTTCATAAAATAAAAAACGACCCGTTGAGGTCGTTTTTTTATTCTATATCTATGTTTTATCTAGACAGTCAATTAGCTATTTAAAAATGCAATCAATGTTTTATTGAACTCTTCACTATGCGTTACGTTGATACCATGTGGGCCGCCTTCAACGACATGCAGTTTACTGTCTGCAATCATCTCATAAGAGCGTTCACCACTTGCTTCAAACGGGACGATTTGATCGGCATCACCATGTATGACTAACGTTGGTACATCAAACGCTTTTAAATCATCGCGGAAGTCCGTATAGCTAAAAGATTTCACGCAATCAAAGGTTGCTTTGGCAGAAGCAAACGCTGCAATATCACGGTTATATAGGCGCATTGGTTTACTGACCAATAATTTACCGTCTTTTGGCGTAAAGAAATTCTTGGTAAAGTCGTTTAAAAAGGCAATACGATCATCGCTCACACCATCCAAGAATCCTTGGATATCTGACTCTTCAAGACCGCCATCAGGGTTATCATCTGCCTTAAACAGATACGGCGGAACAGCAGAGGCAAGTACCGCTTTGCTGACACGTTCTGAGCCATATTTACCCAGATAGCGCGCCACCTCGCCGCCGCCCATAGAGAAACCAACGATGGTCGCGTCTTGAAGATCGAGCGCCTCCATAAGGCCTTTCAAATCTTGGGCTAGGGTATCGTAGTCGTAGCCGTTCCATGGTTTGGACGATTGACCAAAGCCGCGGCGGTCATAGGTAATCACTTGATAGCCTGCTTCGACTAGCGCAGGCAGCTGTGCTTCCCAAGCGCGACCACTGAGTGGCCACCCATGAATGAGTACGACAGGTTTGCCAGTACCTTGGGTTTCGTAATAGAGTTCGACCGGTTGATCGTCTTGAGTTGCAACAGTAGCGTAGGGCATGATCTGATCCTTTTGGTATTATTATATTCGTATATTTTTATGTCGATGCTTATCAAGGACTATCATTGGTAATAGTAGCGATTGCCATCAGTTTTTCAGTGTAGAATCAGCTCAGGCTAATTACTATGACAGGTTGTAAGGTTATAGTAGTGATTATAAAGCGGTTGTGTAAAATACTAGTCAATCTTGTAGAAATTCTTTTAGTATCTTATGAAATTGCCATGGCTCATCCATAGGGACGGCATGTCCTGAGCGCGGTAGGATGACGTCACGAGCATTGGGTAGCATACGTGTGATTTCTTGCTGCCAATTGGGATCATAGAGTTTTGATTGACCACCAATGAGACTGACCACTGGGATGGAGACGTTCTCTATACCTGCCCGAAAATCATAAGGTATGGCGAGATACGCCTGCAGGCAGCGCATTTTGTGTTGCCATGTTTGGTGATTATAAAATGCCAGCTTATGATCGTTTTGATAAGTAAGTGCTTGCACGACGGCCTTTGAGCGTGGACGGCTGACAGAGAGTAAAGAAAACAATCTTTCAACATCGGTCACGCGGCGCTTGAGAGAAAACGGCAAGTGCGTAAAGTGTTCAACGTGCGCATACGGTAGTGTCCTATCGACAATTTCTTGAAACACGGCAAACATCTCTGGTTGGCGATCCCCAAACAATCCGCCTCGCCAATCTGGTTGATTGTGAATCACAGGGCTTTGATCAATGTTCAGATAGCGACTGACTCTGGCTGTACCAAAACGCTCAAAATAAGACCACATGACGAGCGCCCCCATTGAAATCGCGGCAACGGGCAATGACTCTACGTGACTCCTCAGGCAGATGTGCTCAATCACTGTATCAATATCCTCAGCATACTGATGCACGAAATCAAACTGCGTCAACTCAATATCTTTTGCCGCACCAAAACCTCGAAAATGCGGCAAGTAAAATTCATATTTACCAATCAGTGGCAGTATAAAAGGTAAAAATTCACGCGCATCCATACCATAAGCATGCATCATCATGACGGGTTTACCATTCCCAATGACAGATATGGGTAGCGCCGTACCATCAGCTGTCTTTATATTGATTGTTCGTAATCGATATGATGCGGGTAGAGAAAAAAGGGGGTTTTTCATAGAATGACATCACTTTTGGTTATCAAGCCATCTTGGTTGAGTGGTCAAGATGTATTTTTACAAACGTATTCATACCGCGAATAAAAGACTGTTATATTGAAGCAGTCATCTGACCATAGCATAGAATTTGGCTAACGGTAAAAGCAGTAGCGATAACTGATAAGGGTAGAAGGGTATGAGCAAATCGATATTGTCGTCATTGGATAGTAGCTTGTATCCACAAGTTTGGGAGCAGCAGACATTTACCAGTCCACAGGCGCTTTTATTGTCGATGTTGAATAATGAGGTCACGATAGATGCCAATACTTTTACCAAACGACTACTGGCGAACGATATTTATCAAGAATGGATCAATACCACAGTATTTGGACGGTATTTGCATCGCAACTTTACCGCGTTTTATCAACAAACAGAAGACAGTTTTAATGTAGAAATGCCCGCCTTGTTTCGTCAAGAGCTGACCCGCCATGCGCAATATATGCCATTAGGTCAGGTATTATTTTTTGCAGGAGAGATGTCCAAAGTGGTACGACAAACAAAGCTACTCACCACCACCGTCAATCCAGCCACGGCAATCATTAACGCACAAAAAATGGCAACTCATCAGGTTTCTCATTCAAAGGTAATCGTTAATCAAATCACCATCGTCAGTAAGCAAGTATTAGGGTTTCCCATACGTCATAATAAACGCACCAGCGAGCGCCTGCGTAATGAAGTATTGATTATGGACTTTCAGGATTTACGCTTGGTAAATGAGGTAACAATTGAGGACATAAAAAAAAGCAATATAGAGTCATCTATATTGCTTCGGTCTTACGAGTTACGTTGATTATTGAATAGATGCGCTTTTAACGGTCTTTTTTAGCCACCGTTAGACCGTTATAGGTTTGCGCGACTGGCATCACTTCCAAACGATTGACATTGATATGCGCAGGCGACTCAATCAACCACAGTAATATATCGCCGATATCTTCACCTGTCATGGTCTTAAAGCCATCGTAGACTTTAGCTGCTTTATCGTCATCACCATGGTAGCGCACGTTTGAAAACTCAGTACCCGCGACTACGCCCGGTTCGATATTGGTCACACGCACCTGCGTACCGACAAGGTCAGCACGTAGATTTAGGCTAAATTGTTTGACAAACGCTTTAGTTGCGCCGTACACGTTGCCACCAAAGTATGGCCAGCTACCAGCAATCGAGCCGACATTGATGATATATCCGCTATCGCGCTCGACCATGACTGGCAAGACTGCATGAGTCAATGACATTAGACCTTTAACATTGGTATCGGTCATGCGCATCCAATCATCGAGGCTGGCTTTGTGAGCAGGCTCTGTACCCAGCGCCAATCCTGCATTATTAACCAAGACATCAATGTGTTTAAAGTCATCAGGCAAGTCAGCAATGATTTGCGGAATAGAATCCGTATCGCTTACATCCATCACCACAGGTAAAAAGTTCTCACCTAAAATCTCTGCTAAAGCATTCAGCTTATCGATACGTCTAGCGCAACCAATCACGCGATGACCATTAGCCACCAAACGCTCTGCCAACGCTTTGCCAAAACCCGCGCTCGCTCCTGTAATCAATACGTTCATGATCTATCCTTATTATTGATGCTGCATGTTTCTATCATAACCTTGATGACGGCTTTATTTACCCTAATGAGACTTATCTATTTGATAATTGCTTACCAAAGATTTTATCACCCGCATCGCCTAGACCTGGGATGATGTAACCGTGCTCATCCAAATGGCTGTCTAACGCAGCGGTATAGATAGTCACGTCAGGATGTGCTTCATTGACTAAGCGGACGCCTTCAGGTGCAGCTACCAATACCAATGCTTTGATATTAGTACAGCCATTTTTCTTTAGCATCTCGATGGTCGCAACCATTGAGCCACCCGTAGCTAGCATTGGATCAATGATTAGCGCAGGACGCTTGTCCATGTGACTGACAAATTTTTCAAAGAATGGTACTGGCTGCAGCGTTTCTTCATCACGTTGTAGACCGACCACAGAAATCTTAGCAGTAGGAATTAGATCGAGCACGCCATCAAGCATGCCAATACCTGCACGCAAAATCGGCACGATCGTCGCAGTCTTACCAATAATTTGCTCACCCGTGATTTCGCCACACCAGCCCTGCATTGGGAAGGTCTCAATTTCAAAATCACGGCTTGCTTCATAAGCCATCAAGCGTGCAAGCTCTTTGGTCAATGTACGAAATTTATAAGTACTACAGTCTTTTTCGCGCATGAGGCTGAGTTTATGACGGACCAATGGATGATCAATGACCGTAATGTTTAAATCGTTGTTTAAATCACTCATAAGTATTCTCTTGGTTTTTTGTCTGATGCGTGCGCAGTCATTGCGGTTGCTATTAATATAAAAAGATACAAACACTTACCCCACTTTAACTCTGTTTGGTCTCATTGATAGTAAAATAAAAACCTCAATGACCATGCAAATCAAATAAACGTGCTACTTGTATAAGAGTGTAATGTCACCAAAAGTGCTCAGTTAGACACTCACAATTAGCAGCCAAGCCTAAACCGCTCAGGCTAAGCGACTATATATTATATTGTCGCACTATTTGAATCGACTAAGTTTGACTGTATAAAATTATCATAAGTGCAGTAGTGTTTAGGCTTGCTATGATACCAAAAAAACCGCTTTTCTGATGAAGAATATCATGACTATAAAACCATCAAACACCCAAGAAGACGCTAATAACGAGATAGTAGCAACCGAGAGCTCATCAGGAGAAATTGAAAATCATCCTTTTGCGCCTGTTTTACCACCAAATGCGACTATCATGATGATGGGTACGTTTCCGCCGACTAGCGATAAATGGGCAATGAGCTTTCATTATCCCAATTTTTATAATGATATGTGGCGTATCTATGGCCGGGTATTTTTTGATGATGTTGACTATTTTAGAGTCGGCGATGAGAAGCGCTTTGATCCTGAGCGCATACGCAATTTTATGTTCGAGCGTGGTATAGCGTCTTGCCCGACAGTCAAGCAGGCTATTCGAGAGACTGGCAATGCTTCGGATAAAAACCTAACCGTGGTGACGCCAGTTGATTTGGATAGTATCTTGCCGCAAGTGCCAAAGGTAGCGACATTGTTCACGACAGGAGGCAAGGCGACCGAAGTGCTACTTGGGTTATTAGATGAGCCAATTGCCAAATCAAAACATCCAAAAACCAATCAAAGTATGGATTACCCTTATCAGTGGCAAGACAGCAACCAAACCAATATGGTTAATGACTTAACTTTATATAGGCTGCCTTCGACCTCGCGCGCTTATCCGCTATCGTTGGATAAGAAAGTCGCTGCATATAAGGCGTTTTTTGAGAGGATGGGTAAGTTATAAAGTATAACTATAGAGAGGACTGTTCCAATATAGAATGAAGCTAAAAGGTAGTAAAACGCATCTATCTACTGGAACTAAATATTTTTGCTAGGATAAAACATAATCAAGAGCACATATCTACTCATCTCTAGTGCATCAAAAATAACCAACTCCAACCCATTGAAAAAACTACCATTTTTATATTCTGCTAAAATAAGTCCAAAAACATTAATAAAACAGGTTGACACAAAAGTTAAACCGTATATAATACGCCCTCATCAGACGGACTGGCAGTGAGAGATGTGTCAATTACACATTAATAACGCGGTTAACCTGGTGAAACAAATTATAAAAAGTCTTGACAATTCAAATCATTATGATAAGATAGTCGGCTCGCTAGATAGCTTAACCGGAGACGGATTGGTTATATAGCAGAAGAAATACCCTATATATCGATGACTGGACGACAGTGATTGAGACTATTTAAAAGCATAACTAAAGAACAACTTGTGTGGA
>NZ_MRYC01000049.1:0-274 GCF_001921765.1 Psychrobacter sp. C 20.9 | reverse complement strand
GAATGATGGCGGCGAAGCTGATTTTAAGGGCGACGATGAAGACAAAGAACAAGATCTTAATGATCAGATGAACAGAAAGAAGGCGATGGAAATTCTGGGGTTAACAGGAACACCATCGGATGATGAAATACGAAGTGCGCACAGGAAGTTGATGCAAAAATTACACCCGGATCAAGGGGGGAATACTTACCTTGCAACCCAGGTTAATCGAGCCAAGGATGTTCTTTTAAATCGCTCTGGTTGAGTTTCCATCTATACTGTGGCAAAGACATAA
>NZ_MRYC01000048.1:0-275 GCF_001921765.1 Psychrobacter sp. C 20.9 | reverse complement strand
CAACAAACTCTGCTGCATCTGGTGTGTACGAGATAGAGGTATTGCAGATAGCTACAGCCAATAAAATTTCTTCTGGTAATGTTGTTGATTCTGCTGCAGCTCAAGGAATTACAGACACAATTACGCTAGGTGTGTCTGGCGGTACAACAAAAGATATTTCTATCTCTTCTGATATGTCCTTGAATGATATTGCTGGTGCAATAAACGGTGTTACTAATGATACAGGCGTAAGAGCATCAGTAATCAAGGTTGGTGATAATGACTTTCGCTTGGTT
>NZ_MRYC01000047.1:0-280 GCF_001921765.1 Psychrobacter sp. C 20.9 | reverse complement strand
CGCGGCGATCCGCTTGCCGCCGGCCATGTCGAGATCGACCGTGCCACCGACCGTCAGCTTGCCCAGCATGTCCTCGCGCAGGGTGAAGGCGAACCATGGCCGGTCGGCATCGAGCAGCAGCACCGGCTTGCCGACCGGCACAATCTCGCCCAGCTCGGTCACGATCGTGCCCACCGTGCCATCGACCGGCGCCGTCAACCGCGTCTTGTCGAGCCGCGCCTGCAGGTCCGCTACAGTGGCTTCGGCGAGCGCCACCCGCGCATCGGCCAGCGCCCGTTCC
>NZ_MRYC01000046.1:0-317 GCF_001921765.1 Psychrobacter sp. C 20.9 | reverse complement strand
ATCTAGTCACCACCAAAGACCATCAGCAAGTTGCCGTTTGGCGAATAATAGATGATGAAGTCTTTGATAAGAATCTGATGGTGGTCAACTAATTTAGGACACTAATAAAATTCAAACCTACATCGCCATTACTTATAACCCTGAGTCGAGAACGGATAATAATTATAAGCGTTGGGGCAACTTTTATGACCGCCAAGATCTGTTAGTAGGTGACGAGTTGTGTCAGGTGGTTAATTTTCAGAGACCTTCCTAAATTTTGTGTAAGTATTTAATCTAAACGTCAGTTACACAGAATCTGGGATGGTCTCTTCAAGTCC
>NZ_MRYC01000045.1:0-320 GCF_001921765.1 Psychrobacter sp. C 20.9 | reverse complement strand
TGAAGGTTGAACTCCTGCACGCTCTGCAATTTCAGAAACCGTTTCCAGCGCCATATCGTTCGGATTGTCCAGCGCATATTCTGCGATCTGCTTCAAACGCTTGCTAAGCTCATCATGGCGGGATGCCAATTCATCCCGCAAGGCATCATAGGTACTGGGAGCAATCATCAAATAGCCTTTCATTTTTTCCATTCTTCATACCAGACTGACACACAAATGGAATATAAATTCTATAAAAGGAATAAATGATAATAATTTAAATCAATGCACACGTTTGCTCAAAATTTGAAAACCATGTAAATAAAGACGCTTATGACCAA
>NZ_MRYC01000044.1:0-324 GCF_001921765.1 Psychrobacter sp. C 20.9 | reverse complement strand
ATTCTGTGTAACTGCCGTTTAGATTAAATGCTTGCTGATACGGTCATCAAACATAATCATAAAGCGATTTAAAGCAGACGTCCAGTTACGGATTGGCATCGACCACTTTTTAGAGGCCTGCTGGGTTGCTAGATATACCACTTTAAACGTTGCCTGATCAGAGGGAAATACCTTACGCTTATTCACCGCCGTACGAATCACGCTGTTTAGCGACTCAATAGCATTGGTGGTATATATGACTTTTCTAATGTCTTTAGGGTAGCCAAAGAACACCGTTAAGCCCTCCCAGTTATTACGCCAAGACTTGATGACATGCGGATACTT
>NZ_MRYC01000043.1:0-346 GCF_001921765.1 Psychrobacter sp. C 20.9 | reverse complement strand
GGTGGTCTTCAGGCTATTCCGAAAGGTCAGTATGAAGGTGCAGATGCAATGGGGCTGAGTTATTGGCAATCCATGCGTTTGATCATTCTTCCACAGGCACTGCGCATTGTTATTCCTGGAATTGTGAACACTTTTATCGGTCTCTACAAAGATACAACACTTGTATCCATTATCGGTCTGTTTGATCTTATCGGTATTGGTCTGGTGGCTGTAGCAGACGTTAAATGGCGTGGTCTGGCACCGGAAACCTATGCCTTTATCGCGCTATTGTTCTTCATTTCCTGTTTTGCGATGTCGCGTTACAGCCTATGGCTTGAAAACAAACTTCACACTGGTCATAAAAGAT
>NZ_MRYC01000042.1:0-526 GCF_001921765.1 Psychrobacter sp. C 20.9 | reverse complement strand
ATGTGAGAGTAGGTCATCGTCAGCTCTCTATTCCTGATTAGCCCCTTGATACTAACGTATCAAGGGGCTTTTCTTTGGCTGACATTTGAGAACAGCTGAAATATATTTTTATAGCTGAAGATAGATTTATAAATTAGTCACAATACTCCTTGCGTTCTTATTATATGTGCGTATAATGCCACCCAGTCGAAAGGGAAGTAGTGAAGAAGCTTAAGCGATCAAGTTATTTCTAACTAATTAAAAATACCTCTTGACTAAATAAATAAAGGGTCTATAATACGCCCTCATCAGACGGACTGGCAGTGAGAGATGTGTCAATTACACATTAATAACGCAGTTAACCTGGTGAAACGAAATTATAAAAAGTCTTGACAATTCAAATCATTATGATAAGATAGTCGGCTCGCTAGATAGCTTAACTGGCAACAGGGAAGGCGAATAGCATCAGTAATACCCTATATATCGATGACTGGACGACAGTGATTGAGACTATTTAAAAGCATAACTAAAGAACAACTTGTGTGGA
>NZ_MRYC01000041.1:0-536 GCF_001921765.1 Psychrobacter sp. C 20.9 | reverse complement strand
ATGTCTTTAGGGTAGCCAAAGAACACCGTTAAGCCCTCCCAGTTATTACGCCAAGACTTGATGACATGCGGATACTTATCGCCCCACACCTCATCAAAGTGTTCAAGATTGGCCTCTGCTATCTCAAGCGTATCAGCGCCGTAGATGGCCTTTAAATCAGCCGCTATTGCCTTCTTATCTGTCCACGGCACGAACTTCATCGAATAGCGCACCATATGAACAATGCAAAGCTGGACCTGAGCGTTTGGATAAACCGTATTGATGGCATCAGGAAAGCCCTTTAAGCCATCAACACAGGCAATGAGGATATCCTGCACCCCGCGGTTTTGTAGTTCAGTGAGAACGCCAAGCCAGAACTTAGCGCCTTCATTCTCTGATAGCCACATGCCAAGCAGCTCTTTTTTACCGTTAAGGTTAATGCCTAGGGCTAGGTAAATGGCTTTGTTGATGATCTGCTTGTCTTGACGTACTTTGACGACAATACAGTCTAAATAGACAATAGGATAAACACTGCTTAACGGCCGGTTCTGCCATGC
>NZ_MRYC01000040.1:0-581 GCF_001921765.1 Psychrobacter sp. C 20.9 | reverse complement strand
TCTTGACGTACTTTGACGACAATACAGTCTAAATAGACAATAGGATAAACACTGCTTAACGGCCGGTTCTGCCATGCGGTGATGTCGTCTATGATGTTGTCAGTGACTCTTGAGACAAGAGAGCTTGAGATATCGACGTCGTAAAGCTCTTTGATACTCTCTACAATCTCAGTGGTGGTTTGACCTTTGGCGTAAAGGAATATGATTTTATCATCAAGGCCACTAATACGGGTTTGATGCTTGCGCACTAGTGTAGGTTCAAAGCTGCTACCGCGGTCTCTTGGAGTGGAGATCTCAAGGTCGCCTGTGTCGCTACGGACGGTCTTTTTAGTATGACCGTTGCGCTTATTAGGCTTGTCTGCTTTTTCATGCTTGGGGTATCCAAGATGGTCTTCCATCTCAGCTTCTAAGGCAGTGTCGATAAAAGATTGCATGAGCTGCTTTTGAAAGTCTTTGATGTCATCAAAGCTGTTCATGCTACCAGCCATTTGCTCGGCCAGTTTTTTAAGGTCAGATTGAGTAGTCATTGCTTATTCTCCTGTTAGTGGATTATAAGCAGTTACACAGAGTTTGGGAAACTC
>NZ_MRYC01000004.1:0-204647 GCF_001921765.1 Psychrobacter sp. C 20.9 | reverse complement strand
AACAGACTCATATCTAACCCCCTTTGCTGACGACAATAGCGCGATGGCCCCACCTGATCCCTTCCCGAACTCAGAAGTGAAACATCGTTGCGCCAATGGTAGTGTGGTTCGCCCATGTGAGAGTAGGTCATCGTCAGCTTTCTATTCTAAAAAGTCCCCACTCATATCTGAGTGGGGGCTTTTTTTTATCTTGAACTTATCTGACTTCCCTAGAAAATCTCTTTATTTAAATGGTTTTATCTTTCGCTCGTATCAAAGCAGTTCTTCAACTCTTTCCTTGCCCAAATCATCACTAGCCTCTTATACCTAAAAGCCCCGCTCACTCGAAAGAGGGCTTTTTTATTGGCTTATTTATTGATAATAATTTATAACTATAGATGGTCAACTGAAAGTTTATTGAGATAATCTGATGATATTAGAAGAAACGGATAAATTGTATTTATATGACAGCTATGAAGATGCATATCTCATCGATAAAGAAAGCAGCGATATCTTATTTACTGATAGTTTTTACGGTGGTCCATCTTGTGCTTTAATTGATCCAAATAACAAATATGCAATCGTAGCTGGTAAGCATTTAACTCTTTGGGACTGTTATGAGGGAAATAATAAGCTCACAAAATTTGAAACAGAACAGTTTGCTGGATAGAAAGACTAAGGTTAATCAATGAAGATACTATTCAAATATTATTAGATCCATGGTTCCAATACAGTGCTATGTGGGAATTAACAGTTTCTAATAAGTCCTTATTTAAAATTTCAGATTTTATGAAGTATAAAAACCTACCTTATACTGATAATATAGTTTGGTGATTCATTATAAAACCACTATTTGAACCTTATAGTGGATTGTATATTTCTGAATTTTAGCTTAGGAAAGAACCTATGACTACATCAACCGTTCAATACCAAGGCAACCTACGCACCCAAGCCTTACATCTACAGTCCAACAATCAAATTATTACAGATGCACCCACTGACAATCAAGGCAAGGGCGAGGCGTTTTCACCGACTGATTTGCTAGCCACCAGTTTGGCCAGTTGTATGTTGACCATTATTGGTATTAAAGCCGCTGATATGGATATTGATGTGGTCGGAACAAAAGCTGAAGTAACGAAAATAATGGCTGCAGATCCTCGCCGTGTGAGTGAGATTCAAGTGCGCATTGAGTTCAAAACAGAGTTAGATGAGCGTACTAAGAAGATATTAGAAGCCGCTGCTTTCACTTGCCCTGTGGCAAAAAGTATTCATCCTGATATTAGACAGGATGTCACCTTTGTTTATGGTCGTGGTGAATGAGATGAATACTAAGACTTTACTCATTGTGGCTCATGCGCCATCATCGAACACTAAAAAACTCGCTGAGGCGGCTTACAACGGGGCCAATCACACAGATATTAATGTCAATGTTGTCCTGAAGTCGCCGCAGGACACGCAGCCTGAAGATGTGTTGGCTGCTGATGCTTTGCTATTAGGCACGACTGAAAATCTGGCATATATGGCAGGGCTGACCAAAGACTTCTTTGATCGCTGTTATTATCCTGTGCTAGAAAAGAAGCAAGGCATACCATTTGCACTATATATACGCGCGGGGCATGATGGTACGGGTACCAAGCTTGCAATAAAGACAATCACAACAGGGCTACGTTGGTCGTGGATTCAAGAGGCGCTGATACTACAAGGCGAGTGGCAGGATAGCTTTACCGAACAAGTACAAGAGCTTGCCATGACGTTAGCCGCTGGCGTTGAGGCAGGTATTTATTGATAGCATATTTTGTCAATGATTCGCGAAAGATACTGCAAACCTAATGGGCAGTCTCAGGAGAGTATCCATGCAGAACGATCATCTAAACAGTCAAGTGGATATCGACGCGTTGCCATTTTCTCAAGCGTGTGAGAACAACAAGCAGGTTATTCTAGATATATTACAAAACGAGCTACAAGGCTTTACACATGTGCTAGAGATTGGCTCTGGAACGGGTCAACATAGTGTTTATTTTGCACCGCGTTTACCTAAGATACAGTGGCAAACCAGCGATGTCACTAGCAACCACCGTCATATAGCGGCTTGGCATCATGCTTATCCTGCGCCCAATCTATCTCTGCCATTAGCGTTTAATTTGGCTTACGATTCTGTACCTATCAACAGTCATTTAGAGAGTAGTCGTTCAAACAACCCTTATGATGCGATATTTACGGCAAATACGCTACATATCATCAGCTGGGCGTTGGTCGAAAAATTATTTGCACTGGCTGATGATGCGTTACCTGTGGATGGTAAGCTGATTGTCTATGGCCCATTTAACGAACATGGTAACTATACCAGCGCAGGCAACCAGCGATTTGATGCGATGTTAAGGCAAGGTAATTCTGACAGTGGTATCCGTCATAAAGAAGACATTGTAAATTTAGCAAATATGCATCATCTAACGCTTAGCAGAACGTACGCGATGCCTGCCAATAATCAGCTATTGGTCTTTCAGAAGTATTAAATGATTAGAACGTCAAAAAAAGACACGTCACTGATGATTCGTTGAGGTGTCTTTTTTTTGCATTGCTTATATGGTGACTGATATTTTTATACGATTAGATTATTTATACTCATCTGCTAAGAAGTCCAAATAACGTTTCCAAGAGCGCTCATCGGCGCGTGCATCATATCTGTCACTGCCAAATACGCTAAAGGCATGGGGTGCGCCGCTGTAAGTGACCATTTCATGAGGAACTTTTGCCGCTTCTAGCGTTTTGCCCAGAGTCGCAAAGCTCTCTAAAGAGACAGACTGGTCAGCTGAGCCGTGGAATACCAATATCTCGCCAGTGGTCTTGTCATAACTTTGACCGGTCGGAGTATCAAAGGCACCATGGAAGGGGACAAAGGCTTTTTGCGGGAAGCCTGAACGTGCTAACTCTAATGCAACCGTACCACCGAAACAATATCCCATGGTCGTGCCGTTACGCACATCATTGCCCTCCAGTCGTCCAGCATTTAATGCACCTTGTAGTATGCGGCGCATTTTGTTGCGATCGTCATACAATTCGCCTGTTAAACGCTTATTTTCTTCGACAGAGGTCGGACGAATGCCTTGCCCAAACATGTCTGCTGCCAGTACGTTGTAACCTTCATTCGCTAGCATATCAGCGCGTTTGCGCTCATAGTCGGTTAGACCATCCCAGTCATGAATCAACAAGATAAAAGGAGCGTAGGGCTTATCGGCTTTGGCGTAATAGCCCTCGTATGCTTGGTTATCCACCGTATAAGTGACGTTCTTGGTCGTGATAGCGGCAGCGGTTTGGCTGATGGTCAATGCCAGGAGCCCCATTGATGCACCCGCCAATAATGAGCGGTAAGGTTTTTTGGACGAGAAATTCGAAGTTGGTAACATAGTCGATAGCCTTATAGTTATATAAAAAAGAGATAAATATATGGCTAAAAACCATGCCAATGTTATTTATCGATGATCTCTAGTACGCCATAAAGCATACCTTAAAGAATAACTAAATTACAAGATTGGATTGTTAACGTTTAGGCTGGCTCAAAAGCCGTCAAGCGGTTGAGTAACTGCGCACGTAAACTTTAACCAAACATCAACAAGTTTCACTATATACGCAACTATAAGCGACTTAGTTTTTGGGTAAGATAAGCCGTATGCCTTTTATTCCTTTATCTTTTTTAATAATTGGTCATGCAGCATCACAGACAGATAATCGACAGATGAAGTCAGTATTATCCCAAAGGATACAACACCTGTGTAAGCACATTTTTAATGGTCTTAATTTTTAATGGTCTTAGAAGAGACTATTTTACTCATTAGATAGGATGTTTTATGAATAATAATATCGATCATACCGACCCAGCCAAAGACATGAATACTGAACGTGGCAATGGGGGCGAAACCCATCAGCGCGCAGGTGATGACACCAAAGTATTGACTACCCAACAAGGCGTGGCTATCAGCGACAATCAAAACTCACTAAAAGCAGGCGCACGCGGTCCTACGCTATTAGAAGATTTTGTACTACGTGAAAAGATCAACCACTTTGACCATGAGCGTATCCCTGAGCGTATCGTCCATGCTCGCGGTAGTGCGGCACACGGTTATTTTGAGCTGACCGAATCATTAGAAGAGTATACAACGGCCAAAATTTTGACCGAAACCGGTAAACAAACACCACTTTTTACCCGTTTTTCGACCGTTGCCGGTAATAAAGGCTCAAAAGACACGCCACGTGATGTGCGCGGATTTTCTGTCAAAGTCTATACCGAAGAAGGTAACTGGGACATCGTGGGCAACAACATGCCCATTTTCTTTATCCAAGATGCCATTAAATTCCCAGATTTGATCCATGCGGTCAAGCCTGAGCCAGATCGCGGATTCCCACAAGCGGCGTCTGCCCATGATACGTTTTGGGATTTTGTCTCATTGAGTCCTGAAACCATGCATAATCTGATCTGGTTGATGAGTGATCGTAGCCTGCCACGTAGCTTACGCATGATGGAAGGTTTTGGTATTCACAGCTACCGTTTGATTGATAAAGACGGCAAGAGCACCTTTGTACGTTTCCATTGGAAGCCAGTACTTGGCGTACAATCAACCACGTGGGACGAAGCCGTAAAAATCTCTGGCGCAGATCCTGATTATCATCGCCGTGATTTGTTTGAGTCAATTGACAATGGCATGTATCCTGAATGGGAATTTGGCGTCCAGTTATTTACTGAAGAAGAAGCGAATAACTTCCCATTTGACCATTTGGACGCGACCAAGCTCATTCCAGAAGAGCTAGTGCCCGTGAAAATCGTTGGTAAAATGGTCTTGAATCGCAATGTAGATAACTTCTTTGCAGAGACAGAGCAAGTCGCATTCTGCCCATCACACGTAATTCCTGGTATCGACTATAGTAATGATCCATTGCTCCAAGGCCGTCTATTTAGTTATCTAGATACGCAGTTGTCACGTTTGGGCTCACCAAACTTTGCGCAAATTCCAATCAATGCGCCAAAATGCCCGTTTGCCAACAACCAGCAAGATGGCCATATGCAAATGCAGGTGCCTAAAACGCGGGTGCTCTATGAGCCACAAAGCCTTGATCCAACGCGTCCACGCGAAAGCGCCAAACGCGGATTTGCCTCATTCCAAGAGCAGATGGATGATGGTGTCAAAGGTCGCATCCGTGCCGAAAGCTTTGCCGATCATTATAGTCAGCCGCGCATGTTCTATCGCAGCCAGACAGAGGCAGGCAAGGCACACATTGCCTCTGCTTATGCGTTTGAGCTGGGTAAAGTAGATACTGCACATGTACGTACTCGTATGCTTAGCCATCTGCCGCATATCGATGAAGACTTGGCTAATCGTGTGGCTTCAGCCCTCGGTATGGAATTACCAGAGCCTGCTGATGCCGCTGCACCTGTACAGGATCTAGGCACGTCAAAAGCGCTGCAAACCATCGGTATCTCACCGAAGAGCCTAAAAGGTCGCTTAATTGGTATCTTAGTTGCTGAAGGTTCTAGCCATAGTGAAGTCAAGAAGTTTGAACAAGCCGCTATCGACGCTGGTGCTAGCGTCAAGATCGTCGCGCCTAATAAAGAAGTGACACTAGATGATGGTACACACATTCAAGCGGACGAACGTCTTGCTGGTGGCCCTTCCGTGCTCTTCGACGCTGTGGTCAGTATAATTATGCATCCACCAGCCAAAAAGCTGGCTATGGACAGCGCAGCACTAGATTGGTTCAACGATGCTTATGCACATTGCAAAGCGATTGCTTATTGCCCTGCGACTGAAGAACACATCTTGAGCAAATTGCCTATCGAAAAAGATAAATTTGTGACGCCACTGGATGACGTTGATGGTTTCATCGAAAACGCTAAGACCCGTCTGTGGGAGCGCGAGCCAAAGGTTCGTGACCTTGCATAGTTGATAGCGTAATTGATGGGATAAGCTTTAAATCTATAAAGTAAATGCTTAATGTAGAAGACCCAGCCTAAGCGCTGGGTTTTTTGCGTTTTTACTGGAAGTATAAACGTCGTCATTAATGATATTACGCATTATGCAACTATTATCAACCGTATCTATAGTCACAAGCGTTCACTCAAAGTCATTTTTTTTGAATTGACGGGCGTTATACTAAATAGTATCTACGGAAGGGAGCACAAGCTCATCATAATAATGAGGATGAATGCGGTAAGGAATACCAATGAGTCTATGTGAAATTGTACGTCTAGAGGGCTATATCCAAAGTAGCTACCTTGCGGTGTATCCAGATAAAATCATGCTACTAGACGGCTGTTGCCGTGCCGATGTGCCAATGGTGCTTGGGTATATCAAAGATACTCTAAATAGGCCGATAACAGACCTAAAAGTGGTGGTGGTCACTCATATGCATCCGGATCATGCGGGCGGTGCGCGCAAGTTTCGCCAAGAGACTGGCTGCCGCATTATCTCTGCTGACAAGAAAGATCAGTGGTACGGCGGTATTGGTGGACGAGCGATGCATTTTGTCGATATGAATCTTGCGTACTATGTGGCGAGACGGCAAGGTCGCCCATTCAAAAATCTGTACTATTCGGCAAGCCTAAAGCCAGATATCACCGTCACCGATGGTGATATTGTACCAAGGTTCGATGAGTGGCAAGTGTTAGAGACGCCTGGGCATACCGATCGCGATTTGTCTTTATTTCATTTGCCCAGTCGTCAAGTATATACGGCTGATCTCATCATCAAATTACGTCATAAGTTTGTGGCGCCATTTCCTGTCTATGATCCCAAAGCTTATAAGCAATCGTTAAAAAAAATCAGAGATTTAAAACCATTAATGGTAATGATGGCTCATGGCCGAGAGCGTGCAATGAGTGAGGTAGAGTTTGATGCGTTCATCGACCAAGCCCCCAAATACCCGCGCACCATCAAAGATACGATCAGACATAAACTGCTATGGCGTAAGAAAAACGATTTTAACCTCTTTAAACGTCGCAAGAGTAAATAGAGATAAAATAACGATCAAAAAGCCCAGACGAAAAAAAGCCCAGTTACTATCATAGTAACTGGGCTTTTCAAATATGGTGGGCTGTCCGCGACTCGAACGCGGGACCAATTGATTAAAAGTCAACTGCTCTACCAACTGAGCTAACAGCCCTGAGAAGCGTATAAAAATTGCACTGCAATTTTAGCTTCGCAAGAGAAAATTCTTTAAATAGAATTTTCTAAAAGTTATGCTAACAATAAATGTATATTATTGCCAACAAGAGTAATTCATTTAAAAAAGAGCTTTTTAAACTTAACTTTATTAAACAACTACCGGATAGGGTAGAACGATGAATAAAGGTTAAACTAAAATATGGTGGGCTGTCCGCGACTCGAACGCGGGACCAATTGATTAAAAGTCAACTGCTCTACCAACTGAGCTAACAGCCCTAACGTTTAAAGTGTTTGTATCCCTAAACGTGAGAGCACATTATATATATAATTCTGACAATTACAACCCCACATGATAAAAAAAGTGTAATTCTCTTATAAAATTGCCAATTTATTCCAGTTTCTTTAAATTTTTGCCATTATATCGATATTGACTGCTCTATTTTTGGTTAAAGCGAGTCAATAATCAATTATTAGTCTCGAGAAAGCGCCTCAACAGGATCTAGTTTGGCAGCATTACGTGCTGGCAAGAATCCAAATACTACACCAATCAATGTCGAGCAAACAAACGCGGCAATAATAGAAGTCGGTGAGTAGATGACTTTGAAACTATCACCGCCCACACTATTAATCAGCTCACCAATGGCAAATGCCATTCCAATACCAATCAGTCCCCCTAGGATACAGACTAGAACGGCCTCAATGAGAAATTGCTGCATGATATCGCTTTGACGCGCACCTACTGCCATACGAACACCAATCTCATTAGTGCGCTCGGTGACAGAGACTAGCATGATGTTCATGACCCCAATACCACCAACAATCAACGAAATAACTGCAACTGATGAGATAAGTAGGGTCATCGTACCTGTCGTTGACTCAATGGTTTGACGGATAGAGTCTGAATTTCGTAGCTCAAAGTCATCTTTGCCATGGCGACTTTCTATCAAGTCAGAGATGGCCGTCTCTGCGGCACTAGAAGAGATACTATCATCTAACAACGCCACAAAGCGGTCGATATTGGTACTACCGGTGACGCGCGACATTACCGTCGTGTAAGGCATATAGATAGTAGGCGTCGTCACACTGGGACCAAAGCCACCATCGCTCTCTTCAAGTACGCCAATCACGCGTCCAGGCACACTACCAACCAATATTACCTCGCCAACAGGGTTATCAATATCTGAGAAAAAGGTCTGTTTAGCGTTGTCATCGATGATGATATCTTGACTACGTAATGTAATGCTTTTTGCATCAAACCCTTGGCCCAGTGCTAATGTCTCACCAGTGACGGTTAGATAGTCTTCACCAACGCCATTGACGGTAGCATCCTCCTGTATATTACGATAGCGGACACTAGAGCTGGCATTTACCTGAGGGCTGACGCTGATAATATAGGGCTGATTGCCGACCGCCTCTGCATCTTCTGGTGTCAAATTGTCATCATTATAGCGGCGTCTAGGGTCGCCTCTAGGGTAGCCATCATTGACGGTAATGGTATTGGTACCTAACGAGCTGATATTGGCAAGGATTTGCTGCTGAGAGCCTTGTCCAAGACCTACGATAGATACGACTGCGGCAATACCGATAATAATGCCGAGCATAGTTAGTAGAGTACGCATCTTATGCGCGCGCATGGCAAGCAAAGACATTTTGAAAGCTTCAAGCAGTCGATCAATAAAACTACCAAAGGCACTTTTGCGATGCTCGCCAAGGATAGATTCTGGTTTTTTGTCTGTGTGCTTATAATGCTCAGTTTGATAGTCAGCGATGACATGGCCATCTTTGAGCTCAATCACACGCTCCGCTTGTGCTGCTAGTTTTGGATCATGAGTGACCATGATAATGGTATGACCTTGTGCGCTGAGGTCATGCAAAATCACCATGACATCTTCGCCAGACTTACTGTCTAGGGCACCAGTTGGCTCATCTGCTAAGATAACATCGCCACCATTCATCAGTGCACGAGCGACAGAAACACGCTGCTGCTGTCCACCTGAGAGCTGATTGGGACGATTGTTGACCTTATTGCCAAGGCCGAGGTCAATTAGTAGCTTCTCAGCACGATTGGTACGTGCCTCGGTATCCATGCCCGCATACACGGCAGGGACGGCGACGTTGTCTTTGGCACTGATATCACCAAGCAAATGATAGCGCTGAAAAATAAAACCAAAGTGCTCACGGCGCAGTTCTGCTAGCTGATCGGCATCAAGCTTACGGGCGGATTGACCATAAATCTTATAATCACCAGCAGTGGCTTGATCTAGACAACCTAAGATATTCATCAAGGTGGACTTACCAGAGCCTGACTGTCCAATGATAGCGACCATCTCACCTTGGTGAATCGTCAGATTGATATCATGCAAGACGCGAATGGTTTGCTCACCAGCAGGGAACTCTCTGATAATGCCAGACAGTTCCATAATGGGCTTGCCTGATGCAGAGTGGTTAGCGGTATTGGTTTTTGCTGAGTTGCTTGAGCGATTAGCAGAAGTGTGTGACCCTAAGTTTTGAGCCGTGCTACTTTCAGAGCTATCTTCAGTCGACGGTTTAGGAGATTGAGATATAGTCATAGCAGTGTCTTTAATAAAGGCTAATAAGCGTTATAGTGTTGTGATGAAAGGGCTGCTATGTTTAGCAAGCCTTTCTTACTCAACATAGTCAAAGCACAAGTTACATTCGAGGTCCGCCAGGTACGCGGCCGCTATCTGATTTCTTACCGCTCTCTTCACTGATGATTACTTCTTCCCCTTCTTTCAAACCACTTAAGATTTGCGCATTTACTCGGTTATCAATACCGACTTCTACAGTACGCTCTTCTACGGTTCCGTCATCTCTTAATACACGTACAAACTTGCCCGTTGTTGATTTGCCTTTTTCTTTAGCTCGCTTTTCTTGTATCACTGTTGATGGTACTAATAGAGTATTTTTGGCTTCGTTGACGATGATATATATCTGTGCCGTCATATCGATTCGGAACAAGCGGTCAGGGTTTGGTACTTCTACGTAGCCGACGTAATAGATAGCAGCGTCTGTCGAGCTGGTGCTACTGATCTGCTCTGGGGCAGGTTCAATAGCGGTTAATGTCGCATCATACTGTTTGTCTGGATTACCGATAATATTGAAATAAGCAGGCATGCCAGCACTGACGTTAATGACATCAGCTTCTGAGATTTGCGCGTTGATACGTACGGTCGATAAATCTGCTAACGTCACCAATGTGGGCGCCGTTTGGTTAGCATTGACCGTAGTACCTTGCTCAGTCGTAATAGAAACGACTGTACCTGATATTGGTGCACGAATCGTGGTATAGCTTAGATCTTCTTCAGCAGTACTGACGTTAGTTCGTGATTTGCGTAATGCTGCTTGCTGACTGTTAATATTGGCTTCTGTGGTCGCAATCGCGGCTTTAGCTGTGTCGATAGCCGCACGTGCATTGGCAACGGCTGCTTTTGCAGTCTCGACACTGGTCGCCTGCGTGTCATATTCTTGTTGTGAGATAGCATCGATAGCGACTAAGTCTTGCAAACGCGCAAAATCAGACTGTGCTTGTTTGAGCTCAGACTGGCGGCTAGCAAGATCGGAATAGGCACTTTTTAGTGCTGCCTGTTTGCTGAGCGATTCTGCTTGCGCACTTTGTAGCGCGGCTTCACTTTGCTCAAGGCTTGCTTGTTCGTTGCTCAGGTTGTTTTTTTGGGTCACTTGGTCAATCTGTGCGATCAAATCGCCTTTTTGCACCTCGTCACCGACTTCAACGTACAGGCGTTTTACCTCGCCAGATACCTGCGCGCCGACATCAACGGTATTTAACGCTTTTACCTTACCAGAGGCCATGACATTGTTTTCAATATCACCGACTTCAACGGTTGCGGTTAAATAGTTAGGTGTGGTTTCTTCTGGTTTTAAAAAAGTATAGGCCAAAGCCCCTAATGCTACGATAATTAAGGTGATGACACCCCATTTAATAGCAGATTTTCTGCTTATTTTGCGCATGACAACAATCCAATCACAATTAAATCAAGTGTAGATATAGTAGAGACTTCATGTACGAAAGGGAATGATAATTAGTTTACGAAAGGTTAAGGCCTATGTAGTACAGATAACATGACAGAAAATAAGTGGCTGCTAATGGTTGGATATTAGAAAGAATATATTTAGCAATGGATAACAAAGAGGTGTGTTTTAGAAAATGTTTTCAGTAGGATGACTTTGACAAAAAAGTAATAGAAAGGGGGAAAATAGAAAGGCATGCCCAATCATTAGCGACTCGTCTATCGCATCGCAAACAAGCGCTTACCTGCCAGCTCCAATGCTGCTTGCAATAACAGCTCCCATGCTGGTTGGCGAATAAGGCCTTTGATGGCTTGGTCACAGCGATAGAGCAGAGCAGGCCATTCGCTCGTTTGTTCTTTTGACTGACGGCGACACGCTTGTTGGTATAACCCTTGCTTACTACGCCAAATGCCTAATGCTTGAGGGTCTTGACCATCCATCAGTTGCATAATTTGACGCATGTCTTTGCTAATAGCCCAGAGTACTAAAGTAGTAGGCTCATCGGTCGACTTTAGCTGAAACATGATTTTGGCAACCTGCGTGCTATTACCCGCGAGCATCGCATCAGACAAATCAAACACACTAAATTGCGCGTCGCTGACTAAGGCTGCTTGTAAGTCTGCAATATCCAATGCCACATTATTTACCGGCTGTGTAAAACTATTAGAGTGCTCGTTATCTTCATTATTATCACTATTGCTAGTAGCTAATTGCGGTGCAAACAGATAAGACAGGCGCCATAGCGTTTGATAAGCACTGAGTAGGTGGTGCTCAGTGTGTGACATAAGAAGTTGCCACGCTTCTTGTGATAGTCGTAATCCAAACTTCTGAGCCTGTATTTGCAACAACTGCTGGCGCTGCTGCTCGTTGTATAAATTGCAATCAATGACAGTGCCGTATTGAGCAAAAGGGGCAAACCATTTACTACTCTGACTGCGTTTGTCTTGCTTGGGTGTTAGCCATAATACGCTATGACTGTGCGCACCTGTTTGCGCCTCAACAGCAAAGCGCTCAAGCTCAGCAATAACTGCTTTATCAGGTTTATGATTGCCAGTCACGATTACCGCACTGGCATCATCAAATAGAGACTGGCTGCCAAGCTCTGACAATACCTCTTGCCAGCTTTTGACAGAGACCAGCTCAATGCGCTTGATAGCATAATTTTGCGCGCGCCAATGGGGACGTAGTGCATCGATGAGCCATTGACTGAGCAGTGGCTCATCACCATGCGCCAGCCACAAGCCCGCAACCGCAACCGAAGGCTGCAGGAGTTTGGGATAAGCTTGTATAAAGGTGTTTTGCATAGCGTGGTAGGACACAGGTTGGTAAACAGATGATAGCATTTGTAAAAATATGACGAGCGCTGTCGAACTTGCTTAGCTGACTAAGTTAGTGCGTACGCTCGTTGTTCTTCATACTTAAATGGCTGCAAATGGTAGAGCTTAATAACAGTATTTGTTAAAAGTTACTTCTCAGGTACGACAACAACCGTTGGCGTTGCGCCTTTATTCATCAGTACAGACTGCTTGGCAGCAGGTGCAACTTTTGGTAGCGAAATCGCCACATATTGATCCGTGATACGGCGTGCTAAGCTGTCATAGAGCCAATCACGAATCTGGTCGCCTTGCTGGTCATCAGTACTGACGGATGCTTCATTGTATTGATAGCTACGCTCGACTTGAATGGGATTGGTAAGCGTGACGGGCTTGCCCTTCTCGATCGTCTGGTAGCTGACATCAGCAGAGAGTACCAAGCGAATCTCTGTCAATACACCCACCAACTCGTAACGTTTAAAACGCACGTTACTGATATCGATCGCTGCAATCGGTTTAGCACCAGCTTGTTGATTGCTGCGAATCACATCATCAACTGTCATATTGCCAATGACATCGACACCTAATGTGGTTAGGCGACGCGTCAATGGCAATTTTAGAGGAAATGAGGTGCGATTGTCTTCGATAATGACGGCTGTTTTGTTGGCATTGAGCAGCATAGGGGTGTCATAGCCGCGTAGCTGAAAACCGCAACCACTTAGACCTGCCGTTGCACCCAATATCGCAAACATAGGTAATGCTGCGAGCATTGCGGTTGCAAGCTTACGCCCACCAGATTGTTTTGTACCAAAGTGCAGTGCGCTTGGCGTTGGTTGTGACTGCCCAGCTCGATGCTTATACGACATAAACGCTATCCTCATATGATAAAAAGGCTTAGAGCACTAAGCCTAGGCGACTAGCCTGCAACCACGATATTAACCAGCTTGTTGGGTACGACGATTTCTTTTTTGATCTCGCCTGTGATGAATTTTGCCACACTTTCCATCGTTCGAGCTTGCTCTTTTAGCTGCTCAGGATCGCTGTTCGGTGCGACATCCATCTTACCACGCATTTTACCATTGACCTGAACGACCATCGTAATCATGTCCTGTACCAGCGCACTTTCATCAACAGTCGGGTAATCTAAGGTTAAAGTATCAAGGCCGAGCTGCTCAAGCAAATGCTCGCCAACGTGCGGCGCATAGACAGACAGCATAATCAGCAGATTGGTCAGTGCTTCGTGTTTGACGTGTAGCTCTTGCTCGCTACTGGCGTTAAAGGCCGTCAACTCGTTGGCAAGTTCCATCAGGCTGGAGACTGGCGTGTTGAGTGCTAAACGATCACCCAAATCACTATCAATCTTAGCGATGGTTTCGTGCGTTTTACGGCGTAAGTTTTTGGCTTCTTTGCTTAGTCCGTCTGTGTTCAAGGTCGCACTGTTCAGCGTATCAATACTGATATTGGCGGCCGTTAGCGCTTGCATATGATCATTGGCAATGCGCCATACTTTTTTCACAAAGTTATAAGGACCTTTTAACGCGTCGTCTGACCATTCAAGCGTCTGATCGGCAGGTGCAGTGAATAGCGTATATAAACGTACCGTGTCCGCACCGTATTTATCAATAGTCAGCTGTGGATCGACACCGTTGTTTTTTGATTTAGACATTTTTTCGATTTTGCCAATCGTGACTGGCTGACCATCCAGCTTTAAGGTCGCTTTGATCGGCTGTCCACGGTCGTTGTAGTCGATATCGATGTCTTCTGCAAAGTAGTAAGTGGTACTGCCATCCGCGTTGACACGGTAGAAGGTGCCAGCGAGTACCATACCTTGCGTCATTAGGTTGGCAAATGGCTCGTCGCCAGTGACCAAGTTTTCATCTCGCATGAGCTTATGGAAGAAGCGCGCATACAACAGATGCATCACTGCATGCTCAACACCGCCCACGTATTGATCGACTGGCAGCCATTTATTGGCAGCAGACTTGTTGACCATGTTTTGTGTGTCAGTTGGACTAGCAAAGCGGGCGTAATACCAGCTTGACTCTACAAAGGTGTCAAAGGTATCGGTCTCGCGCTCAGCAGGGTTACCACATTTAGGACAAGTGGTATTGACAAACTCTGGTATATTCTTGAGTGGATTACCGCGACCATCAGGCACAACATCAGTCGGCAACACAACTGGCAAGTCTTGCTCTTCAACTGGCACCGTACCACAATGCTCACAGTTGATCATTGGGATAGGGCAGCCCCAATAGCGCTGGCGCGACACGCCCCAATCCCGCAGGCGGTATTGGATTTTTTTCTTAGCCAGCGATTTTGGCTCAAGTTTGGCAAGCATGGCATCAAACGCCTGCTCAAAATCTAAACCATCAAACTCACCTGAGTTAACCAAAGTATTGCGCTCAGTATAAGCAAGATTGACTTCACTATCATTTGCCTTAGCATCTGCTTTTAAATCATCAAAATAGCCATCAGGGGTATTGATGACTTGTTTAATCGGTAGATTGTATTTCACCGCAAATTCATAATCACGCTCATCGTGAGCAGGCACAGCCATCACTGCGCCTGAGCCGTAGCTCATCAGTACATAGTTGGCGACCCAAACAGGCACTTCTTCGCCAGTTAAAGGGTGCGTCACAGTTAGACCTGTATCCATACCGATTTTCTCGGCTTTAGCAAGATCGGCCTCAGCCACTGAGCCTTTTTTGCAAAGGGCACAGAACTGGGCAATCATGTCATCATTTTCAGCAGCGTATTGGGCAAGTGGATGCTCTGCGGCAACCGCGACATAAGTCACGCCCATTAAGGTATCAGGACGAGTGGTGAACACATCTAAGGTGTTTTCTTCGCCAGCAAGCTTATAAGGGAAATGTACTTCCATACCGGCACTACGACCAATCCAGTTGCGCTGCATGGTCAATACTTCAGATGGCCAATGACCTTCTAGCTGATCCAAATCGTCGAGCAATTCATCGGCATAGTCAGTGATGTTGAAGTAATACATGGGGATGTCGCGTTTTTCGACTGCCGCACCACTACGCCAACCTTTGCCATCAATAACTTGCTCGTTTGCTAAGACAGTATTATCAACGGGATCCCAGTTGACCGTCGATAGCTTTTTGTAGACTAGACCTTTTTTGTATAATTGCAAAAATAGCCACTGCTCCCACTGATAGTATTCAGGGCTACAAGTGGCAAACTCGCGTGACCAGTCAATAGACAGGCCTAGCAATTTAAGCTGCGCGCGCATATTGTCGATATTGGCAAACGTCCACGCAGCAGGTGGCGTTTGATTGGCAATCGCGGCGTTTTCTGCTGGCAAGCCAAAACCATCCCAGCCCATTGGCTGCATGACCTCATACCCTTTTAGGCGGTAATAACGGCTTAAGACGTCAGAAATCGTATAGTTACGTACGTGGCCCATATGCAGCTTGCCGCTTGGGTAGGGGAACATTGACAGCATATAACGGCTTGGTTTGTCGCTTGGCTCATTGCTGACTTCAAAGCGCTTATCAGTGGCCCATTTGGTCTGCTGCGCAGCTTCGATCGCTTGCGGGTTATAATGATGGTTGTCGGTTTGGTCTGCTGTCACGGCGTTGCTCATAGTCGGCTCGAAATTGGTTGATACTGATTTATTTAAGACGGATTTGTTTAATACTGTTCAAAATAGGTGGAATTTGACAATGCCATAGCATAGCGTAATTTGGCAAAAATTGCGACGATATGATGCATTTGCTCATCAGGTTTGACGATTAAAAGTGAGGTATTTTTTATATCCAGTCAGCCTTCGGTATAATAGAAACGTTCACCAGTATTTATGAGTAATGATAAGGAGTCATCATGACCATCACCGTTTACGGCATCAAATCATGTAGCACGATGAAAAAGGCGTTCACTAAGCTAGACGAGCTGGGCGTTAGCTATGAGTTTCATGATTATAAAAAACAAGGTATCGACAAAGAAGCAGTACAGCGCTGGGTAAATAAGCTAGGTATCGACAAAGTGCTTAATAAGCGTGGTACGACATGGCGCAAACTTGATGACGCTCAAAAGCAAGCGGCTGACGCCAGTGTGGACAATGCCATTGAGCTATTGGTTGAAAACACCAGTATGATCAAACGTCCGATTGTGGAAGGTCAATTAGCAGATAAAGATCAGCCGATATTGCTTTGCGGTTTTGATGAAGCGGAGTTTGAGCGCGTGTTTGGTTAAAAACGGGCATAAAGAGCCCGAGCTAATAATAAAACCTTAGCTCAGGCTTAATAACGCCAACAATAAACCAAATCACACTAAAGCCCCAAATAATGAGGACATAGAGGCGGATTTGCTCCGCTGTCCAATCAAGGGCAAACCAGTCAATCATAAAAAACGACTTCCAGCCCTCTATCCAGCGCGCACCGCCGTAGCCAATAATCCACCAGCAATATAGGCTCTCTAAAACAAACAGTAGGCACCACAGCCACAGCGGCATGATTGACTCACTCCTATGATTGGCTCAAAGCGGCGTCTATCTCGCGGCTAATCAGCGTACCAACGCCTTCGTTGGTAAAAATCTCAAGTAGCGTCGCATGCGGCACACGGCCATCGACGATAACGGCACTTTTAACACCGCTACGCACGGCATCAAGCGCACACTGTATTTTGGGAATCATACCGCCTGAGATCGTCCCATCTTCGATTAAAGCATCGACTTTCTTGGGTGTTAGCCCAGTCACTACCTCGCCGTCACGGCCCAATACGCCTTTGATATTGGTCAATAGCATCAGTTTCTCTGCTTGTAAAAACTCAGCCACTTTACCAGCGACTAGGTCTGCATTGATATTATAAGTATTGCCTTCTTTATCGACACCAAGTGGTGCGATAACGGGAATGAAATCAGAGGCAATGAGCATATTGATGACGTCTTTATTGACACTGACTACGTCGCCCACAAATCCTAAATCTACGGGAACCGCGACACCGTCGGTACCGATTTTTTCCATCATCAGTTTTTTGGCTTGAATCAAGTTGGCATCTTTGCCCGTGAGACCAATTGCGCGACCGCCGTGCTTGTTAATCAAGCTAACAATCGATTTGTTGACACTGCCGCCAAGCACCATTTCTACGATATCCATCGTGCTTTTGTCAGTCACACGCATCCCATCGATACGATCAGACTGACGCCCCAGCTCTTTTAGTAAGTTATCAACTTGTGGGCCACCACCATGTACAACGACTGGATGTATACCGACCGTTTTCAGCAAGACGATATCACGAGCAAATGAGCTTTCGAGTTCAGGATCGGTCATGGCATTGCCGCCATATTTCACCACGATGAGTTTATCAACAAAGCGCTGAATATAGGGCAGTGCGGTGGTTAATACTTCAGCGGTGTTTTTGGCGTCATCTAAATTAAGTGTCATTCCTAACTCCTAAAGGGCGGGTTTTAAATGGGTTGTTCTTTTTAGCATATTTAATCGATACAGGTTTAATGCCGTTATTCAGCAGGCATGGCGATAATCTGTGTTGCCAGCTCCGCATCAAATGGGCGACACAACGCGGCAAAAGTCGCTTGAATGTCTTTTAGGTCATCCATGCTGTCACCAGCGAAGCGCGCAGTCAGGCTATTACTGGTATTTGATTGACGCAACACGCCAAATCCGTGCGCAAAATCCAAGCGGACACCATCAATGCAGCTAAGTCTAGTGCCTGCTGGCAATAAAGACTTGGCTTGTTCGACAGCTATATGGGATCTGATAGTGGAGCAATTACAGACTGGTGACGCACATAAAGCAGTTGGTAGATTAGCGGCGTCTAGTCGGTAATCAGAAATATCAAACGAATCAGCATGAGTCGTCACGCTTGCTAGGTCTTGCAAGTAGGTACAAACCCTCGTTAATTGCTCCATGATTGAGCAATCTGTCCTAGCAGTCTGCGGCACCGGCAAATAATGATCTGCTGTACTGACCATGGCGGGCAAGCGTTGGAGAATATCTGATAGTGCATTTTTATCATCTAAGATATTACGAGACTTGACAAACCAATGCAGTAAGCGCAATGCAGCATATATGGCATCATCATAAGGGATAAAGCGGCCATCATTAAAAATAAAATGCCCTGATAGCTCACCTGCAAAGACAATTTGACTATCAGGATGCTGTACCTGTTGGCGCATAAAGCTGCTACCGGTTTTGCTAATCACTGGCATCGCGCCAAGATCCGCCAGTAGCTTTGGCAGATGATGCGCGCATTTAATATCAAATAGCACCTCAGACGCTAAGGAGCTGGTCAAAGAATCCGGACGCTCTGTAATGGCAATGCGTGCTAACAAGTAGAGTAGGTGATCAGGCATGACCACTTTGCCGTTATTATCAACGATCATCAAACGATCACCATCACCATCAAATGCTAAACCAATATCGGCACAATGAGAAGCAACAGCTTGCTGCAGCGCTGTTAGACGGTTGGGCTCGGCTGGATCAGGATTACCAAGAGGAAAGCTGCCATCTGGCGTGTCATTGAGCACAATAACATGCTGGCAAAAACGGTCAAATAAGCGCTGAGTGATGTTGCCAGTGGCACCGTGCATACAATCAATAACCACAACCAAATCAAGCTTAGACGCTGTTTTTCGGTTGTTTGTAGGTGCTGTCTGATTATCCTGAGTCAACTGGCAAAAGACTTGCTCAATAGCCGCGATATAGACATCTGCTACTTGCTTGGCAGGCAGCTCTTTAAGCAAAGCTCTAGACAGTTCAGTATTGCTGCTAATATTTATATAGTGTGAGTCTGGTTCTGAGTCTAAAGTTGCTTGCTCGACCTGATTTTTAGATAAGTAATGAGTATGAGAGATTAATTGTTGATAAAGGGCTTGTATCTCTAAGCTACTAGGAGATTTATGATTGACCAGCCACTTGATACCCAATATGTCTTTGGCAGAGTGGCTGGCGGTTACAATAATGCCATGACCTTGATACTGCTTTGCCCAAAACGCCATCATGGGTGTGGTAACAAGACCGAGCTGGATAACGCATAAACCCTGTTGGGCTAATACAGTAGAGAGTGTACGTGCAATCGATTCGCTGCCATGACGCATGTCATAGCCAATAACGACGATAATTTCGGCTGATATATTCTGTTGGAAGTTAACGTTGTTATTGGGAGGGCAAGTAACATCAGTAGCAGCATGGGCATTACTATTTTTTGTGAATTGGCTGCGTTGAGGGCCATAGAGCTGAGCAAAACGATGGCCCAGCGCTTGTACAAACTCATCGGTGAAATGCGTGTTTGTACCACGGATGTCATAAGCACGAAATAAGGATTGCTGCGCCGCAAAAGATGGCATGGCTTATTCTCCTTATTGACGTGGTAAATAGGTGATTATGAATACAAAATGGACAGCGCAATATTCTATTAATGTAAAAAATAAATTCTAATCGCTATCTTGGTTACGATTTGGCTTAGTGACGACCTAAGTCGCTGTCCAAAACTTACTTGCCAATGAGTAGTTACTGACGACCCGAATGCCCGAATCCGCCTGCACCGCGTACGCTTTTGTCACTGAACTCTGTGACCACTTCAAACTCAGGACGGGCAACAGGCACCACGATATACTGTGCCATGCGATCGCTTGGATTGAGAACAAAGTCATTCTCACTACGGTTCCAGATGCTAACCATCAGCTCACCCTGATAGTCGGCATCAATCAGCCCAACCAAGTTACCTAAGACGATGCCGTGCTTATGACCAAGGCCTGAGCGCGGTAGAATCATGCCTGCATAGTTAGGGTCTTGAATATAAACGGCAAGGCCCGTACCTATCAAGTGAGTTTCGCCTGCTTTGATCGTTAAAGGCTCATCAATACAAGCACGTAAGTCGATACCAGCACTGCCATCGGTAGCGCGAGTGGGTAGAGAAAACGCGTCATCTTCAGTAATTTTAGGGTTGACTACTTTCACTTGTACAGCTTGCATAACACACTCACTTAACGATTTAGAAGTTTTATAAATTAAGACTATTTAACAATATTTTATAAACAACAATGATATATAAATAGCAATGCTGTGTTTTTATTGGATACTTTATCATCCAGCAATTCACTAGAGTATTAACACACTCGCCAAGCCTAAAAATGACATAAAACCGACAATATCTGTAACAGTGGTTAGAATCACTGAGGCGGATAGTGCAGGATCGATATTCATACGTTTTAGCATCAGCGGTATACTAATTCCCGAGACATTCGCCGCCGTCATGTTGATCGCAATGGCAAAGCCAATGACAGCACTAATTTCGATGTCATGAAACCATAATTGGGCAATAAATGCCATGATTATCGCCCAAATGATACCGTTTATCGCGCCAACCCACAGCTCTTTATTAAGGAGCCAGACTCGGTTAGAACCACCGATTTGACCCATTGCCATACCGCGGATAACGACGGTCAAGGTTTGCGAGCCTGCAATACCGCCCATACTAGCGACCACAGGCATCAATATCGCCAGCGCCACCACTTCTGCCAACACTTCCTCGAACTGTCCAATCACTGCTGCTGCTAAAAGCGCGGTGCAGAGGTTAATGCCCAACCAGACACTACGGCTTTTGGCACTAGTTAGAATAGGCGCGAACAGCTCTTCATCTTGGCTAACACCAGCAAGATTTTTCATAGTGCTATCGACATCATCTTGGATAATCTCCATGATGTCTTCGCCATTTAGCTGTCCAACCAGCTCGCCGTAGCTGTTCGTCACGGGCGCAAAGCGGATATCTTCTGAGCGAAAAATTGCCGCGGCATCTTGGATATCTAGGCGATCATTAATGGTGATAGCCGTATCAATCAGTTCTGAGACCAGCGTATTTTGGTCATGTTTAATCAGATCTACCAGACTCAATAGCCCAAGTAATTGCTGGCTTTGATCGACCACGAGTAGCTCTTGGCTTTCGTCATCGAGTAGATCCTCGTTTTCGCGTAGCCAATCCTGTACATCCGCCAGACAGATATCATCCCGTATTTGGATAATATCGGGATCCATGTAGCTCCCAACTTCCCAGTCATCATACGTATCAAGTTTATTGACTTGGACGCGCGTTTCTTCATCGAGCGTTGCCATGACTGAGGTACGTACGCTCTCAGTGACAGTATCCAAAATCTCAGAGATGTCTTGGGCATCAAGATCTTGGGTAAATAGCGATATTTCTTGAGAAGAAATATTCTCCAGCAATGGCTGGCGGGTATCGTACTCGAGCTCAGCAAGTACCTCACCTTTAATGCTCTCTGGTACTTGCTCCCAGATGAGTAGGCGGTTTTGAGTCGGGAAAGACTCTAGTAGGCTTGCAATTTCATACTCAGACTGCTTTTCTAAAAACTCTGTAATCGCCTCATATGCTTTATCAGCAACCAAATCCTGCAAATACAGCAGTTTATATTCGGCACTATATTCAGCCGGATTATAATCTCCTGATAGCACTGATGGTCGTTCCTGATCGGGCATCGAGGTAGGCATAAGGATTCCAATATCTTTTATAAAGTGTTAATAATAGCAAATGGCAAAGCGTCGGGTTAGCGTTTGCCGAGTCAGTTCTTTTTGGCATCAGCACTGTCAATATTGATGTTAGCGCTTACCCAATAAAGCGCGAATATTGGCTAAATACTCATCAGCGACCGCTTCTGGGTCTTTGGTGGCTTTTTTCTTTTTGGCCTTGGCGGGCCAGTCAACATGATCTTCAGGTAGCTCGTCCAAAAACCGTGATTCTGAGGTCACGCGCATTTGACCACCAGCACGGCGCTGGGTTGCCAGTGTCAGTGTCAGCTCACGGCGCGCACGGGTGATGCCCACGTACATGAGGCGACGCTCTTCTTCGATCGTCTCACTCATAATAGAGTTACGATGTGGCAGCATTTCTTCCTCAAGCCCCATGATATAGACAAAGTCAAACTCTAGACCTTTTGCAGCATGTAAGGTCATTAGATTGACTTTGTTGGTGTTTTCTTCTTCTTGCTGCTGCTCAAGCATGTCTAGCAAGACCAGCTTACGAATGATGGTATCAATCGTGCGGTCTTCGTCTTCTTCCGCGCGATTAATGAGCGATTGGATACTGGTATAGAGCATATCGATATTATCAATACGGTTTTTTTCTTGCTGCGGGGTTTTGGCATCGCTACGGACAAAATCAATATAGCCCGTCTCATCAATCATTTGGCGTACGATTGGCACAGGATCAGGGTGTTGATCGAGCTCACGTGTATAGTGCTCGATGAACTCGCCAAACTCTTTGATCGTGCCATACGCTTTTGACGGCAACACATGAGCCAAGCCGGCATGAGTACAAGAAGCCAGTAGCGAGATACTATGCTCTTGAGCAAATAAGCCAAGCTTTTCTAGCGTGGCAGGTCCCATACCACGCTTGGGTGTATTGATAATACGCAAAAACGCGCTGTCATCTTCAGGGTTCAAAATCAGGCGTAGATAGCCCATGATGTCTTTGATTTCACTACGCGCAAAGAACGATTGACCGCCCGATAACTTATAGGGTACTTGTAGCTGGCGCAATTGTGCCTCAAGCATTCGTGCCTGAAAGTTACTGCGGTAGAGTACTGCATACTGCTCCCACTCATTACCAAAACGCAATTTGTGCGTGACGATTTCTTTGGCGACGCGCTCAGACTCATCGTCATCATTACGGCAGTTGATAATCCGAATTTTTTCGCCTTGACCTTTATCTGACCATAGTTTCTTTTCGAATAAATGCTCGTTGTTCAGAATAACGGCATTGGCAGAGGTCAAAATACGGGTAGTTGAACGGTAATTTTGCTCAAGCATGACGATTTTTAGTTTTGGGAAATCTTCTTTTAGCAGTGCCATGTTTTCAGGCTTCGCCCCGCGCCACGCATAGATAGATTGGTCATCATCACCCACCACGGTAAAACGACCTTGCGGACCAACCAAATGCTTAATCATTTCATACTGGGCGGTATTGGTATCTTGATACTCATCGACCAATAGATAACGAATACGGTTTTGCCATTTGTCTCGCAGCTCTCTATTTTCACGCAAGATTTTGGTCGGCAGTACAATCAAGTCATCAAAATCGACGGCATTATACGCACGCAAGTTACGCTCATAAAGGGCGTACAAGGTCGCAAAAATCATGTCTTCTGGATCGTCTAACGTCTCCATCGCCTTGTCAGGCTCAATCAAATCGTTTTTCCAATCAGAGATCATTTTGATGGCTTTACCAACCAGCTCACGACTTTCAGCACCACTTAAGTTGTCGCGCATCATCAGCTCCATCAAGAGGCGCTTACTATCATCGCTGTCCATGATAGAGAAGTTGCCTTTTAGCGGCGTATGCATCAGCTCATAGCGCAAAAACTGGAGACCAAATTGGTGAAAGGTCGATACAGTCAAGCCGCGCGTTTTTTCGCTTGGGAGCAGTTTGCTCACACGGGCTTTCATTTCACGTGCCGCCTTATTAGTAAAGGTCACGGCAGTGATGCGCTCAGCTGGCATGTCGCACTCTTGAATCAGATACGCAATTTTACGCGTGATCACCGAGGTCTTACCGGAGCCAGCACCTGCGAGCACAAGTAGTGGGCCGGATACGTAGAGCATGGCTTCTTGTTGTTTGGGATTGAGTTGACTCATAACGTGACCTGTAAGACAAAAGCAAAAAGAGGGTAGCGCTGATATAGCACAAGTAGATGAACGCGGTGCGTACCACCAAAATTGATATCGTAGTGATATCTTAATAATGTTTGTTATAAGGATAATAGAATTTAAGGTTTGATGATGACATATCGTAAAATTAGGTGGGTCATTATAAAGCAAAAACGGTCACTTTGGGGGAGGAGTTGGGTGATGAAAATAGGGTATGAGCGCACTTGATTTTTGGTAAATAGCGTGACAGCGTTTGCGCATCGAACAAAGCATGGATTTGGGGTTAATATAAGGTAACGTCTATATCATAATTTTTGGTAAAAAAAACACATTTTGTTTCATAGAAAATGACCGTCGAATACAGTTAAAAACTAGCTTTTAGGCACTGATATGCGTATAGTACATAAATAATTTATGCCAGTTGTCACGTCATTATTAACAACGTGTAATGAGCTATTAAATCAATTAAGTACGCAGTCAGATATGATATTGATTTAATACGTTGATCTTACGTTGTTAGAAGATGCGTTGGGCGACCAGCCTTTATCCGCGTGCATGCCGGAATCTCTACCGTTGGTCAGGTCTGACATCGTCGTTAATAAGCTTGATAATTGGTTATTACCAGCAAAATACCTAACATGTGACTCAATGACAGTTACTTAAACACAGTGTCAGTGAATGACATTTGCTTTGTGTTTTCGTCTGCGTTATACCTGTCGTGAGGCGGCCTTAGTGGGTCAGTGCCTGCGCTGTGTCTAACACTCGATTGGGTGAGGAGCACGTATTATCATGTCTGCTTTTAATTGGTCAGCAGTTGCTTTTATCTTAGCCGCCATTGGGCTAGTTGTCTTTATGCTGGTGGTACCGCGTTTACTTGGCGGTCGCTCTCAAGGCTTACAAAAAGAAGAGATATTTGAAGCGGGTGTTGTCGGATCTGGCAACGCCCGTATTCGTTTGTCTGCTAAATTCTATTTGGTCGCGATTTTCTTTGTGATTTTCGATTTAGAGGCGCTGTATCTCTACGCGTATTCTGTGTCAGTACGAGAGGCCGGCTGGCTTGGTTTTGCCGCTGCTGCTACCTTTATCACTATTCTGATTATCGGTTTGATTTATGAGCTGAGCTTGGGTGCGATGAACTGGGCACCTGCTGACAAGCTGCGTAAAAAGGCACGCTTATATGCCGCGCCTGCTGGCTTTAACTTAGCAGATATCACCAAGTTTGATGGTGCTCATGAGCTGATGGTCGATCCTACTGGTAAAGTACCCGCACAATCATCCGGTCAAATCAATGTCTCAAACAATATCGAAGCCAATCGCCGTCATCTACAAAACATCGATCATATTAATACCACAGGTAATGTGACGTCTGTGGACTTTGCGACGTCTAGTCAAAAAGATAAAGCTGCGCGTTAATGCCAGTTGATGGTTTTAGCGGCTAGGTTTTTTTGTAAAGGACAGGCAGCAAGATATAAAGACACCAGTCTGTTTATATCGATGATCGCTGATGATTAGCCACTTATTAATAATAAAATTATGGCGACAGCGCGAGCAAGATGATTGCCACGCCAAGCCTAATATGAAGGTTGTATGTTATGAAATACACATTAACAAAAGCCAACCCTGATGCAGATACCTACCCTGCACAGACCCGCCAAACGGTCAATGATCCTATCGAAGATGAAGTCAATAAAAACGTCTTTATGGGTCGTCTCGAAGACCTCGTTCATTCGACAGCAAACTGGGGGCGCAAGCACTCGCTCTGGCCATTTAACTTTGGTACGTCTTGCTGTTATGTTGAATACGCCACTACCTTAACCGCCGTTCATGATTTGTCACGCTTTGGGGCAGAGGTTATCCGTGCCTCACCCCGTCAGGCAGACGTCATGATCGTTGCTGGTACATGTTTTGTCAAAATGGCCCCTGTTATTCAGCGTCTTTATGAGCAAATGCTTGAGCCAAAATGGGTCATCTCTATGGGTGCTTGTGCCAACTCAGGCGGCATGTATGACATCTATTCTGTCGTACAAGGGGTGGATAAAGTGATCCCTGTCGATGTGTATGTGCCAGGCTGTCCGCCGCGTCCAGAAGCATTGATTCAAGGCTTGATGTTGCTACAAGAATCTATCACCAAAGAGCGTCGTCCGCTGGGCATCCATGTCAATGAGCAGGGTATCTATCAACCGCAGATGACCCCTGAGCGTGACCGTAAACAAGCAGATCGTATCGCTGTAAAAAACCTGCGCAGCCCAGACAGCATCTAAGTTTAGATAGCATGTAGATTTAGCAACCTCAATATTTTATGCGCTCATCATGGTTTGGTTATGACTGACATAGCTTCACTGTGATTGACATCGCTCAGTTATGATTAATGAAGGAATACATCATTCATGGTCACGGTAGTCGAAAACACAGATCCTAAGATCAAGCCCGTCCCAGCCGTCATCACAGAGCTGGAGCAAAAGTATGCTGGTAAATTTGTCGTACAGCACACTGTGGATGAGATTCCAACAGTCTGGGTGGCGCGTGCAGATTTATTAGACGTGCTTTTATTTTTGCGCAAACTGCCCAAGCCCTACGTCATGCTATTTGACTTGTCAGCGATAGATGAGCGCTTGCGTCAGCATCGTGCAGGGTTACCTGACAGTGACTTTACGGTGTTTTATCACCTGATGTCGCTTGAGCGCAATAGTGATATACGTGTCAAGGTCGCACTGAGCGAAGATGAGCTCAATGTCCCAAGCTCGACCAATATTTGGCCAAATGCCAACTGGTATGAGCGCGAAGTGTGGGACATGTTCGGTATTGTCTTTACAGGTCATCCGCATTTGACCCGTATTTTATTGCCAAAATACTGGGAAGGTCATCCACTGCGTAAAGAATATCATGCGCGTGCGACGGAATTTACCCCGTATTTCTTGAATACTGCCAAGCAGCAATATGAGCAAGAAAACCTACGTTTTGTCCCAGAAGAGTGGGGCATGAAGCGCTCAGGTCGTGACGAAGACTTTATGTTCTTGAACATCGGTCCTAACCACCCCTCCGCTCACGGTGCGTTTCGCTTGGTACTACAGCTAGATGGCGAGGAAGTCGTCGACTGTATCCCTGATATTGGCTATCACCATCGCGGCGCAGAAAAGATGGCTGAGCGCCAGACATGGCACTCATTCATCCCTTATACCGACCGTATCGATTATCTAGGCGGTGTGATGAATGAGCTGCCTTATATCATGTCAGTCGAAAAGCTTGCAGGCATTACCGTCCCACCTCGCGCCGAGACTATCCGTGTGATGATGAGCGAGTTTTTCCGAATCACCAACAATTTGCTATACGTCGGTACATTCATTCAGGATGCAGGTGGTATGACCCCTGTATTTTATATGTTTACCGATCGCCAAAAAGCCTATGACGTCATCGAAGCCGTGACAGGCTACCGTATGCATCCAGCTTGGTTCCGTATCGGTGGTACGGCGGCTGACTTGCCGCGCGGTTGGCAGCGTTTGGTGCGTGAGTTCTTAGATTGGATGCCAAAACGCTTGGACGAATATGTCAAAGCAGCATTACAAAACAGCGTGCTCAAAGGCCGTACTCAAGGGGTTGCTCAGTACAATGCCAAGCAAGCACTTGCTTGGGGCGTGACGGGCGCTGGTCTGCGCGCGACAGGCGTGGATTTTGATCTACGTAAAGCACGTCCATACATGGGCTATGAGAATTACGATTTTGAAGTGCCAGTTGGTTACAACGGTGACGCTTATGATCGCTGTATGGTCAAAGTTGAAGAGATGCGTCAGTCATTACGTATCATTCGTCAATGTATGGACAATATGCCACAAGGTCCTTACAAAGCGGATCATCCACTGGCCGTACCACCGCCAAAAGACCGTACGCTAAATGATATTGAGACATTGATTAATCATTTTATCTCAGTATCCTGGGGTCCTGTGATGCCAGCAGGTGAATGTACGACGATCGTCGAGGCGACCAAAGGTCTGAACAGTTATTACATCACCTCAGACAAGGCCACGATGAGCTATCGTACCCGTATTCGTACACCGACATTTGCGCATTTACAGCAGATGCCATCGGTCATTAATGGCTCACTGGTTTCTGATGCCATTATGTATTTGGCATCGATTGATATTGTGATGGCGGACTGCGATCGTTAAGATTTTGATCTTTAAGGCTAAAGCCGCTGCTTCAAAAGTATTTGTTCATCAATATATTATTGCCTGATGGCACACCAAAATGCCGTCGCTTGTCGATATAACCACGGTTTTAAGCAGACTGATATTGGCTTGTGATAGAGCAGGATGAGTGAGGAAAGACAGAAGATTATGAAAATTGTTTCCGACAAAATGCCAAAAGTAGATGTGGAAAGCATCCTCACCACTGAGGAAATCGCTGCCATTCATGAGTTTATGCATCATTATCCGCAGGCGCGTGCTGCCTCATTAGATGCGCTAAAAATTGTGCAAAAGCGCAACGGCTGGGTCGATGATGCGCAAGCAAACGCTATTGCCAACATCCTAGACATCCCGATGTCAGACATGGATGGGGTCGCCACTTTCTTTAACCGTATCTATCGCCAGCCTGTCGGTCGCCATGTGATTCTCATCTGTGACTCCGTGGCTTGTTATTTGACAGGTTATGAAGCGCTGTCAGCTGAGATCAGATCACAGCTGGGTATTGAGTATGGTCAGACAACTGCTGATGGACGTTTTACGCTATTGCCAATTTGCTGCTTGGGCAACTGTGACAAGGGACCAGCGGTACTGATTGATGAAGACACTTACGGCCCTGTCCAGCCATCTGAGGTCGCGCAATTATTGGAGCTATACGCATGAGTTTAACGATTTCAGAGCAAATTGCTCGTCGCGGTCAAGGCCAAGCGCCAAGCCAGCTAAATGCACAGCGTGTTCCAATCTATGGTGATAAAGCGACAGCCACTAGCGAAACCAAGCCATTGACGTGGCGTTTGGCGCATCATGATGCGGTGCTTGATTTAGCCACTTATGAGTCTCTAAAAGGCTTCACTGGTCTAAAAGAAGCGCTATCTAAATCGCCTAAAGACGTCGGCAATATGATTAAAGCGGCCAATGTTCGAGGTCGCGGTGGTGCGGGTTTTAACGCGGGTCTAAAGTGGTCATTTATGTCGCCGCCGGATGGTTTGCCACGTTATCTCATCTGTAATGCGGATGAAATGGAGCCGGGTACGTTTAAAGATCGTTTACTCATGGAGCGTCTACCTTTTCAGCTGATCGAAGGTATGCTCATTACCGCTCATGCGATTGGTGCTACTGACGGTTATATCTTTATCCGCGGTGAGTATATCTTGGCCGCTGAGCGTTTGGTCGCTGCTATCGATGAGTGCCTAGCCAATAATCTGATGGGCGACAATATTCTAGGCTCAGATTTTAGCTTTAATTTGCACGTGCATACTGGCGCTGGACGTTATATTTGCGGTGAAGAAACGGCACTGATTAACTGTCTAGAAGGCCGCCGCGCCAACCCCCGTACCAAGCCGCCGTTCCCACAAATCTCTGGGGCATGGGGTCGTCCAACGGTAGTTAACAACGTTGAGACTCTATGCAATATGCCAGCGATTTTGAATCACGGCGTTGAGTGGTATCAGTCGTTATCTGAAATCAAAGGCAAAAGTAAAACGCCAGGCACCAAATTATTTGGCTGTTCAGGCTTGGTCAATGATCCAGGTCTCTGGGAGTTACCCTTTGGTTATACCGCTCGCGAAATCATTGAAGATTTAGCGGGTGGCATGAAAGATGGTAAAACGCTCAAAGCTTGGCTACCAGGCGGCGCCTCGACTGACTTTTTAACTGCAGAACATTTGGATGTGGTTGTAGATTTTGACACCATTCAAGAAGCGGGTAGCCGTATGGGTACTGGGCTTATCATGGTCGTCGATGAATCACAAGACATGGTGCCGTTACTTCGTAACCTTGAGATTTTCTTTCAGCGTGAGTCATGCGGCTGGTGTACACCGTGTCGTGATGGTCTACCGTGGGGCGTCAAATTGCTGACCGCTATCAATAACGGTGAGGGACAAGTGGGCGATGTCGAAAAACTAGAGGGTCTGACGCGTGATTTATGGATTGGCAAGACGTTTTGTGCCCATGCACCAGGTGCGGTAGAACCCCTCATGAGTGCGATTAAATATTTCCGTCCAGAGTTTGATCAAAAAATCGCGCAGGCGGTTGGTGTCGATGTGATTGATGCGGCAGCCAACCAACAGCCAGCAGTGAAATAAGGAGAGCGGCATGGCAGTCATACATATTGATGGAACCACTGTCGAAGTAGATAGCAGCGACAACTTACTACAAGCCTGCTTATCACTCGGCATTGATGTGCCGTATTTTTGTTATCATCCAGCCCTTGGCTCAGTCGGCTCATGTCGTCAGTGCGCGGTCAAGCAATTCCAGAATAAAGACGATATGGAAGCAGGTCGTGGTCGTCTGGTCATGTCATGTATGGTCGCTCCTGGCGATGATATGTACATCTCTGTGACGGACGATGAAGCCAAAGCATTCCGCAAGTCGATGGTTGAGCTACTCATGACCAACCATCCGCATGACTGTCCAACCTGTGAAGAGGGCGGACATTGTCATTTGCAGGACATGACGTATATGTCAGGTCATAGCCGCCGTCGCTATCGCTTTACCAAACGCACGCACCACAACCAAGAGCTTGGGCCATTCATCGCGCATGAGATGAACCGTTGTATCGCTTGCTATCGCTGTGTACGTTTCTATAAAGACTACGCGGGCGGCGAGGATTTGGGCGTTTATGGCTCAAACAACCGCGTTTACTTTGGCCGTGATAAAGATGGTCAGTTTGAAAGCGAATTTTCAGGCAACTTAACCGAAGTTTGCCCAACCGGTGTGTTTACTGATAAAACCCACTCTGAGCGCTACAACCGTAAATGGGACATGCAGTATGCGCCAAGCATCTGTCATGGTTGCTCGGCTGGTTGTAATATTTCACCGGGCGAGCGTTATGGTGAATTACGTCGTATCGAAAACCGCTACAACGGTGAAGTAAACCGCTATTTCTTATGTGACCGTGGCCGCTTTGGTTATGGCTATGTCAATCGTGATGATCGTCCAACCCAAGCGCTTGAACGTATCAATGATAAGCATGTCAAAATCAATATTGACTACGCACTTGATGAAACCATCAAACGTATCAAAGATAAAAAAGTTATCGGGATTGGCTCACCACGTGCCAGCTTAGAGACCAACTTTGCGCTAAAAAATCTGGTCGGCTTTGATAATTTCTCAACAGGTCTGAACCATCAGCAGCAAGCACTGGTCAATAAGTGCATCGAAGTGCTTAGCACTGAAGGCATTTATAACCCTAGCATGACTGATATCGAGACGCATGATGCAGTGCTCGTATTAGGTGAAGACATCACGCAAACGTCATCACGTGTCGCGCTGTCAGTACGTCAAGCCGCAAAAAATGAAGGTTTGAAAATGGCAGCGGCGCTGCAAACGCAACCTTGGCTTGCTGAACCCGTCAAACGTATCGCTCAAGATGCGCTAAGCCCAGTCTATGTCATCGATGTAACCCAAACCAAGCTAGAAGACATCAGTAAAGTGAGCGTAGTGGCGACCCCTGAAGACATCACTAAACTTGGCTTCAAAGTCGCTGATGAGATTGCGAGCTTCGCTGATGACTTAGCAGACATAGCAGATCCACAAGCAGCTGAACAAAATGCTGATGCTAGTACTGAGACTGATGGTATGCAAGCGTTGGCCAAACAAATCGCTTATGACTTGATTCAAGCTGATAAGCCGTTAGTTGTCTCGGGTAGCAGCTTGTCTTCTACCGCACTCATAGAGGCGGCGGCGCAGATTACCCAAGCGTTGACCCAAAAACGTGCAGCAATCAAAGCGACTGAGCAGCAGCAGGTTGAGGCACATAATGCCAAAGTACAGGCAGCGCAAGCGAAAGCGGCTAATGACCAACCTGAAGAAGACCAAGATTTATCTGCTAAGCCAAACAAACTGGAAACGGGCGTAAATACAGAAGCGCAGGATAATGTCGAACGCGCACCTGCTGAAAACCTTGAGTTAAAAGAAGTGAACGCACAGTATCAGGCACAGGCAGGTATCTATCTAACGGTTCCTGATGCCAATAGCATGGGCGTTTGTATGCTTGGCGGTCAGTCAGTTGAAGAGCTGCTAGCCACTGATTACGATGTGGTTGTGGTTGCAGAAAACCAGCTAACAGATGCGATTGATGCCAATAAATTGACACAGCTACTGACTGATAAAACGGTCATTGCGTTAGATCATCAGCTGCTTGATTGGCATAAGGACGTCGATATTGTATTGCCAGCGGCTAGCTTTGCAGAAGCGGATGGCACATTGATATCAGCTGAAGGTCGTGCGCAGCGTTTCTTCCAAGTTTATGATAACGAATACTACCATCCGATGAGCAGTATTAAAGAAGGCTGGCGCTGGATACATGCTGTGCATAGCAGTATTGAAGGTCGTGATGTCGACTGGACGCAGCTAGATGATGTTATCAATGCACTGATCGCCACCCATCCTAAGCTTGCAGGTATCAAAGGCGCTGCGCCTGAAGCGGACTACCGTATGACTGGTCTGAAAATCGCGCGTCAACCGCGCCGTTACTCAGGTCGTACTGCTATGCGTGCGCCAATCTCAGTCCATGAGCCGATGCAGCCAAAAGATTTGGACACTGGTTTGACCTTCTCAATGGAAGGTTATAGCGGTAAAGAATCACCAAGCTCGATGATTCCTTTTGCCAATGCGGCAGGTTGGAACTCACCACAAGCATGGAACAAATACCAAGACAAAGTCGGCGGACATCTGAAAAATGGTGATCCAGGGGTGCGTTTGTTCGATCAGCTAGAGCGTCTAGCTACTCGTCAATATGTGACGCCAGAAGCCATGTCTTCGAATACAACTGACTTACAGCAAGGCCAAGCGAAGCTAGTACCGATTCATAATATCTATGCCAGCTCAATGATGGCATCACGTAGCCCAATCGTCGCAGAGCAACTGCCAGTTGCAGCATGGCGTATCGGTATAGATGATGCCAAAGACTGGAATATTGCTGCTGGTGATTACTTGGCGATTGAAATTGACAAGCAACAAATCACCTTGCCAGTACAGCTGGTTGGTTATTTGGCAGAAGGTTGTATCGGTTACCCAGTCGGTCAGGTGAGTATCATCCATCCATCAATGCCAGCGTCGGTACGGAAAGTAGATGCACCAGTAACGATGATGGGTAGCATGGCTAACGATATGATGAACAATAACGACACAGCGCAAATGAACGCAGCGCCGACCACCACACAGGAGGTGTAATATGCAAGTTACCCGTATTATCCCTGATGTGCCAAGCTTTTTGGCGGGTAGCATAAGCTTTGATACTTGGTCTATTCTGTTTTTGGTGGGTCAATCGCTAGTCATCTTTTTGGTCGTGGTATTGGTTGCCGCAATGATGATTGTCTATGAGCGCCGCATGCTGGCATTATGGCAAGATCGTTATGGTCCAAACCGTGTTGGGCCTTTTGGTTCGTTGCAGTTAGTCGCTGACATGCTCAAAATCTTTTTTAAAGAAGACTGGACACCAAACTTTACTGATAAGTTTATGTTCACCTTGGCACCTGCGGTCGCGATGTTTACTGCCTTGGCATCATTTGCCATTATTCCTATTTCGCCAACGCTTGGCGTGGTTGATTGGGATATTGGTATTCTGTTTTTCTTTGCCATGGCGGGTATTGCTGTTTATGCGGTGATGTTCGGTGGTTGGGCGTCTGCCAACAAATTCTCGCTACTCGGTGGTTTGCGTTCAGCTGCACAGACGATCAGTTACGAAGTGTTTTTAGGTTTGTCGTTGATGGGCGTTGTTGCACTGACAGGTTCATTTAACTTACGCGCCATTGTTGAGTCACAAGTCGACGGCTGGTATATCATTCCGCAGTTTTTTGGGTTTTTAACCTTTGTGGTCGCGGGTGTGGCGGTTACGCACAGACATCCATTTGACCAACCAGAAGCAGAGCAAGAACTGGCTGAGGGCTATCATGTCGAATATTCGGGCATGAAGTTTGGTATGTTCTTCATTGGTGAGTATGTCAACGTTGTCTTGATTTCTGCCTTGATGACTTGCTTGTTCTTTGGCGGTTGGCTTGCGCCGTTCAATTTAGATATCCCATTTATTCCACCAGCTTTTTGGTTCATGATTAAAACGCTGTTCTTTATGACCATGTTTATTTTGGCTCGAGGCTCACTCATGCGTCCGCGTTATGATCAGGTGATGAACTTTGGCTGGAAAGTATGTCTGCCAGTAACGCTGATTAATCTATTAATCACTGCTGCGGTCATTTTGATCTTTTCCCCAACGTTATAGTCATTACTAGCCATCACTGATGAACTAGGGTAAAGCTGATAAGGATAATAATCCCATGTTTACTACCATAAAAAAGACCGTCATTGGTATATTTACCATTGTCCGCAGCATGTGGATGGTCAATAGTCATGCGCTCAGACCGCGTGACACCATTCTTTATCCTGAAGAGCCGGTACCAGTACCGCCGCGTTTTCGTGGACGTATTGTCCTCACGCGTGATCCTGATGGAGACGAGCGCTGTGTCGCTTGTAACTTGTGTGCGGTGGCATGTCCGGTAGGGTGTATCTCATTACAAAAAGCCGAGCGTGAAGATGGACGCTGGTATCCAGAGTTTTTTAGAATTAACTTCTCACGCTGTATCTTTTGTGGATTGTGTGAAGAAGCCTGTCCAACGACAGCGATTCAAATGACCCCAGATTTTGAGCTGGGTGAATATAAGCGCCAAGATTTGGTCTATGAAAAAGAGCATTTGCTCATTTCAGGACCAGGTAAATACCCTGATTATAACTATTATCGTGTGACAGGTATGGCGGTAGCAGATAAACCAAAAGGTGCAGCACAAAACGAGTCTGCACCGATTGATCTAAGGAGCTTGCTACCATGATGAATATTTTGAACCATCCTGAACTGGCTGGGTTTTATTCACTTGCAGCAGTGGCGATATTTGCCAGTCTGCGCGTCGTGACTCAGGCCAATCCAGTGCATGCTATCTTATCGATGATTGTGTCGTTACTGGCAATCGCTGGGATATTTTTTGTATTAGGTGCGCCATTTGCAGGTGCGCTAGAGATTGTTGTTTATGCAGGTGCCATTATGGTGCTATTTGTTTTTGTTATCATGATGCTGAATCTTGGTATGAGTAATGACGAGCGCGAAGAGCGTTGGCTCGATGCAGGCACTTGGGCGATACCGACAGGATTGACGATAATCATTGCCGTTGTGCTCTATGCAATGATTGGTATGGGTCATGATGATACCGTTATGATGGGTGGCACGACTATCTCTGCCAAAGCAGTCGGTACGGTGCTATTTACCAAATATATCATGCTGGTTGAAATTGCAGCTTTGTTACTATTAGCGGCTTTGGTGGCGGCATATCACTTAGGTAAAGAGTCGATTGGTGAAGAGATCGTCGGTCATGCGAGTCAAGACTTTCAGCCAAGTGTAGGCAGTATCAAACAATATGACAATGACAGTACGCTTACACAGCATGATGGCGTAGAAATGGCTAAGCCTTACGAATATAAAGATGTTGACCCGCATGACTATGTTGGTATGAAGGTAGGCATGAAAACAGGTGCGAACAAAGTGACGCGCAAGGAGGCAGACTAATGGTACTAGCAGCAAGCGTGGCACAAGATGTGTCAAACGTGCCGTTTGCCCACGAGGTGGCAGGCTTAGTACAGCCGGTTGCTGAGGCGCAAAATGTACTGGGTATGATACCCATGAGCCATGGACTGATTTTGGCAGGTATTTTATTTGCTATTGGTCTGTGCGGCGTCATGGTACGACGTAACTTCTTATTTATGCTCATGAGTCTTGAGATCATGATGAATGCGGCAGCACTAGCATTTGTCGTGGCAGGTAGTCGCTGGGTCGATCCAGACGGGCAGATTATGTTTATCTTTATTTTGACCTTGGCCGCGGCTGAAGCGTCGATTGGTCTGGCAATATTATTGCGTTTTTATCATCAGCGTGGGCATCTCGATGTCGATAGCGCCAATGAGATGAAAGGATGATGTCATGAGTTTATTACCATTAACCTTTATATTCCCGCTCATTGGCTTTTTGATTTTAGCCTTTATGCGCGACAAATTATCAGAGACGGTCGCAGCGATTGTTGGCGTGGGTAGCATGCTGTTATCAGCATTATGTACGCTAGTCGTTAGTTATACTTTTTTGACCACCAATCCAGCTGGAACGGTAATTGAAGTTCCGCTATGGACGTGGTTCCAAGTTGGCGACTTTGCGCCGCATTTTGGCTTGAGCTTTGATGGTCTTGCATTGACTATGACAGGCGTCATTACTGGGATTGGCTTTTTGATTCATCTGTTTGCCTCTTGGTATATGAAAGGCGACACTGGCTTTGCCCGTTTCTTTAGCTATATGAACTTGTTCGTTGCCAGTATGCTGTTACTGGTACTCGCAGATGATTTGTTCTTGCTATATCTTGGCTGGGAAGGCGTGGGTATCTGTTCGTACTTATTGATTGGTTATTATTACCATGACAGAGCCAACGGTCGCGCCGCGATGAAAGCCTTTACCGTCACACGTGTTGGTGATGTGTTCTTAGCCTTCGGTTTGTTCTTATTATTCCGCGAATTCGGTACGCTTAATATTCAAGAGATTATTACGCGCGCGCCAGAAGTGTTCGATGTAAATAACCCAACGATGATACTTACCACGATGATGTTGGTCGGCGGCGCGATGGGTAAATCAGCGCAGTTGCCACTACACACATGGCTTGCTGATGCGATGGCAGGTCCAACACCCGTATCGGCATTGATTCACGCGGCAACAATGGTAACGGCTGGCGTTTATCTGATTGCCCGCTTGCATCCATTGTTTGAGTTGACCCCAGGCATCTTATTATATTGGGTTGGCGGCGTCGGGGCATTGACGCTGGTCGTTGCTGGATTCTGTGCGCTCGCGCAAACAGACATTAAACGTATCCTTGCTTATTCGACCATGAGTCAAATTGGCTATATGTTCTTAGCGCTTGGCGTGGGTGCGTGGCAAGGGGCAATCTTCCATTTGATGACCCATGCTTTCTTTAAAGCATTACTATTCTTATCATCAGGTGCGGTCATCCTTGCGGTACATCACGAGCAAGATATCTTTAAGATGGGCGGTCTGCGCAAAAAGATACCATTGGTATTTTGGTGTTATATCATCGGTGGCGGTGCACTCGCTGCGATACCTTGGGTTACCGTTGGTTTTTATTCTAAAGAAGCGATTCTTTGGGAAACTTATGCCACAGGTCACTTAGTACTATTCTATATGGGTGTGTTCGGCGCATTCTTAACCGCAATCTATACGTTCCGTATGATTTGGATCATATTCTTCGGTGAAGAAAAAACCCATGCGCACAAGCTATCAGGGGTGTCGTACTGGTTACCTTTAACGGTATTACTTGTATTGTCTACCGCTGTTGGTGCATGGATTACACCGCCACTACAAGGTGTATTGCCAGAGAGCGTAGGTCACTTATTAGAAGTCGCGGGTCAAGACCATGCTAAGCACACCGCAGAGTATATCGCGATGGGTGCGATGGTGGTCGGTTTGATATTGGCAGCACTATTATATGTCGTCAATAAAGGTCGCATGCTCATGAGCTTTAAGCGCTCACGTATTGGCGGGGCGCTATATCATTGGTGCTATCACGGTCTAGGTTTTGATGCGCTATACGATATAATTTTTGTAAAACCCTTTTTGTTCATCGGCCGCTTATTAAAAGCCGACCCTATCGATAAAACGTGGCTATTCTTGCCTAAGCTGGCTTCGGCAGGTAATAAAGTATTGTCTGCGACGCAAACAGGGTCTCTTCGAGGTTATGCCACAAGCTTTGGCTTGGGTATGGCTGTATTGCTGGTGCTGGTAATGATGACGGTGGTGTAAAGATGATGGAGTTACAACAAACGTGGATGCTACCAGCATTAATCGCAATTCCTTTTATTGCAGGATTGCTATGCTGGTTGGTGGAGCGATTTAATAAACGTCTGCCGCGCTGGATTGCCTTGATCGGTATGATGTTGACCTTTGCTTTGTCATTAGTACTTTGGCAGCAGGGTGATTTTAGCGGTATGAGTAAGCAGGTTATTGCGCCAGATGCTGCCGTGCCTTGGGTCGCAGAATTTAGTGTGCCGTGGATACCGAGCTTTGGTATTAGCTTTCACTTGGCGCTAGATGGTTTGTCACTGATGATGGTAGCCTTAACAGGCTTGCTTGGTGTGGCAGCTGTTGCCTGTTCGTGGAATGAGATTCAGCGCCGCGTTGGCTTCTTTCACCTAAACTTGCTATGGAGTTTGGGCGGCGTTATCGGGGTTTTCTTAGCGATTGATCTGTTCTTATTCTTCTTCTTTTGGGAGATGATGCTGGTTCCTATCTATTTCTTGATCGCGCTTTGGGGTCATGATGTGGTTGGCAAAACCAAAGAATACGCCGCAACCAAATTCTTTATCTATACCCAAGCGTCTGGGCTTATCATGCTCATCGGTATTTTGGTATTGGTCATTATCAGCTACGCCCAAACTGGGGTGGTCAGCTTTAACTATAATGACTTGCTCGGTACGTCACTTGGCGGCTGGGAATATCCCATCATGCTGTGCTTCTTCATTGGTTTTGCGGTGAAGTTGCCAATTATTCCGTTCCACGGCTGGTTGCCAGATGCGCATGCGCAAGCACCAACGGCAGGTTCGGTGGATTTGGCAGGTGTGCTCATTAAAACTGCTGCCTATGGTTTGATTCGTTTTGTGTTGCCGCTATTCCCAGTAGCGTCACAAGAGTTTGCACCGATTGCGATAACCTTAGGGACGATTGGTATCTTCTACGGTGCTTGGCTCGCGTTTATGCAGACCGACATGAAGCGTTTGCTAGCGTATACCAGTATCTCGCACATGGGCTTTGTGGTATTAGCAATCTATGCTGGAACATTACTCAGCTTACAAGGTCTGATGATTCAGATGCTTGCGCACGGGCTTAGCTCAGCCGCACTATTTATCATGGCAGGGCAGCTATATGAGCGTCTGCATACACGTGATTTGACCTTGATGGGTGGTATGTGGGGACAGTTCCGTTACTACGCACCGATATTGATGTTCTTCTGTGCAGCGTTGCTTGGTATTCCAGGTACAGGTAACTTCATTGGCGAGTTCATGATTTTATTTGGCTCATTTGCTCAGTATCCCGTGTTTGTGGTATTTGCGACATTCAGCTTGGTGCTTGCAGGTCTATACTCACTTATTTTGATTCATCGCGCGTTATTTGGTGAAAACAACATCGCTGCATTGGCAGAGCGAGAGACTAAGTCACATGGTTTGCCTGCACGTAGATTAAAAGATTTGGGCAAGCGCGAGCTGTCATTACTATTGATGTTAGCGGCTGGTTTGGTATGGCTCGGATTATATCCACAGCCGTTCCTTGATACCTCAAGTCACGCAATGCAGTGGATCAACAACGCATATATATACAGTCAAGTGACACAGGTAGATGCGTCGCAGCTGCTTGATGTAATGGAGGCACGTTAAGTCATGAATGATATTACGATGAATGATTTGATAGGATTGTTGCCTTACGCGCCGATTATCGCCGTAGTGATTACGGTACTGACGGTTATGATCGCGATTACCTTTAAACGCTCGCATATGGTCACTGGTACAATCACCGTAGTCGGTTTGAATATTGCTCTGGTTACGTTACTTGGGCAAATGATGGGCTTTATTGAAAGCGGTGCTATTGCGCCAAACGCTGAGCAGTTATTTGTTATAGATAACTTTGCTCAGTTTAATATGGTGGTGATTTTTATCTGTGCCTTGGCTTGTTGTACGCTGTCTTATGCGTATCTGGCCAACCTCAAAGACAATAAAGAAGAGCTGTACTTGCTCATGTTGCTATCGACCATTGGTGCACTGCTAATGGTAACTGCGCAGCATATGGCAGCGTTCTTTATGAGCCTAGAGATGCTGTCAGTACCGTTATATGGTTTGCTCGCTTATACTTACAAGCGCAACCAGTCGCTTGAGTCGGGATTGAAGTATTTGGTATTGTCGGCGACTGCATCAGCGACGTTGCTGATGGGTATGGCCTTTATCTATGCAGAAGTAGGCTCACTGGCATTTAAGCCAATCAGCATGGTGCTAGGCAATATCTTTGAGTCGCCACTACTGATATTGGGTGCGGCAATGATGATGTTTGGTATCGCCTTTAAACTCTCAGCTGCTCCTTTCCATATGTGGACACCAGATGTTTATGAAGGTGCACCAGCGCCTATCGCTACCTTTTTAGCATCAGTATCAAAAGTGGCGATGATGGCACTAGCCGTGCGTTTCTTAATCGATACTGCTTTGCTGGCATTACCATCAGTGCAGATGCTATTAATGGTCATGGCAACCTTGTCTATCTTGGTAGGTAACTTGTTGGCTGTGCGTCAGACCAGCCTCAAACGTCTATTGGGTTATTCATCCATTGCCCATATGGGTTATGTGATGATCGTCATCGTCAGTATTGGCGCTGCTGCTGATAGCATCTCTAGTATGTATATGGCGGTGTATGCCTTTACCTCTATCGGTGCCTTTGGTGTGGTGACATTGATGTCGAGTCCATATCGCCTATCTGGTGAGGCCGATGAGCTGACACATTATCAAGGGTTATTCTGGCGTCGTCCAGTATTGACGGCTGTGATGACTATCATGATGTTGTCATTGGCTGGTATTCCATTGACCGCAGGCTTTATCACCAAGCTATTTGCGATATTGGCTGCTGTACAAGGAACCAACTGGTTCTTAGCTGCGATGATTATCCTAGGTAGTGCGATTGGCCTGTTCTACTATTTGCGCGTGTTACTCACACTATTCAAACGTCCTAAGCAGTTCATCGAGTTTGACGTGTCCGGACAATGGGGTATTCGTACCGGCGGTATTATGGTTATTGCGGTGACGGCCATTATCCTGTTCTTTGGTATTTTGCCAAATAGTATGATCGAATGGGCAAGCTTGGCTCGTATTTGGTAGATTCAATGATTTATGCGATAAGATAAGCCATTTGTTGCTTATCTGTTGTTACGGTTAAAAAACCAAGATGCGCCCGCTTTATGATAAGCTTGGCGCATCTTTTTTTGCTTAATTTTTGTCTTTGGCAAACTTATCTTATAAAAATACCATTTAATAAAATATGAGTGATGAACAGTTATGAGTGATAATATTCAAACGGTAACGGTGCTCAGCAAAACCACATGGACGCCAAATTTATTTAGCTTTACCGTCAGCCGTCCTGATAGTTTTAAGTTTACTGCCGGACAGTTTGTGCGCTTGGGTGTCAATCCCAGCCAGTTGAAATATTACCAACAGGTTGAGGCAAGTGATGAAGCATTGAATGAAGATATCTTTCGAGCGTATTCGATTGTGTCTTCGCCATTCGATGAGGTGCTAGAGTTTTTTTCTATTGTGATTCCTGATGGTGCCTTTACCTCACAGCTGCAACATCTACAAGTGGGCGATGAGTTACTGCTTAATACCATGCCATTTGGATTCTTAACGTTAGCGCGTTATCAAAAACCATTGCCAAAGGATTTGTGGCTGCTCGCTACAGGGACTGGTCTTGCACCATTTTTATCGATGCTACAAGACCTAAAGACATGGGAAGATTACGAGCATATCGTGCTAGCCTATAGCGCACGCTCGACGGATGAGCTTGCTTACGTTGAGCAAATCGAGCGCTTGCAAGACGATTTTGGCTCGCTGGTCGATAATCCAGCAAAGCTGATTTTCATTCCTATCGTCACCCGAGAGACTGTCGACGGCGCGTTATCAGAGCGTCTGCCAAAGCTGTTATTAGAAGGCACGTTGCAAGCGCGTGCGGGTATCGATTTGGATGTTGATACCACCCATGTCATGCTATGCGGCAATCCAGATATGGTAGATGATACCAAAGAGGCATTGAAGACATTGGGTCTGGTGATGAATCGACGCGGTGAGGGTAATATCGCTGTTGAGAACTATTGGTAGGGGCAGTTGACGATTGTCTTATCTAATAAAAAACGCTACATCTATTAGGCTAATAACCTGTGAGATGTAGCGTTTTTTTGGAGACATCGTTTATGGATCGTTATTCTTGGCTGGGTTCGGTGGCATCGTCTACAGGGTTGATAGGGCCTTGCATCAATTGCGGCTCATCATAGTCGCTAATGATATCTTCGTTATTGCTTGAGGCCAATAAGTCACGATAGTTAATCTGCGCCTTCAAAACCATTTGCTCTTCTTCAAGCTTTCCATAGTTGACCTGTACTTTATACAACGTACTCATGATCTTTTTGTTGTTTTTTAGCCAGCGGTTAATATCGAGGTAAATCACTTCATCTTTTGGGCGAGCAATATTGACGTAGGAGAGAATAAAGCCCAATGGGTCTTTTTTGAGGACGCTATGATAAAACCAAATAGCAAGCTTGATCCCTTGGCGCTTAACAAAAGACTCGCAGCGTAGATTTAATATATCGGTATACGTCTGCTGACCAAACACAAAACGTTGAACATTACGATCTAGCTGCACATGGACCAAACTAAAGTTACTGGCCACTTCAGCGTAAATACCGCCAGCATCAACCGTACAGTATAAGCGAAACCAATCATCATGCATTTCAACGCGCAGCTCTAGTATGGCTTTTACATTATCCGTCACAAAGCTTTGTAGCGCCTCGTTGACGTATTTTTGTGCGACTGGTAGGGATATCTCATCTTCGAGTTTGTCTGTCGTTTTATGATAGATGTCTTTAACCGATTGAGCGATACGCTCCCAACCACTATCAAGTGACTCGTCAAAACGATAGCCGATGTTCTCAAAGAACTCGTCAAAACTGTCTGAATTATTCACATTATCAAAGTCGCTCAAACTTATTATCCTTACAATTATAGGGCTTAGCACTACCATTCTAAAACAGTATATAACAAATACAGTGGCTTCAAAATGGACACATGCGTTTTATGACAATTCATTTGATATCATGAGTGTTATACCTGTTTTATAATGTTTTTGTCGATATAGTTTTTCTTAAGGCGATAAATGTTTTATTAAATGAATCAAAGGTCATAAACACTGAAGGATTAGGTCAAAACTATGCCATTGATGGTTAGGCTAGCGACATAGTTTTATGTCATGTTATGATAGCGCCGACATATATCGTGCATATCACTACATGCTCATTTATAAATCATACGCCTTACCTATCAGCTGAGACCCATTGTGGCCTATATCAAAGACTCACAGAGCTACCATTTTTCGGCGCAGCCTCCCAAGCGTGATGTGAGCTTACCTGTAGCGATTGTCATTGCGGTCGCCATACACGTATTGATTATTTTTGGCATCAGCTTTTCGATGGGTAAAAACCCGGCTGCTATGATGCAGGATGTGGCAAAGGCACTCACCGATAATATGAAGCCAAACGAAGACGCGCATTTTATTGCCAACGCATCACAAGAAGGCGGCGGTACCATAGAGGAGCGACTGAGACAAGAGAATGACCAAATGAGTCCATTGTCTGCTGAGCAAATGAGCGAGACACAAGACGTCATCAATCTACAGCGCCAAGTTCGACAGCAGCGCTACCAAGAGAGCTATCTGCGCACCACGTTAAGCTGGCGTCAGGCAAGCGTAGAGTCGGATAATGATAGCAAACAAGCACAAGATGACATCATGGCACAAGAAGCGCGTCTGCGTAAGCAAATCGCTACTTTAGAAGCGCAATTGTCTCAACGTCAGCAAGTCTATGCGACCAAATCCAAAGTGGTCACTATGGATAGTAACTCGACCACGCGCGGGGCAGCAGCTGACTATATAAATACCTTCCGTGAGCATGTCGAGCGTGTCGGCAATCTGCATTATCCTGTTCAAGCACGGGCGCAAGGCATTACGGGTGAAGTGCGGCTCATGGTCATCATTAGTAATAATGGCAATATCAAAGCCATTCGTCTGCTAGAAAGCTCAAATTCGACGATACTGGATGAGGCCGCAAAACAGTCAGTACGACAAGCAGCACCTTTTGGACAATTTACCAAAGAGATGAGTGATATTGTCGAGTTACGACTGATACGTACTTATCGCTATAGCGACGAAGTGGATGTCACCTACTAACGCCACAAAACTAAAACTACAAAACTAAAGCGATAAAAAATCAGTGACACGATAAATAAACATAGAATATCAACGAATACGTCATAATATTTGACGACAATAATTAAGATTAATCGGCAATTAAGATTAATCGACACCCAAATTTATAACACACCGCTATCGAGTAAAGAGTTAGTATGGAATTTTTAGGTTTTACAGTAGATGTTGCAACGCTCACCAGCAATGCATTAGAGATAGTCATCAAGGTGGCTTTGGCAATAATTATATTTATCGTTGGACGTTGGCTTGCCAAAAAAGCAGTCGACTTTTCTGGCCGTCTCATGGCGCGTAGTCATTTAGATGAAACAGTCTCTGGCTTTTTAAGCCGTCTGTTGTATGGCGTGCTATTGGTTGTCGTAGTCTTAGCCGCACTTAGCAAAGTTGGCGTACAGACCACCTCGGTCGTTGCTATATTGGGCGGTGCCGCGGTTGCAGTTGGTTTGTCACTAAAGGATCAATTATCAAATTTTGCCGCTGGCATTATGATCGTGACTTTTCGCCCATTTGTACGCGGTGATTATGTGCAGATCAGCAGCTATACGGGTACAGTGACCGAGATTACCTTGGTCAACACGCATCTAACGACCATTAACAATCATGACATCATCATTCCTAACAGCGACATCACAACCTCAGCGGTGGTCAACTATACAGCACTACCCAATCGCCGCGTCGATATCACCGTGGGCATTGGCTATGATGCAGATATCAAAACGGCCAAAGATCTGATGCTGAGCCTCGCCAGAAATAACCCGTTGTCTTTTACTGATCCTGAGCCTATTGTACGAGTGACCAATCTTGGCGACAATTCAGTTGATTTGACATTGAACGTATGGACGACCAATGCTGATTGGTGGACCATGCAGTGCCAGTTGCTTGAGCAGTTCAAACACGCGTTGGATGATGAGGATATTGAGATTCCATTCCCGCAGCGCAGTGTCCATGTCAAAGGCTTGGATCAAATGATCAATCAAATGGGTCAAGCGCAAAAGCTGCTGACCACTAAAGATTGATTAAGACTGAATTAAAGATAAGGATTTGGTAGGTTTAGGCCTGCCAAAATCTCAATCTCAAAGCGCTCCATCTCATCTTGCTCGGCCTCTCCGAGCTCATGATCAAAACCCAGTAGGTGCAGCACGCCATGTATCAGTAAATGACTGATGTGCTGCACCACGGTTTTGTCTTGCTCTTGTGCCTCACGTACCATGACCTCATGACAGATAATAAGCTCACCAAGAGACAGTGTTGGCATTAGTCCGATGATGGCGATAGGCAACTCACTTGGATAGGACAAAATATTGGTCGCGTAGTCCTTACCGCGCGCCTCTAAATTGAGGGCTTGGCCTTCGATTTCATCTGTAATATATATATCCAAGGTTTTAGGTTTTTCTTGCCACAGCTCAGAATCGATATCTGCAAAGTAGGGTAGTGTCAGCCCTTCATTGATGCGCGCGTTCATATAATCTAAAGTCGCCATCATGACAGATAATAGATACTTACGATCATAAAATGTATCAAGCGTCTCATCATCGATACTATCGGCTGCATTAATATCTAGTGCTACCAAGCTGTCATCATCATTAGTGGCACTATGATCTTGGTGGCTATTATTACTGTCAAATTGGTTCATATCGTTGTCCTGTTTTATTATGAATGGGCGTGTTTAGTTGGCTATACTCAATCTAGACCATGCCTCACCCAAGTAATGCTAAACCTAAGCAATCTCTGCCAAGAAAAAACCGGACTACTTTAGTAATCCGGTTTTTCTATGCAAAATAAATCTTTATAGTAAATTGTTCCAGCATTATTATAGTTGATCCAATTTAAGAGCGGTACAAGGCAACCGAGTGCAGATGTATATGTCATACTTCAAGCGAGGTTAACGCTATAACGCTTTTATAGTGGATTGACTATATTATAGTTTGGCAGCAGCATTAGCCACAGCTTGTCTACGTTCTTGTTCTTTGATACGTTCAAACTTACGTTTTTCTTCTAGAGCCATTTGCTCTTCATCGTATACGTCATACGCTTCAACGATTTGTTGTACCAACTGATGGCGTACCACGTCTTTTGAATCAAATTTGGTGATATGAATCTCTTCGATGTCTTTTAAGATCTCCATCGCTTGCGCGAGACCTGACTTATGACCGCGCGGCAAATCGACCTGCGTGATGTCACCAGTAATGACAGCTCTTGAGCCAAAGCCCAGACGTGTCAAAAACATTTTCATCTGCTCGGGCGTGGTGTTCTGTGCTTCATCCAAAATGACAAATGAGTTATTGAGCGTACGACCACGCATATACGCAAGCGGTGCAATTTCGATGATTTGTTTTTCGATCATCTTGCCAACTTTCTCAAAACCTATCATCTCATAGAGCGCGTCATACAATGGACGCAAGTAAGGATCAATTTTTTGCGTCAAATCACCAGGCAAGAAACCCAGTTTTTCGCCAGCTTCTACAGCTGGACGTACTAGCAAGATACGCTCAATCTCGTTACGCTCTAGCATATCGACTGCACAAGCGACCGCAAGATAGGTTTTACCAGTACCAGCAGGGCCAATACCAAACGACACATCAGAGCTTAAGACGTTTTTTACATAGCGCTGCTGGTTGCCACCGCGCGGTATGATGCGACCTTTGCGCGTACGCAGACTGACAGGCGTAAACTCATTAGCCTCATCTGATTCTGCATCCTCGATATCATCATCCTGCTCATCGTCGTCCATATCCTCATCACGCGAGATGCTAGATTGGATAATCAGATGCAGCTCTTCTGCGCTGATATCCTTGGTATTTTGGGCTTCATCGACCATCTTATAGATGATACGTTCACCGCGCTCGACAGCGGTTACATCGCCACTTAAGCAAAAATCGCCTTGGCGTTGCATGATTTTGATATCGAGGCGTTCTTGGATGTATTTCATGTGATTGTTATATTCGCCCAGCACGGTTTTGAGCTGTGCTGGCGTTAGGGATTCAAACTTTATACGGCGGCTCATGGTATCAGTCAAGCGATTATCCTTGTATTGTGTGCCCGGCGCTGTGATTTAATTTTGATAGCGTCACGGGTTTCAGAGATAAAGTAGTTAGTAGCGTTATATAGGTGTCGAGTAGTTATAGTAGATACTAAAAATGACGGTAATATTATTGTTGGTTTTGTGGAAGATAATAAATAAAAGTCTTGTCTTCATTATGGTAGAGAATTTTTAAAATTCAAGCGATACATTGAGCAGATAGCGTTGTTTTTGTATGTCGATTGCAATCAACACACAGGCCTACTCTAAATCGAGTCAACGGCATGTCTATTAAGTTCATTTATCGGTTAAATAATATGATCAGTGAAAAGTGACGCTCGCATTGAGATATGAATAAGTTGAGTTTTTACTGATTTTACCGATATAAACCTTGCTTGCAATGAGGATGGACGAACGATTTGTCTACGGTTAAGAGCGCAGCATGATAGGCAATTTGTGGTAATCTATGAGCGATATTACAACGCTTTACGATTGAGCCAGAAGCGGCCTTTACCAGATGAAGACTATCCAATAAAACGGCTATCGATCACTAAAGACGTGTCTGCCCAACAATTATAATAGGAACAATAACGATGCAAGAAACAGGTTCACCTTTATCCAATTCTGAAAGCCTACCTGAAAAAAGAGAAGCAATCACCGACCAGCAAGTGCTTATCGTTGGTGGCGGTCATGTCGGTTTGTCTTTTGCCTTACTACTGGCGCATCACGGCATTGCTAGCACGCTATTAGAAAAAAACCGTTATCCAACCATCAGTCCGACCGATGACCGTACGCGCAGTCATTATCTAGACAGCCGTAATACGGCATTATCGCGGCGTACGGTACAGATCTATCAAGAGATTGGGCTGTGGGATGAATTGCAAAGCCATGCGTGCCGTATTGATAGCGTGCAAATTAGTGAGCAAGGCAGTTTTGGGCGCGCGCAGCTGAATAAAGCCGAAGAGAAAGTAGAATCCTTTGGACAAGTCATTGAAAACGCTTGGCTAGGACGTAAGCTCTTATTAGCCGCACAGCAGTCGCCACTCGTTACCTTGATTGATAATGCCAGTGTCAACGCAGTGACCCAAAAAGCGGATGGCGTGACGCTGAGCTTTAGCAACGATGACGCAGCAGAAAGTGAGCAACAGCTACAAGCCAGCGTGTTAGTCGCTTGTGATGGAAGCGATTCTACGGTACGTCAGTTGTTAAATATCGGCACCACCACCTATGACTACCAGCAGACGGCTATCGTTGGCGTGGTAGAGACCGATACGGCGCACGAGCATGTGGCAATTGAGCGTTTTAGCCCAGCAGGGCCACTGGCGGTGCTGCCGCTGACGGATCCAGAGGGTGACGGCAATGATGACTATCAACAAGGCTATAGACGATCTGTGGTTTGGGTCTGTCCAACAGGTGAAGAAACCAAATATCTAGAAGACGACGCCCATTTCTTACAGACGCTACAGCAAGCATTTGGGCAGCGCGCGGGCACGTTTATCGCTGCTGGTCGCCGCGGCGCGTATCCGTTATCGCGTGTGCTAGCAGATAAGCAAGTAGAGGGTCGCTGCGTCATTATGGGCAATGCCGCTCATACTTTGCATCCTGTCGCGGGTCAAGGGTTCAATCTGTGTATGCGCGATGCGCATGTATTGGCGCAGATGATGAGCTCACAAGTGCTCAAAGGTGAAGATATCGGTAATGCACAATTACTACAGCGCTATGAGAAAGCACGTCAAACGGATCAAAAACGGGTGATTCGCTTTTGTGATGCCGTGGTACATGGCTTCACCCATCCTAATCCAGCCATTAAGCTGGCACGTAATATGGCATTACTGGCCTTTGATAAGTTGCCAAATATCAAGCCATTGGTTGCGACCTACGCGATGGGTCTAAAGTCATAACAGCGTATCAAAATACGATTTTTTTAAAATATACAATAAATAAAATGGGAGTGGTCCGTGCATCATTTATAGGATGATGGATGGATAATGCTCCAAAAAGGATGATTCATGAAAGACAATCATACGCTGATTATCGGTGGCGGTATCGTTGGGGCGACGCTCGCGCTAAAGCTTGCGCAGGATAAAATGCCAGTGACATTGGTTGATGCCTGTCCTGCCCGTGATGAGTCAGCGTGGCAAGCGGTGCTGAGTAAACGCGACGCGCGTGTCTATGCGCTCAGTTTGGCGAGTATTAACTTGCTCGAAGAGGTTGGCGCGTGGCAACACATTACCGCATCCAAGCGTAAAGCCGACTATTCGCAAATGCAGGTATGGCAGTTGAACGGCATGGGCGAGCTATTATTTGGTGATAGTCATGACCAGAGCGCTGCGCCTGAGATACTCGGTAGTATGGTGGAGCCAGCCGTTATTGAGCACGCCTTATGGCAGCGTTTGCATGAAGCGGATGTCAGCGACTACCTGACCGTTATCGCTGGGCATAAAGTGGTGAATATGGATTGGCTAGGTGCACAGCAAGGTTACCGTGTGACCTTGGATGATGGGACAGCGATTGATGCGCGTCTGTTGGTTGGTGCTGATGGTCGTGGCTCATTTGTCCGTCAGCAAGCAGGGATTGGGCTCGATACGCTCAATTATAATCAAACAGCGATTTGCTGTGCGATTCAGACCGAGAAACCGCATCAAGCGACTGCTCGTCAAGCCATGTTGCCAACGGGGACGCTAGCGCTATTGCCGCTAGCGGATATTACTGATGACGATAAGGCAAATCCACAACATTGGCAATCTATCGTATGGACATTGCCCCGCAATCAGGCATTGGCATTGATAGAGGAAGAGGATCGCTTTATCGCGGACAAACTTGCAGCAGCGAGCCATTACGAGCTGGGCGCTATCCATCAGATCGAATCCATCGCCAGTTTTCCTTTAGCGGCACAACAAGCAAAAAGCTATGTAGCTGACAACCTGGTACTCATCGGCGATGCCGCCCATGGCGTGCATCCGCTCGCAGGTCAAGGGTTGAACCTCGGTATGCTCGATGTGAAGGTATTAAGTGAGCAATTAGCGCATGACTTTACCCGTAGTGGCGGCACGCTGTGGGGCAGCAATCAAACGCTGCGTCATTATGAGCGTTCGCGTCGTCCGCACAACAGCCTAATGATGCACAGCTTCTCTGCACTCAACTGGTTGTTTGCAGGGTCGCTTGCCCAAGTGCGCCCTGTGCAGCAAATTCGTAATGAAGGCATGTACCGCGTCGGCAAAATCAAGCCATTGATGCGCTTGTTTGCGAAGCAGGCGAGTGGGGTTTGAGGTTGCTTATTTTTAGTGACATAGAGTTGTGACACAGAGTAAGTATAAGTATGACCTATCATAACCAGTAAGGCGTTCACTATGACGAAGTTTAAAACAATAAAAGTCTCTACTGCCTTATGGATGATAGGGATTGTGGTAATAGCAGGCTGCCAATCAGTGAATCCAACCACAAGTAACGTTGCACAAGAGGTTTTAAAGCCCTCCACTTGCGTGGTTGAACCGTCACCTGTTGATGAAAATGGCAAACCTATGCCAGTGGATTTGGACGATAGATTATCTATGGAGTTACGAGTGTTTTTCGATAAAGATAGTGCCGCACTAAAGGAACAATATGCTCCGGAATTAAATAAGATCATAACGTTCGCGGAACGATGTTCTAACCTGACTTTTTTTGTCCAAGGGCATACCTCCAAAATTGAACAGCAAGCCATTGACGAGAAAGCTATACATCTCAAAGGCTCGTCTCAGCAACTGGACTTTATCTCATTAGCGAGTGATCGTGCACAAAGTATCAAAAATTATTTGGTTAATCTTGACCTGCCAGCGCATAGAATTCGCACCTTTGACTGTAGCGCTGATAATCCTATTGCTCCTAATGATACCGAGGAGGGAGCTATTATGAATCAGCGAGCGTTCGGTTGGATATCAGCGCGAGATAGGTATGACCAAATGCTACTAGATTGTAGAGAATTTTAAAGGAAAAATATTATGAAAACTCAATTGGGAAATGCATTTTTAATTTTGGTAAGTGCTTTGGCGTTATCAGCCTGCCAAACCACTTCAACTGCGCCGTCTAAAGAGTTACCTCAACATGAAAACATCAGGACGACGCAAGCAGCGATTGACCCAGATAGTGACGGTGTGCTTGATGATATAGACGAGTGTCCAGCCACACCTTGGAAAGTGATAGTAGATGAAGTAGGTTGTCCTATTGCAGGTATTGGAGTAGGTCTCAAAATGGAGTATCGTGCTTTTTTTGCCAAGGGTAGTAGTGAGTTATCAAAAGAGTACCAGCTTGAGCTTGATAAAGTAGCAAAAAAATTGCAAGAGTACGACACAGCAACTATGCGTATTGAGGGGCACGCTTCAGCAGATGAAGTAGATAAAAAATTGCGATCAAATTCTCTGGCAAGAAATAGAGCAATTATCGTCAAAAACTATCTGATAATGCAGCATCAAATTGATCCTAATCGTCTAAGTACCGCCAGTTATGGTGCTCAGCGGCCCATAGCCTCTTCTGATACCGAAGAGGGTAGGTCTATGAACCGCCGAGTTTATGGGTTAGCTCAAGAGCCTTAAAGCAACTTGTTTTATATCTCGATAAACGATTTATGTACAGATTAATACGTTGAGTTTTAAGTAAATTTGCTATCGGTCTTAGCTATCAGCTGAATTAGCGACTATTAAATCTATACTTACCCCAAAGCCGAAAAGAACACCATCAGCACTGGCGAGACAATATTAATCAAAAAGCCAAAACTAATCGCCAGTGGTACAACTTTTAGACCACCTGACTGTTGAATAATAGGCAAGGTAAAATCCAAACTGGTCGCACCGCCAAGCCCCACCGCAGCAGAAGGGTATTTGCGCATAAATACAGGAATGAATAGCAGCGCAAAGAACTCCCGTACCAAATCATTAAATAGCGCGACACTGCCCCACACAGCGCCATAAGCATCGGTCATGACAATCGCTGATAACGAATACCAACCAAACCCTGACGCCATTGCCAAGCCTTTCATCCACGACACATCGGTAAATAGTAAGGCAAACACAAGCCCACCAACCAACACCGACAGCGTAAAAATAACGCTCATCTCGACGCCGCGCTTATTGAGCATGACTTCTTTTAACGTAATGCCTGAGCCTTTTAAGCCGATACCGACCAATAAGATCAAAATCATCAGCATGACCGTCATAGAGTTTTCAGGCGGCATATAATCAGCAGGCAAGAAGTAGCCAATCACCATGCCAATCACCACGCAAACGACCTGTGCTAGGCTACCGCGGATACTGACACGATGCTCTTTAGATTTGACGCTTGGTTTTTTGGCATGCCATGGTCGGACACGGTCAAATACCATCAGTGCAAACAATCCTGTGCCAATCGTCAATATGGATAAGACAGTCACGTACAGTGCAATTTCGCCAACTTGGTTACCCAGCCCTTCTACCTGTGATAGCTCAATACCGATCAGTGCCAAGATAAGATAGACTAAATAAGACAAGCCTGTATCGGCAAGTTTGGTCAAGGTCGGATTAGAGGGAATGGCAAAGCCAATAAACATTGGCATCAAGACCAAAACGAGGGTAATTAGGCTTTGCATGGTGGTCAGCTCGCAGCGATTTTAACAAGACATTTTAGGAAGCTTGCGATTGTACCATAACCCTGACCGAATACTAAAAACCCACTAGGTAGCCTACATTGATTGATATTTTGTGAGCTGATAGGACTTGCGGCAAGTTAATCAATCTCTGCTATTGGCTGACTTTTTCTAGGACGTTGATGTGCACACTGCTCCGTCAAGCAATCAACGTTTTCCACATATTGTTTAGCGTTTTCGATATATTTATAGATTGAGCAGCAGAGATATGTTGCTGATATGGCTCACGCTGCGGCTCAACCACACTTGCCCGAGGTATATCCGATAGCTTGGGATAATCATGGCGATAATGTCCGCCGCGACTCTCCATACGCTGATAAGCAGACTGAATAATTAAGGTCGCTAATTCAAGCTGTCTTGTTAATTGAAAGCATGCAAGTTCGCTAGCAGTAGTAGGGCTGCGTCTATTACTTGCATCGGATTGATCAGACTCAGCATCTGTGAACCAGTCTTGCCACTTTTGTATTTGGGTTAGTGCTTGCTCTAATTGACTGGCGCTACGGGTGATACCCATATTGGCTGTCATGAGTGCTTTTAGTTCTGTGGCTATGGTTGCGACATCAGTTTTTGCGAGATTAGTGTCAACAACATCGAGTGTTTTATTGCCATGACCATATTGTTGTGCGACAAGCCCAGAGATAGGCAAGACCACAGGCTGCATATCTGTAAGAATTGGCGCTGACCAAACAGTAGTAGCTGATTGAGCTGCCTCATAATAAATGTCACCATTTATCTCTTCTAAGTCTTCTAAATACTGAGGCAAGTGGGCTGCAATATGGCGACCAACCACCACGCACTCCAACAAAGAATTACTTGCTAAGCGGTTCGCCCCATGTAGCCCTGTATAAGCGACTTCACCAGCCGCATAAAGTCCTGGTACATCCGTCAATCCATTGGCATCAGTCACCACACCGCCACAACTATAATGCGCCGTCGGGGCGACTGGAATAGGATCTGTCGTGATATCAATCCCAAGCGTTAATAGCGTTTGGTAAATCTGCGGGAAATGCGCTTTTACAAAGTCAGTGGCTAAGTGACTGACATCAAGATGCACGTAGCCAAGCCCGTTGTTATCAATCTGCGCGGCTATCGCCCGAGCGACGATATCGCGCGGTGCCAATTCAGCACGTGCGTCCACATCCAACATAAAGCGGACACCAGTTTGCGGACAATATAATCGTCCCCCTTCACCGCGCAGTGCTTCAGATATCAAAAAGCTGCTGTCATCTAACGCTAAGCCTGTTGGGTGAAACTGAATGAACTCCAAGTTTGCTAAGCGGCAGCCTGCTTGCCATGCCATCATCACGCCATCACCGACGCAGACATTAGGCGCGCTGGCACGCTTGAATAATTGACCTAAGCCGCCACTAGCTAGTACCACTGCACGACTATGAAAGGTGAGCGGGCGCCCATTGATATGATCAAAGACAAGCGCCCCTCGGCAATGCTTAGCATCGCTATTATCTGTAAAAAAAGGCTGACTGCTCGCTATAGGCAGTGTGAATAACTCAAGCGCTTCATGATAAGGCAAAATAGTGATATTGGTAGCAGCTTGCGCTTTGATGGTTAATGCGTCCATCACGTGTCGACCCGTCGCATCATCTGCATGGGCGACGCGTCTACAGCCGTGACCGCCTTCTTTTGTTAAATGCAAGTCGCTAGTCTGTAACTGAGAAAATTCCTGTGTGTTTGTATTATCCAAAGCGTTAGTTGAGTTCTGCGTAAAAGGGACACCTTGCGCGCATAGCCACTGAACCGCTTGCTGTCCTGCACCCAAAATACTGGCAGTATTATCCGGTGTGCAAAGCCCTGCACCAGCCACTAAGGTATCAGCAACATGGTCAGACACAGAGTCATCTTTGTCTAGACTAGCGGCAATGCCGCCTTGAGCATAGTGACTTGAGCAAACCTCAAGTCCCGCTTTACTCAAAACCGTGATATTCAGTGACTTCGGTAGCGATAACGCCGTGCTCAAGCCTGCCAGTCCAGCACCAATGATAAGGACGTCAGTGTTGACAATATGGCTCATGTGACTACTCCTATAGTTATCAGGAATACAGTTATCAGGGATGGTGGTACGGGTTTGATTGGCTGAGTGTGGCTGACTCATGCTAGGCTGCCCCAACATTGGCAAACAATGCACGGTCTTGGACGATATCGCCACTGGCCGCCACGCGTTGCTTTTGTGATTCAGCAAAATCAAGCATACGTTGTAAGGGTTTTCTAGCGGCGGCGGCAAGCTCAGGCGTCATTAGTACCTCACCGCTGTTATTGGTCAAGCATTGCTCGATACCTTTTAGGCCATTCATCGCCATCCAAGGACAAAAGGCACAGCTCTTACAGCTCGCACTTTCACCAGCGGTAGGCGCTGCCAAAAAGCGTTTGTTCGGCGAGCGTTTTTGCATCTCATGCAATATGCCGAGGTCAGTCGCAACGATAAAGGTGTCAGCATCCATCTCATATGTTGATTGCAACAGTTTACTGGTTGAACCGACAACATCAGCAAGTGCCACCACGCTATCGGGCGACTCAGGATGTACTAATACTTTGGCTTCTGGGTACTCGGCTTTTAATTGCAGCAATTCAGTGGCTTTAAACTCGTTGTGTACAAGGCAAGACCCCTGCCACAGCAGCATATCTGCACCCGTCTCACGAGCGATGTATTTACCCAAATGACGGTCAGGCCCCCAGATGATCGGCTCTCCTTGTGCATGCAAATGACGGACGATGTCGATACCGACCGACGAGGTCACGACCCAGTCGGCGCGCGCTTTTACCGCGGCGCTGGTATTGGCATAAACGACGACGGTACGTTCAGGGTGGGCATCACAAAATGCGGAAAACTCATCAGCAGGGCAACCCAAATCGAGCGAACATTCCGCCTCCAAATCAGGCATAAGCACGGTTTTTTCCATACTTAAAATCTTTGCTGATTCGCCCATAAAGCGTACACCCGCCACGACTAGAGTCTGGGCGCTATGGGCTTGCCCAAACCGAGCCATTTCGAGTGAATCACCGACGCAGCCACCTGTCGCGAGTGCTAAGTCTTGAATAAAAGGGTCAACGTAGTAATGTGCCACTAGTACGGCGTTATTATCTTTCAATAATTTTTTGATGTTTTCTTCAACCACGAGTCTTTCAGCACGAGGCAAGTCTGCTGGCATTTTTGCTCTGGCATATTCGATGTTCATCTGAGTGGCGATGCGATTGTCGGTACTCATGATGGGTGCGTCGTAAGGATAACTTTTCATAATGGCAACCTCTGTTGGCGCTATAGTGATAAATGGTGTGCTAAAACAAGATGTTTGGTTAAATAAAATTAATCCGTTGTTTTAATTATGCTCATTTTGAGCATAAATACAAGTGTTTTTTGTATACCTGCTGATTAAGTACAGCTATTTTCATAACCTATGATTTAACCAAATGATCTGCATTTCTAGTTTGTCTTTATACAGAAGCTAACGTTTAGCCATTGGTTTTGATGTTTTATGATTACAACGCCAGACTATGATATTTCAAGATTCACGTTATACTGTTTTAGATTTGAGGCGTACCATCATTATTAGCCTTGAGAACCCTTTTATGACTTTTATGCTATTTTAAAGAGACAGGATAACCCCCAAAACTATGACGTTGTCTTATTCACATGCGCACCAGCAAGGTAGCGGCACGACAGAAGTGGTCGCTGTATTGGTCGCGATTACCGATCATATCGCTCGTGTCCTAACCGTTGATCAAGGTAAGCTGCTGCCAAATGGGCCGCTTATGCCGCTACATCGCTCGCTACAGGCAGGCGTACGTCAATGGGTAGAAGAGCAGACGCAGCAGCCGCTCGGATATTTGGAGCAGCTATATACCTTTGTTGATACCAACAGACGTAACGTTGATGGTCATGCATTGGTGTACGTCAGCTACCTTGGTTTGGTACAAGAAACTCAAATGCAGGCATTGCAAAGCCAAGCGCTATGGCGAGATTGGTATGATTATTTCCCGTGGGAAAATCATTTGGATGGTATGCCCAGTATTATTACCGACTTTATCGTTCCTATGCTCTTAGAGTGGGCAGATACCGCTGAAGACTCAGTTGCCCGGCAGCGCCGGCGTCAGCGTATTGGTTTGTGCTGGGGACTTAGCGAAGAGTTTTTGACAGATAGCGAGTTCATAGAAACTGAACCAGTTGGCGATAAGGCTGATGAAAGCAGAGAATGGATCGCAGAGCATGTGCTGCTGCGCTACGAGATGCTGTATGAAGCAGGACTGATACCAGAAGCGCCCAATTATCCGCCTAATTACCAAACGGTTGAGCTGCCAAGCGACTGGTCTCAGCGTATCGGCATACCGATGTATTACGATCATCGCCGCGTGATTGCCACCGCTATCTCCAGACTACGCGCCAAGATTGAATATCGACCGCTTATCTTTGGGTTGATGCCAGATGTGTTTACTTTATCCCAATTGCAGCAAAGTGTTGAGGCCTTATCAGGCATACGCTTGCACAAACAAAACTTTCGCCGTTTGCTGGAATCTCAGAATCTTGTGATGGAGACAGGAGAGAGTAGTAGTGCTCAGCGTGGTCGCCCCGCCAAACTCTATCGTTTTCGCCATGATATCGAGCTACAAAGCTTATTGATGGACAGCAAACTTCCTAAGCGTAAATAATTGCTACTAACAAATACAGCTCATATAGAAATCGACTTGCTCAATAAAAACTTTTTCACCTTCCCTTGCAGGAGCGTCAACTTTACGCTATATTTATGCTCATTTTGAGTTTAAATATTTAGACGTTTTTATTCATATTACGCCTACATAAGGGTCAAACATGACAATTGAAAAAGAGCCAGTATTGGATGACGTATTGCTTAAACCTTTGGTAGAAGATGCGCTAGCGGAAGATTTGGGCAGGCGTGGTGATGTCACCTCGCAAGCCACTATCCCAGCAGATATGCAAGCACAATTACAGATTAAGGCGCGGCAATCAGGTGTGATATGCGGTATGGATTTGGCGCGGTTGTCTTTTGCCTTAGTTGATGCAAGCATTGAGTTTGTGGCTCAAGTGCAGGATGGCGAAACAGTCGCCGCTGGTGCCGTATTGGCTACTGTAAAAGGTAATGCACGCCATCTGCTCACAGCAGAACGTACAGCATTAAACTTCATGACGCATCTTAGCGGTATTGCGACTGCGACCCGCCAGATTGTCGATAGCGTGGCGCAATATCCGGCACAAATTACTTGTACGCGTAAAACCATCCCAGGTCTGCGTATTGTACAAAAATACGCGGTACGCTGCGGTGGCGGTCGCAATCATCGTTTGGGACTGGATGATGCGATCTTAATCAAAGACAATCATATCGCCATTGCTGGTGACATAAAGACGGCTATCGAGCAAGCACAACATTTTGCTGGGCATCTGATTCCTATAGAGGTTGAAGTCGATACACTAGAGCAATTAGAGCAGGCGCTAGAGGCGGGTGTGAGTTTGGTATTGCTAGACAATATGTCGCCTGAAACGCTATCGCAAGCGGTTGCTATGTGTAAAGGTCGCGCAAAGACTGAAGCATCCGGTGGTATTACGCCTGAAACGGTACGAGCCGCCGCCAGTACAGGGGTTGATTTTATCGCGATAGGCTACCTAACGCACAGTACTACCGCTTTGGATATTGGCTTAGATTTTAGTGCATAGGCCATCAATTATTTCAGCTTAACCTGAGTCATAGCTTTTATATTCGCTGGATTTCTCGCCAAGATGACATAGAAGGGTAACCGAGCAAAGTTAATGATTTAACTCGCTTATCTGCCTATGTTACAATGTCATTATGAATTGCCTATTGGGTCATCGTCGCACTCGCACGATGGCCTTATCTTTTTGCACCAGTGGTATCAATAGACAAGCGAGCGCTCAGTGAATACTGAAATTATCAAGATAATCCTAGCCTTTATGGTATTGATCAATCCATTTAGCGCATTGACGTTGTTCTTGGATTTGACTCGCGGCTATTCGATGAACAATCGACGCAAAGTTGCGCGTGTTGCTTGTCTGACCATTTTTATCACCATCAGTTTTTTTACGGTGGCGGGTGAGACCTTACTAAAAGCACTAGGTATTTCTATTGGCTCGTTTCAGCTGGCTGGTGGTATATTGGTGTTCTTGATTTCACTAAATATGATGAACGGTGAAGGCAACCCTGTTAAGCCTGATCAAGAGAACTTCGATGTCGACCACGTGCAAGATGCACCGCCGACGATGGCCTCAGCAGTGGTCCCCCTTGCGATACCGATGATGATTGGACCAGGTGGTATTTCTACCGTTATTATTTATTCATCACAAGTCTCAGGCATTTTGCAGGTATCTGCCATCATCATTGCTGGTCTCTTCATTAGTCTATTTTGCTATCTGGCATTGATGGCAGCTGGTCGTATCAGCCGCTTGCTCGGTGATACTGGTCTGAATATTATGAGCCGAATCATGGGTATGCTATTGGCAGCCGTGTCTATCGAGATTATTGTTAGTGGTCTGCGTACGCTGTTCCCTGCTTTGATGTAGGATGTTTATTGTGTTTCTAATATTGAGCACTTAAAATCCTAATAATTGAATTAAGAGGCCTTATCATATAGCTGATAATGGCCTCTTAATTTATCTGGATTTAATGCCTACTGTTGTATTTAGCTTTGGTATAAATGCCAAGCCAGATACAGCATCAGTAACCCTACCAAAGCATCTAGTATGTTCCACGCTTTTGGCTTGGCAAACAGAGGTCTCAGCAAGCGTGCACCGTAACCGAGCCCAAAAAAGAAAAAGAATGAGGCGCTAATTGCCCCAATGGCAAAGGTGAGCTTACTACTTGCGCCTGTTGAAACCATCCCAACGAGTACCAATGTATCTAAGTAGACGTGCGGGTTTAGCCACGTAAAGCCAAAGCAGAGCAGCAGCGCTTTTTTTAAGCTGGTCACTACTTGTCCCTCGACCGTCAGCGCATGAGATACGCGCACACTGGCATACAAACTCTGTAAGCCGTAGCCTAATAAAAATAAAATGCCTGCTATTTTTGCGATATCTATCACATGCGGATAGCGTGCGGTGACCGCACCAAATCCGCCAACGCCCGCTGATATCAACAGCGCGTCGCTCACTGCGCAAAATAGGCAAACAAAAAATATGTGCTCACGTTTGAGACCTTGTTTGAGTACAAAGGCATTTTGTGAGCCAATGGCGATGATGAGCGATAACCCAAGCAAAAAACCAGAGAGATAATCGGGAGCATTCATAACAAGGCGCTTAGCATTGACAGAGTAAGTATGGAGAGTAGGAATGTTGACACTTTGCGTACTGGCAGGTCAGCAAAAACCTGTTAAGATACGCTATTGAATGAACGTATGCAATATGAGCACAGATTGCAGGTATCGAACGAGGGGCAGAGCAAGTTATGGTCGTTAGTTTGACAAGAATGCTAAAGTCATTTGGGCAAGCGCAAGATGACCTACCAACGCTAGCTGCCAACAATGCGCAGGAGATGGGTGTTAACCATAATTTAAATGACAATAGTGATAATGTCGATATCCATCATAATAATGACGGCACTCAATCAAATCACGAGCGTGCTGCATTAACGCCACCTGAGCGGGTAGACCGTATACGTGATGCATTGGCGCAGGTAAATGATATTCACTCATCAACCCCATTGACTGATCGCTATTTGTCCAATCGTGCGCACATGTGCCCGACCAATAGACCACCTTTTGACCCCGATACCTTGTGGTATCTCAAACATGGACGTTGTCCGATTATGACTGAGCTTGTTGATGTGGTCGATGAGGCCACCCTAAATGCGATGCCCATCGAAGCCGTTGCGATATTAGACCGTATCAATGGCAAGCTAAAACGCTATCGTGAGTGGAGTAGTGAGCTAAACGAGCAACAGCAGCAGCAACATAATGAACGTCAGTTTGTCATTGACAAGCTGGTGTCCGAAAGTATCCCTGAAGCGCTACATCATTACGAGCAGTTGCAGCGCTTCAGTCCGCATCGCACCAAAAACAATATGGTTCAGGGAAAAATGACCGCAGGTGATATGTTGACCGATTTGTTTTTAGAAGTTGATTATGAGCTTGATGAGCTATTGGATGAATTGCATCAAACCGTTTTAAATCGTCTTGCCTCAACCCATCGTTACGTCAAGAGCCGCACGCAAAGCTAGCGTATTTTATAAAATAAAAGATTATCCAAAAACAGTGCAGACTCAATGTATAACAATATAAGGCTTTCATAGAGCCTTATTTTTTTGTTTAATAAAAGCAGTGCTAAGCAATAAAGTTGATGACACTAAAACCGCCTAGCTTAAAATACTGATTAAAATAACAAGAAATTTGCCAAACTATTCTGTCAAATAATAAGGACAACCTGATGACCCAAGTGACTGCTATGTTAGTGATGTTTGTATTATACGGAGTGCTGCCGGCCGCTGGGTTATATCTGGGGTATCGTGGTATTAAGAAAGTTACCGCGCCCAAAATGCTGGAATATAATGCCATGCCGCAACTGGGCTATATACCAGAGAAAAGCCTACCCGTTGAAGTCAAAACAGCACTTGAGCAAATCAATCGAAAAGGCAAAAAACTCCGCTTGATTTATGGTGATACCAATAATGACGGTAAAATTGATGATAAAGACACTGTCACTGAAACTTATATTATGATCCAAAATCTGATGGACCGACACATTCCGCAAGCAGTGGCCGATTATCGCCGCTTGTATGATCTAGATGTGACAGATGGGGCGCGTGCTGATACCACCAAAATCAAACATTCAGACGTCACTGGTAAACAAGCATTGTTAGAAGTGCTTAAGACGATAAATACCCAGTTTGACGATTTACTCAATGCCTCATACCATCAAGATGGGCAAAAACTGCTCGCGACCAATCGCTATCTGCAAACGCGTTTTGATCATCCAAATATGGATTCAACAATGCAGCCGCTGAGTAATCTCAGTAAGAAAACAGAGGCTATTGAGTCACCTACTTTGAGTAGCACGGATGTGAAAAATCCAGTAGCAGAAGATATTAAACGCTAAGTGCCAACGATAAGTAGTCATACATAGAATTGAGTGATGAGTAGCGAGCAGTTATGAGTATATTAATAGGCATCGGTATTGTGACGACCGTCACGACTTTTTATCTAGGTAGAAAAGGCTGGCATGCATTGCACAAAGCGGTCGGTATTACTCCAGGTGTGCTTATATATCAAGATGATTATGCGCCATTGTCACTGGTTACGTTAAGTTGGGAACAGCTTAACTTGAATAAAAAGCACTTAAAAAGCTTGTCAGATCAGCAGCTACGGCAATTAAAGCGTATCGATAACAAAGTGAGTAGCTATCAAGCTTATCAGGCAGCATTACAAGCTCAACATAAAACACCTGCTATAACAGAAGCGCAGTTTGTTTTGAATAAAATGTTACAAACCAGACTCCCTGACATGCTAGCCAGTCATCATCATTTCATAAGCTTCAATACCAATGACAATGGTGCGCGTCATGAGAAAAAACTTGAAGCCGATGCCTTATTGCAAAAAATGCTAGACAATATCGAGCAGCGCTTGGATGAATTGCTGGCACAAATAGAAGGACAGCATCTACAGGATCTGCGCGTGATGGATCGTTATATCGACAGTCATGATCAGTAGAAGGCAACACTCAGTTTTTGTACTGGATATAAAAAGCGGCCAAAGATTTATAATCTTTGGCCGCTTTTTATAATAAGTCTGAGACTATAAGACTCTTAAGGGTAGCGTGAATTAGCGTTTGTTATTGCGATCACGGGTGTTGCGTGTCCCGCGACTTGCAGGGCTGGCGCTACTTTTAGGCTTCGCGCTGCTGTTGCGATTGTCATTACGAGTGTCCGTGCGACGCGCTTTAAGCGGCTTGTTTCTGATACGCTCTTGCTTTTCTTTAGCCGCACCATGTAGACCTGTGCCATAACGTGGACGTAAGCTCACCAAATCGGTCAATGTATTGATCTCTTTTTTATCGAGCTCTAAGAAACGACCTGTACGTAAATCTTTTGGCAAGGCAATCGTACCGTAACGTGTACGCAATAGGCGGCTAACTTTCAGACCTTGTGACTCAAACAAGCGGCGTACTTCACGGTTACGACCTTCTTTGAGCTGAACGTGATACCACTTATTAACCCCTTCACCGCCGCCTTCTTTAATGTCGTCAAACTGCGCCATGCCGTCTTCTAACATGACACCAGCAGTCAAGGTGCGGGCGATATCAGGAGTGACTTCACCCAACACACGAACGGCATATTCACGCGTCACTTCGCTAGAGGGATGCATCAGGCGATGCGCCATCTCACCATCATTGGTAAATAATAGTAAGCCAGTTGAATTGATATCCAAACGTCCAACCATGACCCAACGATCATGAGTGAGCTTTGGCAAGCGCTCAAACACAGTCGGACGACCTTCTGGATCTTTGGCTGAGCAGACTTCACCTTCAGGCTTGTAATAAGCGATCACTCGGCGACGCTTCTCGTTTTCGGCGGTGTATTTGATCTGACGACCATCCACACGTATTTCATCGCCTGGTGTGACACGGTCACCAATCGTTGCTGGACCGTTATTAACAGATACGCGACCTGCTTTAATCACTTCTTCCATTTGACGGCGTGAGCCAAGGCCCATACGGGCGAGTGCTTTTTGCAATTTTTCGTCTTTCATCTGAAGCTCCTTGAGTCGGTGGGTTACATTTCTCAATGTATAATGATTCACAATTGTTTATACTAGATTATAAATGATAATAGGTAAGAAAATGCATTGTTTGCTGTGAGCAGCATTATACTAGTAAAAGACTACTTACACTGTATTTTTTGGCTTATTTCTCCGATGTATATACCTTGCAACTGTACTCAAGCCAATTTGAACAAAATCTTGCATATTTTTACTAAGAATGTTTAATAGCTTTTAGATAACCGTACATATGCAGCAACATAGCAGTGTAAGAATTTAGTATAAATTCAATCAATTATTAATATACGTAATATATTTAGTTGTAATTGATAAAAAGAATTTATATCCTACATGGAGTAATTAGTTTAAGAATAGCTTTTTGTATCAATCAATAAGAACATTACTGTATAACAGATAACTTATGTTATGATGCCGATTATTTTTGTGAAAGATGTAAAAAAATAACATCGATACAAATTTATTAATACAAAACTGTTTTTAGTCGTTTTATGTGATTGCAGTAATAGAAGAGGCTTTTTGATATGAGACAGACAACTAAGTTGTTGAGTGCAGCGTGTTTGTTAGCTAGTAGTATGCTTTACGGCTGTGCTACTACAACCATCAATTCTGGGCTTCAAGCTGGTCAGTTACCGCCCAGTGGATCTTTTACTGCAGAGAATGGTATTAATTTCAATGTACTGCCATTGACTCTCGCCACGTTGCCACCTAAACAAATCGCCCGCTCACAAATGAGTGCCAACCTATCTGACCTAGTACGATCGTCTAATAGGATGAATTACCGTATTGCATCCTCTGATGTATTAAGTATTATTTTGGTAGATTATCCTGATATTAATGCTGCAGGAGCATCTGGTTATCCTGTTGATCAGCAGGGGTTTATACAGTTTCCGTTGATAGGTCGTATACAAGCTGGCGGGCTAAGTGTTCCACAGTTCACCGCAAACTTAAGTTCAAGATTGCAACGCTACCTAAAGTATGCAGATCCGCAAGTGAAAGTTGCTGAGTATCGAGGCAATAAGTTTTTTATCGATGGTGAGGTTAACAAGCCTGGTCAATTCAATATTGCTGACGAACCTGTGTCATTGTACAGTGCAATATCTATGGCTGGTGGTACGACGAGAGAAGGTAACTCAAACAGTATTGTATTGAGAAGAAATGGTATTGATTATCGTATGGGATTACAGTCTCTGCAGCAGGCGGGATTATCAGCCAATCAAATTTATGTACAAGATGGTGACTCTATTCGTGTCAGTAGCGAAGACATCAATAAAGTGTATGTTTTGGGAGAGTTTGGCAAAGTTGCACCTGTACCTATTATTGACCAGGGGTTGAGCTTAGCGCAGGTGATTGGGGAGTCAGCTGGTCTGAATTCTAATACGGCTAATGCGGCTAAGATCTACGTAGTACGTGATCAACCTGAATATCAGCGTACAAATATATACTATGTAGATATGCAGGCGCTCACTAGCTTTCCACTGACTAGCCGGTTTGAGATGTTGCCTAATGATATTGTCTATGTCGACCCAACTGGTCTGACGCGCTGGAACCGTGTTATCAGTGCTTTGTTACCATCAACTTCAGCAATCAGAAGTTTTTCAACTTTATAGGAAGTGATAAGCATGGCGTTTGATAATATTTTGGTTGTTTGTGTAGGTAATATTTGCCGCAGCCCGATGGCAGAAGCGTTACTAAAAAAGCGTTATCCTAACAAAGTAATTGACTCCGCAGGCGTTGGCGCTCTAATTGGGCATCCTGCAGATTCATCTGCTCTCAAAATTATGTCTGAACAGCAGATAGATATTACAGACCATATAGCCAAACAAATCGACGAAAAATTAGTAAAAAAGGCTGATCTTATTTTTACCATGTCAGATAGTCAGACTAAATGGATTGAGGAACGTTGGCCATTTTGCCGTGGTAAAACCTTCAAGCTTGGTCACTGGCAAAATAAGGATATTGCTGACCCATATAAACATGAAATGAGCGCTTTTGAGACAGCATATCAAGATATTGTTGATGGTCTCGATCAGTGGGCCGATAAAATTAACTAAGTAATGCTTATCCGATGAACAAGCTGAAGTGGTAGACCTATAGTTATGAGTACAGATTCGAAAAATTTATCAAACCCTGTTTCGAAAGAAAATAATGATGACATTGATCTTATGGCGCTGCTGTTTGCCATTTTGCGTGGTTGGAAAATCATCGTATTTTTTGCTGTGTTAGGCCTGATAATTGGGGTTTTGTATAGTAGATATGTCAACCCTACCTTTAAGTCAGATGCACTTATTCAAATTGAAGAGAACTCCAAAGGAGTTGCAGCACTAGGGGCTGATATTTCTGAGTTAGTTGGGTCGGAAGGTAGTAAAGCCCAAGCAGAGGCAGAGCTGATAAGGTCACGTATGATTTTAGAGCCTGTTGTCAGTTTATTGCATTTACGTATTCGCCTATCTGACCCTAATATTGGAACTTTAGATAGAATAAAAAGTGATAGTACTGCGACTCAAATAAATAAACCTGAAGGTGTGTCGCTTAAAACTAAAGATGGTGAAGTAGAAATTAGTCAGTTTAATGTATCTCAAGAGTATTTAAATCAATCATTTAGCTTGATGCGCTCAGAGACTGGATTTGTCTTAAGTAACGGCTTTGAAGATTTTAAAGGTGAGATTGGCCAGCCCCAGCAGTTTAGAGGCACAGATGGTCAAATTCAAATCACAGTAAATAATTTACCTGCCGATGGTTATTCAATCAATCTTACTAAGCAGTCTCTTCAAATGACGACAGAGCGGTTAAATAGTGCTTTATCTGTGGTTGAAAAAGGCAAGCAAACAGGTATTATTCAGCTGTCTATGACCGGAGACAATCAGCAACAAACCAGTCTGATCCTAAAACAAATCGTTTTGTCTTATATTGATCAAAATCAGTCTCGTGGCTCTGAAGAAACCACTAAAACCATCAGCTTTATGGAAACTCAAATCCCGACCCTAAAGAAAAGATTGGAAGATTCTGAAGCAATATTTAATGAATTCCGTAAAAAATACGGTACTATTGATGTGGCGAAAGAAGCCGAATTGCTCTTAACCGAAAGCTCGCAAATCGAGCTACAGCTCAATGAGCTAAAATTGAAAAAAGCGGATCTCACTACTTATTATACGGAAGAGCATCCATTAGTAATTCAAATTAATGATCAACTTGCGGTACTTAATGCTAGAAGACAAGAAATAGATAACACTATTGCAGGATTACCTGAGATACAAAGAGAGTTTTTACAACTATCAGCTGATACGACGATCAACAGAGAGATCTATCTCACGCTACTCAAAAACTATGAACAGTTAAAGATCGTCAAAGCTGGTCAAATTGGTTTCGCCCGTATCATTGATTTACCAATCAATACTTTCAATGCTATTGCGCCAAAGAAACTACAAATTATCATATTGGCGATGTTGTCAGGGGCGATGCTTGGAACAATGCTCGTACTCCTGAAAAACATGCTTAGAAATGTGGTTAAAGACCCTGAACGTATTGAAGCAAAAACGGGTGTACCTGTGGTCGCAACGATTCCTCGTTCACCTCTACTGACCAGATTACGTAAAGATAAGAAAGTGCCTAATCGTTTGCTGGCCTATGCTGATAGTAACAGCTTGAGTTATGAAGCCATCAAAAGCTTAAGAACGAGCCTGATGTTCGGTATGACGACACCAGAGCAAGGGGGCCAAAGGGCGAAAGTTATACTTATCACTGGTGAGAGCCCTGGCGTTGGTAAATCATTTATCTCGGCCAATCTAACGGAAGTTTTTGCTCAGTTAGACAAGAAGGTGCTGATTATGGACGCAGATATGCGCTTGGGTGAGCTGCATAAAATATTTGGTATGACCCAAGATAACGGTTTGGCCGACTATCTATCGCAAGATAAATTATCACAAAATATGACTGATTTTGCGCAGAATAACGCTCAAGTCCCAGAAGCTATCACCACCCAAAAGATCAGTAATCTAGCGAGCTTTATCCATCCGACCAATATAGATAATATTGATTTTATGCCAAGAGGTGAGTATCCACGCAATCCTGCATCACTGTTGTCTGATAGCAGGCTCAATAACCTAATAACAGAGTTAAGCTCACACTATGACTATATCATTATTGATTCACCGCCGATCCTCGCAGCTTCCGATGCAATGATACTGGCGCAATATGCTAATAAAGTATTGATGGTAACTAGATACGATAACTCAATTGAGGGACAACTGGTCTATGCGGTCAATCAGATGAATAAGGCAAATATAGAAGTAGATGGAATTATCTTAAATGACGTACAGCAGGGTATCATGAGCAAATACAGCTATCATTATAGTTATGCCTATGGTAACAACCAGTAGTATGCTATTAACTAACTTAGTTCTTAAAAACGATGTGGGATGAATAGACAATCCATATGGTTGAAAAGTCTTTACATAGTGTCAAACGTAGCCGAAGCTTATAGGTGGAAATGTGTTGCAATCTATCGCTCAGTACCTGTTGTCGCTGCCAAGATATGTCAAGCGTCTGATTTTGATTAGCGCAGACTTTATAATGGCTATTGCCTGTCTGTTTTTGTCACTATTATTGCGATATGGTTATATCGAGCTTCATATTAGTTTATGGACATTAAGTTTATATGCCTTAATTCCTGTCATTGGTTTATACCTTGTAGGCTTTTATCATGGCGTATCTAGAGGGTTTCTTGATACGGTTATGAGTGGTGTATTGCAGCTGTTTTTTGTGCTGATTGTTTTTTATGAACTGATTATCTACTTTGATGTACTGCCACAAATCCCTCGATCGACCCCTATTTTGTTTCTGTTTTTGCTTTATATCTGGCTGTGGAACAGTCGTCTGACAATTAAAGAATTATTGAAGCGATGGCAAGGTAAGCGTTTTGAGGGTGAGCTTATAGATTACGATAATATTTTGATTTATGGTGCAGGTGACGCAGGGCAGGAGTTGATGAAAGGTTTGAGTAACTCACATAAATATAGTGTGGTTGCTTTTGTTGATGATGATCGTCAGCTAACAGGTGCCCATATTATGGGTAAAAAGATTTACCATACTGATAACTTATTGGATATCGTAAATACCCTTGATATTGCCCAAGTATTTTTGGCAGTACCCTCGATTAGCCGTGCTCGTAAGCGCAAAATTATTGAGAAGCTTTCACATATCTCTATCAAGATAAAAGAGCTACCCAGTCTACAAGAATTGGCTGACGAAAAAGTCACGGTTAGCCATATGCGCAAGATCGATATATTAGACGTATTAGACCGCCAAACTGTAGACCCAGACGAAGAGTTGCTGAAGAAAAATATCGCTCATAAATCCGTCTTGGTAACTGGAGCGGGTGGCTCTATCGGTAGTGAGTTGTGCCGTCAAATCATCAAAAATAAACCAACTTGTCTGGTGTTATACGAGCTATCAGAGTTTGCCCTTTATAGTATTCACCAAGAGCTTTTGGCAAAACAGGCTAGTAGTAATGAATATCAGGACATTCAAATCGTATCCATTATTGGTAATGTGACTGATGAGCATAACCTTATGCGGATATTTCAGACTTATCATGTACAAACAGTCTACCATGCAGCAGCATATAAACATGTGCCTATGGTCGAGCACAATCCGTTTCAAGGGGTTATTAATAATAGTCGCGGTACTTACCATTGTGCTCGTGCTGCTATTCGATCAGATGTAGAAACTTTTGTTTTGATATCTACTGACAAAGCTGTTAGACCTACTAATGTGATGGGTGCCACAAAGCGTTTGGCAGAACTTGTATGTCAGGCATTAAGTTATGAAGCTACCTCAATAAAGCCAGATAGCAAAACCTGTATCAGTATGGTTCGATTCGGCAACGTACTAGGCTCATCAGGATCTGTAGTACCTGTTTTTACCAAACAAATCGAAAAAGGTCTTCCGATTACTGTCACCCATCCTGATGTGACACGCTATTTTATGACTATTCCAGAGGCTGCTAATCTAGTAATACAGGCAGGTGCCATGGCGCAAGGTGGTGAGGTTTTTGTGCTTAATATGGGAGAGCCAGTAAAGATTGTCGATCTGGCTCAGCGTATGATTCGCCTAAGTGGGCATGAGGTCAAAGACGATAAGCATCCTAATGGTGATATCGAAATTGTCTTTACAGGTCTTCGTCCTGGTGAGAAGCTCTATGAAGAGCTCATAATCGGTGATGACAATGTTGAAGAAACTGCTCATCCTCTTATTATGCAAGCTATGGAGCATAGGTTTTCTCTAGCAGATCTTGAACGGGTATTAGAGAAGTTACCAGAAAAATCTCAATTATACGACGTTGTATGGTTAAAGTTGCAGTTCAAATATTTTGTAGATGGATATAAAGAAGATACTACAGTTCACTCCTAATTTGGAAAACACTCATTGATAAGGTTGGTTGATAGATACTATGCTAAATATTGATAATATTAAAATTGCCGTTATTGGTCTCGGTTACGTGGGGCTACCATTAGCAGTAGAGTTCGGTAAAAATCACTCGGTTATAGGCTTTGATATCAATGCTGAACGTATTTCAGCACTTAATACAGGTATTGATCATACTTTAGAAGTCAGTGAAGAGGAGTTAGCAGAAGCTACACATTTAGGGTACAGCTCAGATATCAATGAGTTAAAGGACTGTAACTTCTTTATCGTTACTGTACCGACACCGATTGATGCGTATAAGCAGCCAGATCTGACACCGCTTATCAAAGCTTCAGAGGCCATCGGCGGCGTATTGAAGCAAGGTGATATCGTCGTTTATGAATCAACCGTATACCCTGGCGCGACTGAAGAAGTGTGTATCCCTGTACTAGAGCAGGTATCAGGCCTAACCTTTAATCAAGACTTTTATGCAGGTTATAGCCCTGAGCGTATTAACCCAGGTGATAAAGAGCACCGTGTGACTAATATTTTAAAAGTCACAGCTGGTTCAACGCCTGAGATTGCGGACTTTGTCGACGAAGTCTATAACTTAATCATCACTGCTGGTACTCATAAAGCACCTAGTATTAAGGTAGCGGAGGCAGCAAAAGTTATCGAAAATACGCAACGAGATGTCAATATTGCACTGATTAATGAGCTTGCCGTTATCTTTAATAAGATGGGTATCGATACGCAGGCAGTACTAGAAGCTGCAGGCACCAAATGGAACTTTTTGCCATTCCGCCCAGGTCTGGTCGGTGGTCACTGCATCGGTGTCGATCCGTATTACTTGACGCATAAGGCTCAAGCAATCGGTTATAACCCTGAGATTATCTTGGCAGGTCGTCGCCTCAATGATAGTATGGGCGAATACGTCACCACGCAGCTTATTAAAACCATGATCAAAAAGCGCATTCAGGTAGAGGGCGCTAAGGTACTGATTTTGGGATTGAGCTTTAAAGAGAACTGCCCAGACGTGCGTAATACGAAAGTCATCGATATCGTACACGAGCTGCAAGAATATAATATCGATGTCGATGTGTACGACCCATGGGTAGATGCTGTAGAGGCTCAAAAAGAGTACGGTGTTAAGCCTGTCAATGAGGCTACAGCCAATAGCTATGATAGTATTATTTTAGCAGTAGCTCACAGTGAGTTTGTCGATATGGGCGTAGCGCATATAAGAAGTTTAGGTAAACATAATCATGTGCTATATGATCTGAAATATGTGTTCGCCAAAGAAGACACAGATATCCGTCTATAAGCCTATATAGTCTTACAATAACAGCATGCGAGCAATACTATGACAGCGACAACCTACAATAAAGTGAAAGAAACATTAGTACAGACGCCTAAAACTTGGCTTATCACAGGAGTAGCGGGCTTTATCGGCTCTAATTTGCTTGAGACACTATTATTGCTTGATCAAAAAGTGGTTGGGTTAGACAATTTCGCCACAGGTTTTCAGCATAATTTAGATGAAGTAAAAAGTTTAGTAAGCGCTGAACAGTGGGAAGGTTTCACTTTTATAGAGGGTGATATTCGTCAGTTAACTGATTGTTCGAAAGCCTGTCAAGGTGTTGATTACGTGCTGCATCAAGCAGCGCTAGGCTCAGTACCGCGCTCTATCGCTGATCCTATCGCAACCAATGAGACTAATATTTCAGGCTTCTTAAATATGTTGGTAGCCGCTCGTGATGCTAATGTAGCTAGCTTTACTTATGCTGCTAGTAGCTCAACATACGGTGATCATCCGGTGCTGCCTAAGGTTGAAGAAAATATCGGTAATCCTTTATCGCCGTATGCGGTGACTAAATATGTCAATGAGTTATATGCAGATGTATTCTCACGTACTTATGGCTTTAAGACGATCGGTCTGCGGTATTTCAATATCTTTGGTAAGCGTCAAACACCAGATGGTGCCTATGCAGCGGTGATACCGAAATGGACGGCCGCTATGATCGCAGGTGATGAGGTATTCATCAATGGCGACGGTGATACCAGTCGCGACTTTAATTTTATTGAAAATGCCGTGCAGGCCAATATTCTGGCAGCAACTGCCACTGAAGAAGCTAAAAATCAGGTGTATAACGTGGCAGTAGGTGGACGTACGACCCTTAATACGCTGTTTTCAGCGCTTACAGAGCATTTAAGTACTAATGGTGTTAGCTACACTCAAGCAGCAGTCTATCGAGATTTTAGAGCAGGGGATGTGCGTCATAGTCAGGCTGATATTACTAAGATACAAAATGCATTAGGCTATGAGCCACAGTTCGATATTATCCAAGGGATCCAAAAAGCAATGCCTTGGTATGTTAGTTATTTAACTAATAAATAATAATTATACTATTAGAACTTTTCAACTCAGGCTAATTAAGATATGAGTAAACAAAGCCTCCTAACATCTAAACTATCTAGGTTGCTTGCAGGAACTTTTTTAGTACGAGTATTATCCGTAGGAGCTACTTTCCTATGTTCTGTATTACTTGCTAGAACCTTAGGACCTGAGCATTTTGGGATCTATTCTTACATTCTAGCTATGGTCAGCCTTTTAGCTTTACCTGCGACAGCAGGGATGCCCACACTAGTACTTAGAGAGACTGCTAGTACTAAAGCTTTAAATGATTGGGGTAAGATGAAGGGTATATGGTTATGGAGTGGTTTTGTAATAATAACACTATCACTCGTAATATATTCTTTTTCTACTTTGGCAATTTTGAACTTCTTTGAGGGATCTAAAGTATTTATAGAGTATAAAACTTTTGCTTTAGGCTTAGCTATGTCTCTTCTCATGGCAATGGGAAATGTGCGAGGAGCTGCCCTTAGAGGATTAGGGCTAATAATCCAAGGTCAACTTCCTGAGAGCTTAATAAGACCTATCCTTTTTGCAGCATTTTTGCTAATACTAATACAGTTAGATATTACTTTAGATCCAGCATACTCCATGGGCATCCATCTTGTAGCAGCGCTGATAGCATTCATAATAGGGGCAGTACTCCTACTAAAAGCTAAACCTCCAGAGCTAAAGGTTACTAGGCCTATTTTTTACAACAAGCCTTGGTTATTTACTATTCTACCACTAGCTTTAATGACAGGAATGCAGTCGCTGAGCTCACAAGTAGATATCTTAATGCTAGGTAGTATGGGAATAGCTTCAGATGTAGGTGTATATAAAATCGTTGTATCTGGTGCTGCTCTAGCTGTCTTTGGATTACAAGTCGTAAATATGGTTATTACACCTAGACTGGCAAGTGCTTTTGCCCAAAAGGATACCTTGAAAGCTCAAAAAACAGCCTCTCTTGGCTCAATTCTAAGTTTTGGTCTCACTTTTCCAGTAGTATTGGTCTTTTATTTTTTTGGTACAGAAATATTGGGTCTTATTTTTGGTAATGAATATGTAGTTGGCTATCGTGCACTACTAATAATTTCATTGGGACAAGCGGTAAATGCTTTTTTTGGCTCTTCCATCTCAATCTTGACAATGTCAGGTAATGAAAAATTCGTAATTAAAGGTATGTCATTATCTACCATAATAAATGTGGTATTAAATCTAGCTTTAATACCACATCTTGGCATAGATGGGGCAGCTTTAGGGGCCACTACAGCTCTGCTAGTTTGGAATATTTATCTTTGGATAGTAATAAAAAAACAATTAAATATAGATTGTACTTTCTTTGGTTTAATTAGAAGGATAGCTTGAAAATGAAAAAGATAGTAATAGCAGCAGAGGTCTTTAGCTCTAACCTTGGAGACTATGCTATTTATGATAGCTTGAGCACACTTCTTTCATCAAGAGATATTGAAGCTATACCTCTAGACATATCTTTCAGACGTGGTTTTCCTGTAGGCTGCACTGACTCACAGCCAAAATTGACTAACAGAAGTTGGAAGTCATTTATCCCAAAGAAAATAAAGCATCATAAACTAACTCAGCATATCATAACCCGTACTATGTGGTATGTATTTCATCAACAGGAAATTACGACATACTGGAGCGAACTAATTAGCAGTTCTGATGCCGTAATAATTGGAGGTGGTCAATTATTAACAGATACTAGCGCTGGTTTTCTCACTAAGTTAGCACTCATAACTGATATAGCTAATGAGTTTAATAAACCTATTTGTATATTAGGTTGTGGCGTTGGAAGTGACCTTAGTAAGAAAGCACAAAAAAATATTAAAAAAATTCTGAACTCTGCAAGGTTTGTCTCTCTAAGAGATCTTGATTCTGCAAATAGGCTTAAACATTTTGTAAGAAAAGATATATCATTAAATGTATATCCTGACTTAGCATTTGCATTGAGTTCAGCCAATAACAACAATACTTTCCAAAAAGAGCCTGAACTGAAGAAAACTGTCTGTGCCTTTAATATTATGCCTCTTGCTGCTTTCAAGAAATATAATCCAAATTTACGAGACGTTGATGCTGAAGCCTACGTGATATTTTGGAAGCAATTGGCTCAGGCTACTGCTAAAGAAAATATGCAAATTCATATAGTGACTAACGGTAGTATTCAAGATTATGAACAAGCAACGTCTATATATAAGTCGATATTGTTAGAAGATTTGGACGTAAGGCTACTAGATAGACCCTCATCTCCCCTCAACCTATATGACCAAATATCTGATGTAGACTATTTGATTACGATGCGTATGCACGCTGGAATAATTGGTAAAGCCTATGGTAAATCAGTATCTACCTTGATCTGGGATGATAAGATTCCTGGGGTATGGCAAGAAGCGGGTGATCAAAAGGTAGCTATTAACAGCGACATCATCCTAAATCCTCATCCTTGGGATGAGGTGAAGTCAGCGTTTGAAGCTTCTAACAATATTTTACTTTCTGATTTAAATAGAAAAATATCTATCAGTGTAGATAAATGCTTGGAAGTAATTTACAACTAAACGATAAGCAATATTTTTTACTAAAGATAAGCATCTGTCGAAATAAAAACAAGACTTTTTAGCTACTTAGTAAAATATCAGTAGACAAAGAAAGCTAATAGGACATCGCATGAAAAAAGTCGCATTATATATCCCTTCAATGAATGGAGGGGGTGCAGAACGAGTTATGCTTGCTCTCGCGAACGGCTTAGCTGAAAAAGATATTCTGGTTGATTTAGTATTGAACAGAGTAGACGGACCATATATAAAGGATGCCTCTCCAAAAGTAAATATCGTCAATCTAGGTACATCGAGAGTATTAAATAGTATCATCCCTTTATCAAAGTATTTATACAAAGAAAAACCTGATGCCATTCTTTCAGCCATGAATTACGTTAATATTGCCACAATACTGGCACAGTTAATTAGTGGGTCAAATACAAAAGTGGTTTTTAGTGAACATTGTGACTTAACAGAGTCAAAGAAAAACCTTGGGCGGATGAAGAGTACTCTTGTTACTTCATTAATGCGTTGGGCTTATAAAAAACCTCATGCGATTATCGCTGTTTCAGACGGGGTTGCACATTCTTTGGTGAATGAAATTAATATTGGTCGCAATAAGATTACGACGATTTACAATCCTATATTCTCAAAAGATCTTGTAAAGCGCTCAAAAGAGCCGCTTTCACATTGTTGGACTAAAGAAGGTTCATTGCCCTTAATCATGGGTGTGGGTAGGCTAACGCACCAAAAGGACTTTGAGACATTAATTCACGCTTTTAAGAAAGTTCGTGAGAAAAAAGATTGCAACTTGATGATTCTGGGTGAAGGTAAGCTAAGATCTGAACTAGAGCAGTTAATTAATAATTTGGACCTAAATGATAGTGTACAGTTACCAGGCTTCGTTGATAATCCTTACGCTTGGATGTCTCACGCCGACCTATTCGTCTTGTCATCAATATATGAAGGGTTTGGTAACGTACTAGTAGAAGCTATGGCATGTGGAACTCCAGTGGTAAGCACAGACTGCCCAAGTGGACCAAGTGAGATTTTAGCAGATGGACTTTGGGGAGAGCTGGTTCCTCCACGCAATTCTAATCTATTAGCCCAGGCTATAATAAAGACATTAAATAACTCCGTGCAAAAAGATGTAAAAGATAGAGCCTCTTTTTTCAGTGTAACAAACTCTGTAGACAAATATTATGAATTGCTTACTCGCTAAGCTCGTAAAACCTTATTGCTAGATATGTTTGAACGCTACTTGATAGTTTATACTGACTTTTTTGAGATTCTTTAGATCGAGGGAGAATTATATAAATTTGAATCTTATAAATTTAATTACTACTGATAATCATTTTTTTACTTCTACTGAATAGTAAACATTAATCTAAATTATTCACAAGGCTACTGAATGTACTATCAAATTAAGAAAAAAATTAGAAAGCTTACATATTCATCTCAGAAATTAAAGTATTTATACTCTAGCTTGAATAATTTCAAAACCCAAAGTTTGAATATATTCAATGACGAAGTCTTTGCTAAAATTAAATACTGGGAAGCAACTGGACAAAGGTTAAATATTGAAAATCCTAAGTATTTCAATGAGAAACTGTGGTGGCTAAAGATAAATTATCGTCACTCGCTGATGACTGAGTGTAGTGATAAAGTGAGAGTTAGAGACTATATCGCTAGAATTGGCTTAGGCAAGTTACTGACTGATATTTACGGAGTATACGATAAAGCAGAAGAAGTTCCTTTTAAAGATATGAAAGGAAAGTACTTTATTAAATGCAATCATGTTTCAGGAATCAATAGAATATTTGATTCCGAGAATGAATCAAATTTTGATATCAGAGAATTTGAAAAAACGTTTAATAAAGCATTAAAAATGAACTATTACTATCAGTCTAGAGAATGGAATTATAAAAATATTGAACCAAAAATTATAGTCGAAAACTTTATAGAAAGTCAGTCTGCGCTATTAGATTATAGGTTTTTTTGTTTTCATGGGGAAGTGAAATTAATTTTTGTAGATATCGATACTGCTGCAATAGATGGTAGTCATAATCCAAGCGCTAAGAGAAATATTTATGATAGAAAATTTAACTTGCAAAATTTCACTGTAGGGCGAGAAAACTTTGATAATGAGTTGGTTAAGAAGCCTGAAAATCTAGAGCTTATGATTGAATATGCTGAAAAAATTTCTAGTCCATTCCCATTTTGTCGAGTAGATTTATATAATAATAATGGAGAAATAAAGTTTGGAGAAATAACTTTTTTCCCTGGTGGTGCAACTCAACAGTTCAGTACAGACGAGTCAGATAGAATGGTTTCGAGTTGGTTGAGGGTGAAATGATGAAGATAGTGCATATAATTATCGGCCTCAACGTTGGTGGTGCAGAGCTAATGCTTAAGCGATTGGTGTTGCATAGTTCAGCAAAAGGTAAGTTTGAGCATTGTGTAATATCTCTCACAGACTTGGGAATTATTGGGCAACAACTCAGAGATGCTGGCATAGAAGTATATAGTGTAGGTATGAATTCCTTTGCATCAACTTCTGTTGCTTTCATACGTCTGAGAAAGCTGTTAAAAAAAATTAATCCTGATGTAGTGCAGACTTGGATGTATCATGCTGATTTTTTAGGAGGAATGGCAGCCAAAAGCTTAGGTATTAAAAAAATTATTTGGGGTATACGTAACTCTGAGATAGACAGCAATAGTGGTATTGCTAAAAAAGTGATTCGCCAAGCTTGTGCTGGCGTTTCGAACTTTATACCTTCTTCTATCGTTTGTGTTGCAAATAAAGCAAAAGAAGTACATATTGTAATAGGTTACGATGATCAAAAAATGGTCGTCATTCCTAATGGTTTTGATTTGTCAATATTCTATCCTGATGAACAAAAAAGAGAAAGACTGCGGACACAGCTCAATATATCCTCTGAAGAGCTAGCAATTGGTCACATAGGGCGCTTTGCACCTGCTAAAAACCATATCAATTTTATTAAGGCGTGCTTATTGTTGCTTGATAAAGGATATCGTTTTAAAGTGCTTCTAGGCGGTCGTGAGGTTGACCTAGATAATCCTGAAATTGCGAGATTATTTGCCAATAACTTATACAAAGATAGTTTCGTGTTTTTAAGTCAAGTACAGGATACCGCTATCTTTTACAACGCTATAGATGTATTTTGCTTAACCTCAATTACAGAGGGTTTTCCTAATGTATTAGGTGAAGCAATGGCAACGCAAAAAGTATGTTTGAGTACTGATGCAGGGGACGCAAAGATTATATTGAACGATAGTGGCTATCATATACCGTCGACTGATTATCAGGATATTGCTAAAACACTTGAGAAAAATGTGTTAAATGCCGAGCCTTCGCAGTTAGAAGCTGTTGCTAAAAAGGCGCGATTAACTATTGAGAGAAACTATACTTTAGATAAAGTTGTCAATGATTTTGAAGCACTGTATCGCTAGGAGGTCAATATGTCCTTGAAAGAGAAAGTAATCAAAAAAACGCCTATGTTCGTACAGAGTTCTGCCATTTCTTTATTCAATACATATCAGTATAAGGTTCGCCATGGCGGTGAATATAAAAAATTTCGTGAATATTATGCTAAAGTTGAAGGTTTTACTGCTAGCCAACTGGATAAAGAAGTCAAAAAGAAACAAAAATCTTTTTTCAAATACGTTAAAAGAAAATCGGCTTGGTATAATAAACTCAATACTAGAGATTTAACAAAAAATGTTCCCCTAGAAAAGCAGGATATCATTAACGATTTTGATAGAATTAAAACGATTAAAGAAAAGAATGGCATTGTGAGCTTGACGGGCGGTACGACAGGTGCGTCTATGAAAGTTGTGTACACAAAAAAAGATATGCAAGAGCGTTTTGCTATTTTAGATCACTTTAGGGCGCAACATGGCTACCGTTTAGGTAAAAAGACGGCCTGGTTTTCTGGAAAAAACTTAATATCTGAGAATGACATTCAAAATAATATCTGCTCGCATTATGACTTTATTAATAAGATTCGTTTCTATTCTACTTTTCATATTAATCAAGACAGTTTTCATGTGTACTGGCAGTCGCTAGTTAAGTTTCAGCCAGAGTTTATAGTAGGCTTTCCGTCTAGTGTTTATGAGCTATGCGAGATTGCAGATAGTTTAGGTTTGCAATTGCTAACACCTGTGAAAGTGTTTTTTCCTACAGCTGAGACAGTGTTGCCAAAGTATCGTGAAGTTATTGAGCGTGTGTTGGGCTGTCAATTGGTTGATCAATATGCGTCTTCTGAAGGTGCCCCATTTATATTGGAGTGTACGCATGGTCGTCTACATATTCATCCATTGACAGGTGTTTTTGAAGTAGTAGATGAGCACTTACAACCTGCACAAAGTGGCGAGCTGTTGGTGACTTCTTATACAACGCATGGGACACCACTCATTCGTTATCGTATAGGCGATCGTATCACATTGGCAGATACCCAAGATACCTGTACCTGCGGTTCAATATTTCCACTAGTTAAGAGTATTGAAGGACGTACCTCAGACTATATTCTGTCACCGACACATGGTAAGGTAAACCTTGGCAATATTAGTAACAGTACTAAAAATATCGCAGGCATTATTCAGTTTCAAGTAATTCAAAAAGAATTAGAGCGTGTGAATGTGTTGGTTGTTGCTGGACCAGCCTTTGTTGCTAAAGAACAAAGTAAATTTAAGAAAAACTTAGCAGAGCGTTTTGGCCCGCAGCTAGAGATTCATTTGCAAGTAGTTAATGAAATACCAAAAGAAAAAAGTGGCAAATTTAGATTTGTTAAAAACAGTCTTAAAATATAGAGATAGTGTATGTCAGATCTAAATTGGATTTATACATATGGTTTTTTGGGTGTTAGACTGTTTGAAATTCCCAGCTTATTTATATGTTTGTTATTAATATTAATAGGTGGTTATGAACTTAAAATCTCAGTTAAGTACCAGACTGTACTAGCATTACATTGTTTTTTGCCATTCGTTTTAAATGATGTGTTGTTTAGTGTTGATTATATGCCTGATCAATATAGATATTGGTATGGCGTTAATGATTTAAGAAATGGGAATATTGGCTTTGTTGAAGCATTAGCGAGTGGTAAAAATACTGTACAAGCTAGTGTCTTTTTTGCATTAATGCCATTTCCTACTCCTGTATCGCCTATTAGCTTGGGGTTTTATAACACTTTTATTTATATAGTTTTATTTTTTATACTTTATATAAAAAAAATATTTACGAAGCTATCTTTGTGGTTTTACTTATTGTTTCCAAGCATGGCTTTGTATACGGCTCTGAGCTTAAGAGAGACGTTAATATTTTTCTTTATGACTTTGGCGATAATCTTTGCTCGTGAGTCTAAAGCTTTAAAGAGTGCTGTTTGTATTATTCCAATATATTTAATTAAGTTCCAGAATTTTTATATTGTTGGTCCAATAGTATTGCTTTACTTCATATTCAATGTTGCCAAGAAAGGTATGAGTCTGACTAAAGCAGTAATTATTGGTGCCATTGCTTTAGCATCGTTACTAGCCTCTGCTCCTATTGCTCTACCTTTAGTTAATAAGTTTAGAGTGGCTATGTTCGTCGAAGATGGTGGTGATGCAGAAGATATTGAACTTATTACAGGTGCAGGAGACTTTGTATTTCAGGGTCTTACTTCAGGTTTCTATTTTCTCTCCAAACCACTGCCTTGGGAAGCAACTAGTGCCTTACAGTTAATACAGTCACTTGAAAATGTATTTGTTTTGGGTGTTTTATTTTTAATTACTCGACAAGCTTGGAGGAAAAATTTAGATAAGCTTGCTTTTTGGTTGCTATTTATGGCGCTAGCAATGTCGGTATATGGTTTGGTTGTTGCAAACTATGGGACAGCTGTTCGCTATCGCTATGCTTTCGTAGTTATATATGTGTTATTCGTCTGTGCTGACTGTAAGGTTGATAAACTATTTCCAAATAAAAGAATATTGTTCTATAGGCAGTGAGTCTATACTAGTTTTATAGGAATAAAATTGAAAATATTATATATAATTAACGAGCCTTGGTTCTTCTTATCACATCGCTTGCCTATCGCTATAGCGGCTCAAGAGCAGGGATATGCAGTACACGTGGCTACTAGAAATGGCGCAGCTGTTCAAGAGATTATAAACAACGGTTTTGTCCATCATGAGATACCATTATCACGTAACGGTAGCAGTATACCAAGTGAGCTAAATAGTTTATTAGCGTTTTGGAAGCTTATAGATAATATTAAGCCAGATGTATTGCATCTAGTTACTATTAAGCCTGTTTTATATGGCGGTATAGCTTCTCGCTTTACATCAGTTAATAAGGTAGTGGCTGCTGTATCAGGGTTAGGCACTTTATTTTTGGCAGAAGGTGTTAAAGCAGACTTAAAACGAAAAATTGGAGTAGGCTTATATCGTTTTGCTTTACGCTCTAAAAAAACCACAGTTATACTGCAAAATCCTGATGACAAGCAGTTATTAATAGATTTAAAAGCTGTCAAGGCTGAGCAAACTACACTCATACGTGGTTCAGGTATAGACCTATCTACCTTTCAGTCTATTCCTGAAAACTTAAATGATACGCCTGTAGTGACTTTCGCAGCACGTCTGCTATTCGATAAAGGATTAGCAGAATATATTGAAGCTATCAGACTACTGAATAAAAAAGGTGTGGTAGCCAACTATCAGATAGTGGGAGATCTAGATTTAGGTAATAATACGAGCGCCACAGAGCAAGATATTGAAGAATGGAAAGCTATCCCCAATTTAGTTGTATTGGGGTATCAGAAGGATATGTCTACTGTATTTAGAGACTCTAATGTTGTAGTGCTACCGTCTTATCGCGAAGGATTACCCAAAGTTTTAATTGAGGCTGCCGCATGTGGTAGGGCTGTGATTACTACAGATGTACCCGGATGCCGTGATGCTATAGAAGAAAATAAGACGGGATTATTAGTTCCAGTTAAAGACTCGAAGGAATTAGCTAATGCTATTGAAAAGCTAGTGACAGATACTGAGCTTCGAGTAGAAATGGGTATTGCTGGACGTCAGCTAGCAGAGAGAGAATTTGCGATTGAAAAAGTGATAGAGCAGCATCTATCTATTTATCAGCAAACCAATTGAAATTTGATTTAGGATATCTATCCATGAGTAATAAACATAGATTACTTCTCACTGGGGCAACTGGGTTTGTTGGCAGTGCTATACAAAAACGTATTGTAGCAGATGGGAGCTATGATTTAACGATTGCTGTGCGTAATGTTAATGAGCAGTCGGACGCTGTACGGATTGTCAAAGTTGATGATTTGACAACTAGCACTGATTGGAGTGATGCACTAAAAAGTGTCGATGTAGTTGTTCATACAGCTGCTCGTGTGCATGTAATGGATGACAAGTCTACCGATCCTTTAACTGAGTTTCGTAAAGTAAATGTGGAAGGGACTTTAAATCTAGCTCGCCAAGCAGCTGATTCAGGTGTAAAGCGTTTTATATTTATTAGCTCAATTAAAGTTAATGGTGAAGGCACGAAGATCGGTAAACCTTATACAGAAGGTTCTAAGCCTAATCCTACCGATCCTTATGGCATCTCAAAATATGAAGCTGAGCAGGGTTTACTCAAGTTAGCAGAGACTACGCCATTAGAAGTTGTAATTATTCGTCCTACTTTAGTATATGGCGAAAATGTAAAAGGTAACTTTCATTCTTTAATGAAATGGACTTATAAAGGTATTCCACTTCCTATAGGTGGCATCAAAAAGAACCTACGTAGCTTAGTATATGTCGATAATTTGGTTGATTTTATTATTACCTGTATCGAGCACAAAGATGCTAAAAATGAAGTTTTTTTGATATCTGACAATGATGATATTTCTACCGCTGGTTTGTTAGAAGAGATATCAAAAGGCTTAGGCGTTAAAAACAAAGCGGTAAATATACCTGTTGAATTTATTAATACGGCAGCAAGTGCAGTTGGTAAGTCAGGTGTGGCTCAAAGGTTATCAGGCTCATTGCAAGTAGATATTAGTAAGGCTAAAACCTTATTAGGTTGGAAGCCTAAATATTCAACTAGTGAGTCCATTCAGGAAACTGCTAAATGTTATAAGTCAAGTTTAGCAACTTCCCAGTCTATGCCTTTACAAAGACCATTGGATATTATGTTCTCAGCTGCGGGGTTAGTAGCAGCGTCACCCTTGTTAATTGGTGCAACTGCTATTGGTTACTTGGATACAGGCTCGCCTTTATTTGTGCAAGAACGTGTCGGTAAAGACCAAAAGCCCTTTAAACTAGTGAAGTTTCGTACTATGAAAGTAGATACAGCGTCTGTAGCGAGTCACCTAGCTGATAATAGCTCTATCACTAAATTGGGTAAGGTATTACGCAAGACCAAACTTGATGAACTGCCACAGCTGATTAATGTATTAAAAGGCGAGATGAGCTTAGTCGGACCGAGACCTAATCTATTCAATCAAGAGGAACTCATAAAAGCCAGAACAGATCAAGGCGTTTATGACGTGTTACCTGGTATTACAGGGCTAGCTCAGTTAAGTGGCGTAGATATGTCTACTCCCAAGCTTTTAGCCAAAACTGATAAAGAAATGATCGATAATCTCAACTTGAAAAATTACTTTTACTATATTGCTAGAACAGCTTTAGGCAAAGGTAGTGGGGATGCTGTTAAATAAACTTAAATATTGGGAAGTATTCAAACATGTCTAAAAAAATGACTTTGCTGGCCATTATCAGTAGCTCACTTGCTATTTCTACATTGTCGATGAGTGCTTCAGCACAGAATTTGTATATGAATGATATGAAGCTCAAGTCAGAGCTAGAATGGTTAAATGCGCAAGGCGTCACTCACATTAGTACCAGTACATGGCCTTTAACTGCTAATGAAATTACAAAAGCAATCACCACGGCTCAGGTGAGTACTGACGCACAGCAAAAAGTACTACAGTCAGTCCGTGCAACACTTGCTAAAAACCCCAACTCCTTGGTGAAGGCTGAAGTAGACGCTTATGTACAGACCGATCGTCAGCAGTTGCCGCAAACTTTTGCTGATGACCATTTAGCAGGGCAAGAGGTTTCAGCAGCGCTCAGTTTGAGTGAAGAAAATTGGGAAATGAAACTTCAAGCCAATCTAAAAAACGACAGTTTGCTCGAAGACAGTAATGATTTGAGTTTTGAAGGCTCATATATTGCTGGCTCTGCTGCCAATCAATGGTTGATTGCTGGTCAGATCCCGACATGGTGGGGCCCTGGTACTGACGGCAGTTTGATTCGTGGCGATGCCAGTCGTCCTGTTGCAGGTGTCACCATGCAACGTGATGAGCAAAATGCACCAACCTCGCCTTATCTTTCATGGGTTGGTCCATGGCAGTATCAATTATTTGCAGGTCAACTTGAAGATTATGATGCCGTACCAGATGCTAAGCTATTTGGTGCTCGTCTGACGGCCAGTCCTTTACCATGGCTAGAAGTTGGTGCGTCTCGAACCTTTATGTGGGGCGGTGAGGGTCGACCTGAGAGTTTTAGCTCTTTTGGAGATGCTCTATTAGGTACTAGAGATAACGACTCTACTGCTGGCAATACTGACGATGATCCTGCTAATCAGCTAGGCGGTTTTGACGCTAGAGTTCAGTTATCCTCATTGATCAATGTTCCAGCTAGCTTCTATGCACAATACATTGGTGAAGATGAAGCGGGCGGCTTGCCTGCTAAAAACATGTACTTAGCTGGCGCAGACTATGCGTCAAGCTACCAAGGCCTGCCTTATCAGGTTTATGCTGAGTATGCAGACACGCGGAGTAGTGGCGATGTCAAAGGAGTATCGTATGATCATTTTCTCTATACCGATGGGTACTATCAGCAAGGCTATCCGCTCGGTCACGCTCTTGGCGGTGATGCTGAGAGCATATCAGTAGGTGGCAAGTTATGGCTAGATAGTCGAAACTTTGTCAATACAAAACTGCAATATGCTAAGGTTAATCAGTCAGGAGAGTTGGATCGTCGCACTGGGAAGTCTGATAACCAAGCATTTCCAATGAAAGATAAACTGACCGCTATTGACATATCATGGGCGCATCAGTTGAATCCAAAAACTTTAGTGACATCTCGCTTATGGGGCGTAGACTCTGATACTCAGTCGAGTGATATTGGAGCAGGCGTTGGGCTAGAGTTTCTGACTTATTAGCCCAAAGCCTATAGCGGCTAATAAATAACGTGAATACATGAGAGTCAAATGGTCTGCTAGATGATAGTAGGCCATTTTTTTATTGTATCCCAATACACGCTAGGATTTTGCAGCGTACACAGGTACAATATTATTATCAGTCAAAGGTTGACGAAGCAAAAGACAGGCATGCAAAGTACTTGCACGCGCTGTCTTTATTTTTTTATATCGTATCCTCTATTGGAGTTACTATGTCTATTGCCCACGAGTCCGCCACCGTTTTGGACGGCAAAGCACTTGCCAAACAAATAGAACAGGATCTACGCACGCGCGTGGATGCGATCAAAGATAAAACGGGGCGCACCCCAAGCTTAGCGACGATATTGGTTGGTGACGATCCAGCCTCTGCCACTTATGTCCGTATGAAAGGCAACGCTTGCAAGCGTGTTGGCATGGACTCTATACGTGTTGAGATGCCGAGTGCCACGACCACTGAGCAGCTCATGGCAAAGATTGATGAGCTAAACAGCAATCCAGACGTACACGGTATTTTGTTACAGCATCCTGTCCCTGGACATATCGATGAGCGTGCTTGCTTTGAGCAAATCGACTTGGCAAAAGACGTCGATGGCGTGACTTGTCTTGGTTTTGGTCGTATGGCGATGCAGCAATCTGCTTACGGCTCGTGCACACCGCAAGGCATTATGCATCTATTAGAGCATCATAATATCGAGCTTGCGGGTAAAGAAGCAGTGGTCGTAGGGCGTAGCGCTATTTTGGGTAAACCAATGGCGATGATGCTATTGAATGCGAACTGTACGGTGACTATCTGCCATTCAAGAACGCAAGATTTGGCGGCGCATATCAAGCGTGCCGATATTGTAGTTGGTGCTGTGGGTGTGCCTGAGCTGATCAAAGCCGCTTGGATCAAAAAAGGCGCGGTAGTCGTTGATGCTGGTTTCCATCCAACGGATAACGGCGGTGTTGGCGATATCGAAATGCAAGGCATGGAAAACATTGCTAGCGCGTATACACCAGTGCCAGGTGGCGTTGGCCCAATGACCATCAACACGCTTATTCGCCAGACAGTCGATGCGGCTGAAAAATCAGCAGGTTTGGGTATTAACTAAAAAGATAGTCATGTGAGTGCTGATCGCCAATAAATAACGGGCTTGAGGCAAAGTAGCCTCAGGCCAAATCAACCACCTCTTAGTTGATAGGACCTGAAAATGGCTAAAAAAGACGTAGGTATTCATGAGCGACTACAAGGTATTGGTAGAGAGTTTGTCGATGTCTGTCATTACGTTATCTTATTTTTAATCAGCGTGGTGGTGGTCTGGACGGCAGGTAAAGAGTTTATCTATATTGTCCAAAAAGGCTCAGCGGATTTAAAAGATATTTTGATGCTATTCATTTATCTTGAGCTGCTGGCTATGATAGGGATTTACTTTAAAACCCATCGTCTGCCCGTACAGTTTTTGATATTTATTGCCATAACGGCTTTATCACGACATTTAGTGGTTGATGTGCAGGCAGTGTCAGATTATTTTCATCTATGGTTGCTGGCCACGATTTCTGTGGCAATCATGCTATTGAGTGGGGCTATTGTCATACTCACTTGGACGGCAAAAACATTTGGTCGCCCAGAAGACAATCTTGATAAACAGTATGCAAATTTAACGGTCAAGGCTATGCTGCCTGATAATGCGCAAGCACCAGACAGCCATACCAAGCACCGCCGCGAATAATGATTGACGATCAGCATAAAAAAGGCCTACCAGTGGTAGCCCTTTTTTGTGTATGAATGAGTTATCACAGCCATTTGAGTCGCTTAAAGTTGTAATACAAGAAGCTACAAAGAGCGATGATGATTATCATAATAATGAAGTAAGCGTACTTCCAATGGAGCTCGGGCATAAAATCAAAGTTCATACCATAGATACCAGCGATGGCGGTTGGGACGGCAAGGATACCCGCCCATGCCGCAAGCTTACGTACGACTTCGTTCTGTCCCATATTGACCATGGCCATATAAGTGTTCATGACCACGCTTAGCATCTCATTAAGACCATTAATGGCATCCAATGAGTGCAGGAGATGATCGTTCACATCGCGAAAATATGGCTTGGCTGCTTGAGAAAACCCTGAGACTATCTCGCTTTTTTTATGATTGATAAAGAAGCTACAGATGTCTTGCACGGGTAGGATGATAGCGCGCATATGTACCAGCTGTGATTTGAGCTGATACAGATTTTTTAATGTGCCTTTATCAAATTCATAGGTGAAGACATAACGCTCTTGCTCACGCAAATATCGTCCCAATCGATCAGTGATCGGCATATAGTTATCAACGATAAAATCGAGTATGGCATGGAGTACAAATATGGGCCCCATGCGTAGCTTTTCTGGGCGACGATGACAGTGCTCGCGTACAGGCGCATAGGAGTTTGACGGACCATTACGAATCGTAATCAGGTAGTTTTTGCCCATAAATATCGCAGTCGTACCATAACGAATGACATTGTCTTCGAGTTTGGCCGTACGTAGCACCACAAAGACCATATCGTTGTCGTAGTTCTCTACCTTGGCTCGCTGGTGGTCAGCAAAGGCATCCTCAATCGCCAATTCGTGTAGATCAAAGGCGTCTTTCACCTTGACCATGGTCTCTAGGCTAGGGTCGTAAAGACCGAGCCAAATAAACTGACCGTTATTACTCAGCGCACGGCTCACATCAGTAAGTGCCACTTTATCTAGATTTTCGCCTGTTTTTCGCGAATACGCATAGCAATTAACCACTTCATCCTTACTTGATGAATCAATATCTTCATAACGCTCAGAGTCAGGATCGTAGACCGTCATGGTCTCGATGGTATCCTGAGTCGTGGCTTCAGCATCGCCGTAGATATAGCTGTCATCGTCATCTAGGTAGAGATGCCGATCATTCATATTGGCATAAATGTGGCTCATATTAGAGTCAGGTGCAATGTGAGCCGTTTTTTTGATTAATTGGTTATTGTCGTTTTCCACACACCCTCCTGTCATATAATAAACAGCTGCAAGAATCAAAACTTGTCTTAAGCAAAGCCATTATCATTTGATCGCACTATCTATGAACAACCTTTTACAATGCATAGCTTTTTAGCGTGTCGATATCTACCAATGCCAATAGGCTCTCGTGGCAAGCTTCTAGTTTTATCTGCGGGGCAATGTCAAAATCTAGTGCTTCAACCCAGCGCAGGGCGCAGATACACCAGTAATCACCAGGCTTGAGACCAGCAAAGTTATATTCAGGCAGCGGGGTGATAAGGTCATTGCCACGACTGGCTGAGAAGTTTAAAAACTCGCTGGTCATCTTGGCACAGACGGTATGTTGACCAACATCATGGTTGCCCGTATGACAAAAGCCATTGCGATAATAGCCAGTGATAGGGTCGAAGCAACAGCTGGCAAGCGCTGTGCCTAAGACATTGGTTTGGTTGATGGCAGGGTTTGGGTGGTAATCAGATGACATAAGGCTTCCGAGATAAAAATATGTGTTAGTGTACCATGAGTCGGTATTGATGACGCTGCCGTAATCATGCTCATCAGTGTATGTATAACAAAAAATAAACGCTGTTGTGGTCTGTCAATGCCGAGCTGAATATATGAGTGTCAACGGCTACCTCTACCGTACTAATGAGAAGCACTTAGACGGTAATTAGATGCGGATTGTGGCTAATTGTCACTAGGCGAACCTTGAGTGCTATGCTAAACTAAAGCATAAAGTGCCTTGATTATTGGTCGCAATTTTTTAGCGCATAAAGATACTCGTCTTATCATTCCAAATTATACTTATTACTCACCCTCTTAAAGTCACCTGGTTTGTTTATAAATAATTGGGTCAATGATGTTGCGCGTTAAAAATAAAAACACTCGGCGTCAATACTTGGTAAAACAACCTTTGAGTACCGCATCAGTACCGCGTTTTTGGTAAGCGATACGCCAAACAAGGATTTATTGTGTCTGTTAGTTCTGATTCTGCAAAATCTGCCCAGCAAAACCCTCCAAATGAAACGACTCAGTCTGCCAAAAGCAGTACTGCATCTAATAGCATGCCGTACTTGAGCAACTTTGGTAGCGATGTTGCCAATAGCTGGCTGTTGCCTGATGGGGTGGTCGATGTCCTGTTTGAAGATGCACATAAGCAAGAAGTGCTTAGGCATCAACTGATTGAGCAGCTTATCACGCATGGTTATCAGCTGGTTTGTCCGCCGATGATTGAGTTTACTGAATCTTTGCTCAGTGATGCGTCAGAAGATTTGAAACGTCAAACCTTTAAGATTATCGATCAGTTGACGGGTCGCCTAATGGGCGTGCGCGCGGATATTACCCCGCAGATCTTGCGTATCGATGCGCATCATGGCGGTACGGGTATCGCTCGTTATTGCTACGTCGGTGATGTGATTCATACCTTGCCATCAGGATTGTTTGGCTCACGCACGCCATTGCAGCTGGGCGCTGAGATATTTGGCTGCGCGTCATTGGCAGCAGATATTGAGTTGATCGATGTGTTGTTTACCATGGTCAATAAACTCAATATCAGTGCAGCGCTCCATATCGATTTGGGTCATGTGGCGATATTTAAGCGTTTAGCGGAATTGGCTGAGTTGCCAGACAGCGCCACTGAGCAATTAATGTACTTGTATGCCAATAAAAACCTTCCGGAACTGAAGCGTCTGTGCCGAGACTTGCCGATGGGCAATGATTTTTATGTGTTGGCACGCTTTGGTCACGATATTGCAAATTTATTATCTAAACTGTCAGACGCAGCTCAACAAGACGATCAAATCGCGGCCGCTGTCGATGAGTTACAACGCCTTAAGTCGTATTTAGAGAATCACTGGCAGTGCCCAGTCAGTATCGATGTGACAGAGTTGTCAGGCTATCACTATCATACAGGTATCGTCTTCAACGGTTATATTAATAGTGAGACACAGCCCCTAGTACGCGGCGGACGTTTCGACGGTATGCAAAGCCAGACGCAAACGTTACGCGCGGCCACCGGCTTTAGTATGGATGTCAGTCGTTTGCTGGCGCATACGCAGCTTGATGCACCGACCACGGTATTGGTTGATTTTGCTGCTATAAACAATGCCAACGAAGATGAGATGCAGACGCTACTGCAACAAGTAGAGAGTCTACGTCAGCAAGGCTATCGCGTCACTATGCCGTTAGATGCACAGGATAGTCCAGATGATGTGACGCATCGTTTGAGTTTTGCTGACAATCAGTGGCAGCTACAAACGGTTTAATGAGTCATTTGTGAAACACATGCGCATCAAGCACCAGTTATTAAAACGCTATGTTGTTCGTTAGATAAAAAGATACAGTCAATAAAATCATTTTAGTTTTTCAACTGTTATTGCACACACCTCAATACATAAAGGTAAGGATTGATCATGGGTAAGAATGTTGTAGTCTTGGGTAGCCAATGGGGCGACGAAGGTAAGGGTAAAATCGTTGATTTACTTACCGAAAAAGCCTCAGCAGTAGCTCGCTTCCAAGGCGGTCATAATGCTGGTCACACGTTGGTTGTCGATGGCAAAACCACGGTCTTGCATTTGATTCCATCAGGTATCTTGCGTGAAGGCGTGACTTGTTTTATTGGTAATGGTGTGGTGCTAGCACCTGATGCATTGCTCAAAGAGATGAAAGAGTTGGAAGACAACAACGTACCAGTACGTGAGCGCCTACGTATCTCTCCCAACTGCCCACTTATCATGCCTTATCATGTGGCCCTTGACCAAGCTCGTGAAGCCAAGCGCGGTAGCGGCAAAATTGGTACAACAGGTCGCGGTATCGGCCCTGCCTACGAAGACAAAGTTGCACGCCGTGCTATCAAGCTTGCTGACTTGTTCCGTGAAGATCTAGAAGAAAAACTACGTAACTTAATCGAATACCACAACTTCCAACTGACTGAGTACTATAAAGTTGAAGCGATTGATTTTGATGAGACGTACAAGCTTTGCCAAGAGTGGAAAGAAGAGATTAAAGGCATGGTTACTGATGTAACTGAAGACCTAAATCAATTACGTCTGGCTGGCAAAAACCTCATGTTTGAAGGTGCGCAAGGTACACTCCTTGATATCGACCATGGTACTTATCCGTTTGTAACCAGCTCAAGCGTAACTGCTGGTGGCGTATCAACAGGTACCGGTATCGGTCCATTGTATTTAGACTACGTACTTGGTATCACTAAAGCATACACTACGCGCGTTGGTAGTGGTCCATTCCCAACTGAATTGTTCGATGATGTTGGTGCTCACTTAGCCAAAGTTGGCCATGAGTTTGGTGCAACGACTGGTCGTGCGCGCCGCTGTGGTTGGTTCGATGCTGAAGCATTACGCCGTGCAGTGGTACTTAACTCTATGTCAGGTATCTGCTTGACCAAGCTTGACGTACTAGATGGTCTTGAAGAGTTGCTAATCGGTGTGGGTTACAACCTACCTGAGACTGAGTGTGCAGGCGCACATGATGCTGAATTCTATGAGTCAGTAACGCCTAAGTACGAAACGATGCAAGGCTGGAGCGAGTCTACCGTTGGTATTACTAATTATGACGACTTACCAGAAAATGCGAAAAAATATATCAAACGTATCGAAGATTTGATCGGTTGTCCTGTTGATATCATCTCAACCGGCCCTGACCGTGAAGAGACTATCGTATTGCGTGATCCGTACGATGCTTAGTTTTTAGCGCTACTGTGATGCAGTAGGCTGTAGTATCAATAAAAACCTCAGTGCTTAGCATTGGGGTTTTTGCTTTTGTTATAACTGATAGCATTATCAACGACTAATGCATAATAAATTTGCTTTTATGCAAGTTATAGTCATAAATTAACCCTATCATTTATAGTCTTAATCATTATAATAGGCAGCAATCCTATGTTGGCGTTCAGGTTTTTGATTTGACAAACCATTTGTCAGTCAAATAAGTCCAAATCCAACATTGCGGCCACAGACAAAACAAAGTATTAACCCTTTGACTTTTATCGATTTTATTACTTATTAGGAGCTTTTCATGGCTAACGAACGTACTTTATCTATCATCAAACCTGACGCAGTTGCTGGCAACCACATCGGCGCTATCTACAGCCGTTTTGAAGACGCGGGTCTAAAAATTGTTGCCGCCAAAATGCTACAACTTGATGATGAAAAAGCAGGTGGTTTCTATGCTGAGCACGCTGAGCGTCCATTTTACAATGATCTAAAATCTTTCATGATGTCAGGTCCAGTATTGGTATCAGTACTAGAAGGCGAAAACGCGATCGCTAAGCATCGTGAAATCATGGGCGCGACTAACCCAAAAGAAGCCGCTGAAGGCACTATCCGTGCTGACTTCGCGAGCAGCATCGATGAAAACGCGGTACATGGTTCAGACTCAGCTGAATCAGCAGCACGTGAAATCAGCTACTTCTTCAGCGATGACGAAGTTTGCGCACGTACGCGTTAATAGCAGCAGTTATTAATGTCAGCTATTATTTAGCATATTGATCGTTAATAATTGGTTGTGCAAGACGGCTTATATCTTATGGGTATAGGCCGTTTTCGCTATAAATCGTTTTAGCTATTTGCCAATGGGTAACTTCGATTATAATAGCGCACTCTATATTGAAATTGTCCGACGTTTCCCTCATTATTAGTTTTAACTAGCGTTATCAATCCCTTATCAGCATGTTTTTACTCAATATTGATTTATTGTGTTATTGATTTTATTAACTTACTAAAGACCGCGCTCATAACGGATTGCTCATGCATTCCTGCCATACGTATGTACGGCAACGCTCATCTCAATAATTGCAGCGCTTATTTAAGCGCATGCAAAAAGGTTACCTATTATGTCAACTGTTCAAACACCAACCCAGCACGTACCTACCAAGCTTACTGATAGTATTAAGCTAGTAGACGAGGCGCACGCAAAAACCAATCTATTAGGCATGACACAAGCACAGCTGTCTGATTACTTCAAAAGTATCGGTGAAAAGCCATTTCGTGCGACTCAGGTCATCAAGTGGATCTACCAGCATGGTGTGACGGACTTTGAGCAAATGACCAACTTGAGTAAGTCATTGCGCGATAAATTGTCGCTCAATGCGTGCGTCGTACCGCCAAAGGTTATTCATCGTCAATACAGCGATGATGGCACGCGTAAATGGGTGTTTGAAGTGACTGGCGGCTCGTTGGTCGAGACCGTATTGATTCCGGCTGATGATAGTAAACTCAATGGCCGCAAAACGCTATGTGTGTCTTCACAAGTTGGCTGCGCACTCGATTGTAGTTTTTGTAGTACGGGCAAGCAAGGGTTTGAGCGTGATTTGAGTGCAGCTGAGATTATCGGACAGTTATGGGTCGCTAATGCTTCATATATGACGGACGAAAATGAAAGCTTAGAAAACGTGGATCATAGCCTATGGGAAAATAACGTCACCAACGTGGTGATGATGGGTATGGGCGAGCCGCTATTGAACTATAAACCTGTGGTAGGGTCGATGGAGATCATGCTCAGCGATCATGCGTACGGATTATCAAAACGCCGTGTGACCTTATCGACCTCAGGTGTCGTACCGAAAATGTATCAACTGGCGCAAGATATTGATGTGGCATTGGCTATTTCACTACATGCACCAAACGATGAGCTGCGTAATGAGCTAGTACCTATTAATAAAAAATATCCGTTAGATGAGCTGATTGCCGCTGCAAAAAACTACGTCTATGATGTCAATCCGCGTCATAAAAAGCACGTCACGATTGAGTATGTGATGCTGGATGGCGTCAATGATAGCAATGAGCATGCTCATCAGTTGGTCGCGCTATTAGAAGGGCTACCAAGTAAGATAAATCTTATTCCGTTCAATCCGTTCCCACATGCGCCGTACGATAAGTCAAGCAACAACCGCATTCACGCGTTTAGTAATATACTGAGTGAAGCTGGGTTTGTTTGCACCATTCGTCAAACACGCGGTGATGATATTGATGCCGCCTGCGGTCAGCTAGTTGGACAAGTGGCTGACCGTACCAGACGTTCAGCAGCATGGCAGCAGAGCATCAAAGATCGTGAAAATGTTTGATACGTTTTGCATATGACAGGATAAATATCCGTCTGTTCTAAAAGAAGCTTAGCTGTCTTTTATCTGTCGCAACGGTAATGAAAATGTATCAATAACGGTCAAGATTGAAGAACATAGCAATTAATAACAACTAAATTGTACTTATAGGGGCTAAATCTATTAAACTGATGCCTCGAAGATCGAATGCATTGAACCACAGTTTTATGATGGCGGCTATGATGACTTCTAAAAATTCTTATCAGTTGGTAGAGCAAAAACCATTTTTTAACCTTTATAAAAAGGCATGGGTGGTGACGAACCGAATCACTGCACCGAAGTGCGCATTATTGGCTGCCGCACTCGCAGGATTATTGCTAAGTGGCTGTCAGAGTACACCAAACAATGACTTGTCAGGCATCGCGCCTTATCAGACATCCACGAGGCCCAGCGGTGACCGTAACTTAGATCAGCAAGAAATTGCTCGTGTACGTACCTCACTTGCTGCACAATATATCCGCAAAAATGAGCTCGATACGGCGCAGCGGCAACTCGAAAAAGCCTTTTCTGCTGATAGCCGTTACGCGCCAGCCTATGATATGATGGGCGTTTTGTTGCAGCAAGAAGGCAGCCGCATTAATCTTGCAAAAGCCGATCAATACTTTAAAAAAGCCATCGCGCTGGATAAAGACTTTGTGCAAGCACACAATAATTACGGTGTTTATTTATCACAGATGAAGCGCTATCGTGAGGCGGCAGAGCAGTTTGAGATTGCAGGCGCCTCATTAGGTTACGAAGGCCGTATCGGTGCGTTAGAGAATTTAGGGCGTACATACCTTCAGTTGGGTGACAATAGTGCCGCTGCTAAAGCGTTTTTGCGGGCTCTAGATGGCAATCGCAATAGTATTATTGCTCATATCGAGCTGGTAGATTTATTGCTTGAGCAGCAGCGAGTACCGCAGGCTCAGCGCTTATATGACGAGACCTTGATATTGGTACAAGGGCAGGGCATCAGTCCTAGATTGCTCCTACAAGGTATCAAACTTGCGGCAGCACAAAACAACATTACAACTCGCCAGCAATTGGCACAGCAGCTTTTATCCGCTTATCCATTGAGCGACGAAGCGAAACAACTTAAGACTTGGCTTAACAATCCAGAGGCACCATGGAAATGATCACCCCATCATCAAACACTCAATCTAACGCTCAGGGATCATTTGGTGCCACGTTGCAGCAAGCCCGTAAGACGAAGCAAGTCAGTTTAGAAGAGGCAGCCGCCGAGTTATTTATCTTAAAACGTCATCTAGAAGCACTAGAGAGCGAAAACTTTGCTGAATTACCGCAAGCGGCATTTGCTCGCGGCTTCGCTATTAACTATGCCAAATATTTGGGCCTAGACTCAGCCAAAATCGCAAGTAGTTTTGATGCCGCTTACCCCAGTGAACTCAAAGCCAAATCGGTCAATAATACTGATACACTATTGCAACCAATGGGCACGCTGCAACGCGATACACACAATCGCATTCGTTTTAATCCGCTATTGATCATCGGTGTGATTGGACTCATTATCTTGGCAGTATTTTTATTCCGTATGGTGAGTAATGCGAGTAAAGAAAATAGCCAAGAGCCTGTCTCTACTGTTGAAGATGTATCTGCTATTGAGCAAGCGCAAGGGGCTGCGATTAGCAATGATGCAAGTGATGTCGGTGCGTCTGGCTCTGCGTTGAATTTAGGTGCTGCCAGTGCAGATACGGCTTTTTTAAACGTGAAGTTGACCGATGATACTGTGGTTAGCATCACGGATGCATCGGGTAATAGTCTCATCAGCGGTTCACAGACGGCAGGTGACTATGACCTATCAGGTGTGCCACCATTTAGTGTACAAATTGATAATATCGATAATGTTAGCTTGATGCTCAATCAAGAAACCGTTGCTTTAGATACTTATGCAACGGATAAGCAAGCTACCTTTGAGCTAGTACCTTAGTCATCACTGGCCTCTTATCGAGCATGATTGCTAGCGTTTAATAAAACTACTATACGTCTAAGCTCATTTATATATACAAGCCTGTGGTTTTTCTATTTTTGATTTAAGGATTTATCTATGTCAATGCCATCGCCTATTAACCGCCGTTTGACCAAAAAAATCTATGTCGGCGATGTTGCGATTGGTGGTGATGCGCCAATTAGCGTACAGAGCATGACCAACACTGACACTTGTGATGTGGCGGCAACCGTCGCCCAAATCGAGCGCTGCGTAGAAGCTGGTGCTGATTTGATGCGCGTATCAACGCCGACGATGGATACCGTCAAAGCTTTTGGCGAGATTCGTAAACTGGTGAGCGTACCTTTGGTTGCAGACGTGCATTTTGATCATAAGATTGCCCTAGCAGTGGCTGAAGCCGGCGCTGACTGTTTGCGTATCAATCCTGGTAACATCGGTAGCGATGCCAAGGTGCGTGAAGTGGTTGCTTGTGCTAAGTATCACAATATTCCTATTCGTATCGGCGTCAATGCAGGCTCTTTAGAAAAAGACATTCAGCGTAAGTATACTGAGCCGACTGGGGAGGCGATGCTTGAGTCAGCAATGCGTCATATCGATATTTTAGAGCGTCTTAATTTTGACCAATACAAAGTGTCTGTCAAAGCCAGCAATGTGTTTTTGACATTGGATGCGTATCGCCTGCTATCAGCGCAGATTGATAACCCACTGCATTTAGGTGTCACTGAAGCAGGTGTCTACCGTACTGGTGCTGTCAAATCTGCCATTGCGCTTGGTGGTCTGTTATTAGACGGTATTGGCGATACGATTCGTATCTCCTTAGCGGCTGAGCCTGAAGAAGAAATCAAAATTGGCTTTGATATTTTAAAATCGCTCAACATACGTTCGAACGGTGTTAATTTTATCGCTTGCCCAAGCTGCTCTCGTCAAGAGTTTGACGTGATTAAAGTGATGACGGCGCTAGAATCACGTTTGGAAGACATCCGTGAACCAATGGATTTATCCGTGATTGGCTGTAAAGTGAATGGTCCAGGCGAAGCAAAAGAAGCAGATATCGGCATCGTTGGTGCCGCACCAAGATCACTGGTATACCGTATGGGTCAAAAAAGTCATCTTATCGATACCGACAATTTAGTCGATGAAATAGAAAGTATGGTTCGCGCCCATGCAGAAGATTTGGCGAAAAAACGCGAGAACGAGATTATTCGCGTAAAATAAATCGCAATACAAGTATCTGCTTTTGGCTGTTTGTACAAAGGGCAGGCAGCACATTTTTTTTGTTAATACGTAGATAACAATAATAGACATAAATGTTAAATTTTAAGGACATGACCGTATCATGATTAAAGCTATTAAAGGGTTTAATGATATTTTGCCTGACCAATCAGCAAATTGGCTGCATCTAGAAGCGATATTGGCTGATGTACTTGGTAGATATGGTTATGAGCATATTCGCTTGCCTATCGTTGAGCAAACTGATCTGTTTGCTCGTGCTATCGGCGGTGCGACAGATATCGTTGAAAAAGAGATGTACAGCTTCACTGATAAGTCTGAGCCACCGACGCCTTTGGCCTTGCGTCCTGAGGGCACAGCAGGGGCAGTACGTGCCGTTATCGAGCATAACTTATTGCGTGGGGACACGCCGAAGCTTTGGTACGTTGGTCCAATGTTCCGCTATGAGCGTCCGCAAAAAGGCCGCTATCGTCAGTTTCATCAGCTAGGTGTCGAAAGCTTTGGCAGTGCGCTACCAGACGCTGATGCTGAGCTGATTGCAATGACGCATCTGATGTGGCAAGAACTGGGCCTAAAAGATGAGATGCACTTACAGTTAAACAGCCTAGGTGAGCTTGATGAGCGCCATGCCTATCGCGAAGCGCTGGTTGCCTATTTGACGGACAAAAAAGATCAATTAGACGAAGACAGCAAACGTCGCTTGACGACCAACCCATTACGTATCTTAGATAGTAAAGAAGCAAGTACGCAGGCAGTATTAGCAGACGCACCAAAGCTTGCTGACTTCTTGGGTACAGAGAGTGTGGCGCATTTCGAACAAGTTCAAGCCTATCTGACGGCGCTTGGTATCGATTTTGAGATCAATCCACACCTGGTGCGCGGTCTTGATTATTATAATAAAACGGTCTTTGAGTGGGTAACGGACAAGCTGGGCAGTCAAGCGACGGTATGCGCTGGTGGTCGCTATGACGGTCTGGTTGGACAATTAAAGTCCATAGGTACAAACGATGATAAGTCAGATAAAAAAACTGTAAAATCTGAACCGGCTATTGGTTTTGCGATGGGGCTCGAGCGCTTATTGCTACTGATAGAAGCCGTGGCACCGATTGCTGACAAACCCGCTTGTGATGTCTTTGTCGTGGCGCATCCTGACGTTTATAGTGCAGGTATCAGCTACGCACAAAACCTACGTTATAGTCGTCCAGATATACGCGTGAAGATGGCAAGTGCAACGAGTCTAAAGGCGCAAATGAAAAAGGCAGATAAGTCAGGCGCAGCATTGACAGTCATCATCGCACAGCAAGAGCTGGATGATAATACCGTCAGTATCAAAGACATGCAGACGGGTGAGCAGCAGACTGTCACACAAGACTGGCTATCGAGTAAAGATAACTTTTCTCGTAAATAATCGTCTTGCAACGCCGCAGTTTTGATTTTGGCATCAGCAATTTAATGTACATTTTATCAGGTAAATATATATGGCTCTGACCCCCAATTCGCCGAATACAGACAACTCCATGCAAGCATTAAAGCAATATGGTAGTTATATTGTCACTGCGATTTTGTTGGCACTGGCTGCTTATTTTGGCTGGACATACTGGCAGAACAACCATGCGCGAGTAGATACTGTCGCCGCTGATCAATATGCCGATATCCAACGACTGAATGAAGAAGTCAGCTTGGCTTCGCAAAATCCAGATCTAGAAGCCGATGCACAAGAGTCGCTGGTACAGAGCCGCACACAACTAAATAAAGATATTGATGCTTTAGTCAGTACGCATGGTGAGTCAGTTTATGCCTGGCAAGCGCTGATGATAAAAGCTCGCCAACAGGTCGATAATGATGATTTTACGGCGGCAGCTGAGACATTTAAGCAAGCACTCGCAATCGATCTGGGTGATGCCGGTCTAAAGGCAATCACTCAGCTGCGTTATGCCAAGACGTTGCTGGCGACAGGCGATGCAGATGCGGCCTTGTCAGAGGCCAACAACGATATGCCAAGCTCGTTTGAAGCCAGTCAGCAAGAGCTGCTGGGTGATATCTACTTGGCACAAGACAACAAAGAATCAGCGATTAAGTCTTACAATAATGCTTGGGAGCTATTACGTAGCCGCCAAGAAACGCGTGCAGTATTGGCCTTAAAGATGGAAAGCTTGGGTATCACTCCTGAGCCAATTGCTGAGCCCACCAGTCTTATTCAAGAGTCAGCCACTCCTGAGCAGCCATTAGTGGTTGAAAACTCAGAAAATACGAGCGTTGAAGCTGCTCAGTAAATAACTAAGTTCAGTAGGTCACTAAGTTCAGTAAATAACTAAGCTCGGTAAATCGCTAAGCTAGTATTGAGCAGTAGCAATCGTCTAAATGCTTTTTGATACGACGTCATAATGACTAATGTGCTGTTGGCCAATGTACCAATTAATAATAATTCATTTGTAGTGAGAACATATAATGACTCAATCTATTCGCTCTAGCAAAATGTTAAAAACTACGTTGAGTAGTCAGACTATCAAGAAGACAGTCATGCATGTGGCAGTACTTGCCGTAATGAGCACTGCAGTGATTGGGTGTAACCGCGGCATCAAGCCAGTGGTTAATGACCCAGTAAAATTGGTACAGATTGCGCAACCGATCAGCGTGCTCCAGCCAGTATTTAGCACCGATGTAGGTAACAAAAAAGCCAGTAAGAAAGACCCTCTAGATTTGCAAGTTGGTTATGCTAATGGGCAAATCGTTACGGCATCACGTGGTGGTGATCTGATAGGGTTTAATCAGGCAGGCGAGCGCTTATGGTCGGTTAACGTTGGTGATCAGATCACAGGCGGCGTGGCGTTGGATGCGCTGAGTCAGACAGCGGTTGTGAGTACTCGCAATGGTCAAGTAATGGCGTTTGATACTATGACGGGCGCAAAACGCTGGCAGCAGCAGTTGTCAGGGTCGGTTTTATCCCCAGCGCTTATCAGTAATAATCGTGTGGTATTATCAGCGAATGATGGCTTCTTGCATGGCTTATCACTACAGACTGGTGAATCAGTGTGGCAGTTTGCGACGCAAGTACCAGCGATCAGCGTGCGCGGTAGTGCGGCACCAACTTTGCTAGATAATGAAACGGCGTTGTTGGCGACTGCTGATGGTCGTTTGCATGCAGTCACCGTTGATAATGGCTTACCAAAGTGGTCAAGACGTGTTGGCATTGGGTCTGGAAGCAGCGAAGTTGAGCGCATGAGCGATGTCGATGGCAAGCCTATCGTGGATAAAAATCAGCTGTTTGCGATTAGTTATAGTGGTCAGCTATTAGGTATTGATTTGGCCTCACGTCAAGTGATGTTCGTCAATGAGCTTGCTAGTTTAAAAGCACTTGCCGTCAACCCTCAGCAAGTGATTGCTACTAGCCTAGATGGTAAAGTGGTTGCCTATGATCGCAATAGCGGCGAGACATTATGGGAAAGTGAGGCACTGGCTTATCGTGACCTAACCAATCCTGTCATGATTGGCAATTATATTGCAGTCGGTGATTTTGACGGTGTGGTACATTTATTTGACCTTGCTACTGGCAATATTGTTAGCCGCGTGCAGACAAAAGGGACGTTGACGAACTTGCAAGTACAAGGCAATCGCCTGATGACTCAAAGCACGTCAGGACAAGTTGCTATCTGGCAGCTAACGCGCTGATAAAACAGTACACTGGTTTTTATCTACAAAACACAAACGCTGCTTAGTCAGCGTTTAGTGCCTTGTGTAAATCGCTTGTTTAAGTACAGGCTTTCGCGTACTCTATGCGACCGATGTGCTAACCATATATACTATATATAATTTAGTCGTCCCAATTATTTTTTAGCCATAAAATAGCCAGCTACTATTTTTGCTATTGTTTTATCATTCATTTTAATTTGCGGTTAAGTGCAGCCCTATTCGTTACTATTGTTATATCAGTGGTCATAAGAATAATTGTACTGTCCGTCATTGTGCCTTTCACTGAGAGTAACCCATGAGTATCAAGCCTGTGGTCGCCTTAATTGGTCGTCCAAACGTCGGTAAATCCACCTTATTTAATCAGTTCACAAAAAGTCGGCAGGCATTGGTTGCTGATTTGTCGGGATTGACTCGTGACCGTCAATACGGTGATGCAACTTATGAAGATAAGTCATTCATCGTTGTGGATACTGGTGGTATTGGTGAAGCAGATGACGGCAGCGGTAATATCGATGATTATATGTCTGAGCAGTCGCATACCGCGATTCACGAAGCAGATATCATTGTATTCGTCGTTGATGCTCGTGCTGGTATGATTGGTGCTGATGCTGAGATTGGCAAGTTTTTGCATACTCTAGGCAAACCAGTCTATGTCGTTGCCAATAAAGTTGACGGCGTTCATGATTCAGCGCCAGCGGAGTTCTATGCACTAGGATTGGGCGAGCCGTATCCGATGGCGGCCAGCCATGGTCGCGGTGTAGGCAACTTGCTTGAAGTGCTAACGGCTGATATGCCTGAGCAAGAGAATATAGTAGAGCCAAGAGGGTTGAAGCTTGCCATCATTGGTCGTCCAAACGTTGGTAAATCAACATTGGTTAACCGTCTGTTGGGTGAAGATCGCGTGGTGGTATTCGATATGCCTGGCACGACGCGTGATAGTATTTATATCCCTTATCAGCGTGAGGGCAGAGATTACGTATTGATCGATACGGCTGGTGTACGTCGCCGCGGTAAAATTGATGAAAAAGTAGAAAAATTCTCTGTTATCAAAACCTTGCAAGCGATTGAAGACTCTAATGTAACCGTCATTGTCATTGATGCGCACGAAGGTATTGTTGACCAAGATTTGCACATGATTGGCTATGCGCTTGATGCTGGTCGTGCTCTAGTCGTCGCGATCAACAAATGGGATGGTTTGACGCCAGATCAAAGAGACTATATTAAGCTTGAGATGGATCGTCGTTTTAACTTTATCCCATATGTAAAAGTACATTTGATATCAGCACTACATGGGACTGGTGTGGGTAATTTATATCCATCTATCTTGCGTGCTTACAAGTCTTCAATGTTTGAAGTCTCTACCAATCGCTTGACGCAAATCTTGCAAGATGCTGTCACTGCAAATCCGCCGCCAACTATTGCTGGTCGCCGTATTAAGCTACGTTATGCACATATCGGTGGTCACAATCCGCCTGTTATCGTAATCCATGGCAATCAAACCAGCGCGCTTCCTAAAAGCTATCAGCGTTACTTAGAGAACCAGTTCCGTCAAGTATTTAAGCTTGAAGGTACGCCGCTCAATGTCATCTTTAAACAAAATGACAACCCATACGCCAATAAGAGCGACACGCCAACCAAGGCAAAAACACAGCAATTGCGTCAGCGTGAGCGCAATCGTGCGAAGAAATTCACTACTAAAGATAAAAAGTCTCGTTAATCACATGATTTGCTATGACTTATTTTATCGTGCAGCTCAGCACGGTAAAATAAAAAAGTACTATAATCATATAGTGCTTTTTTGGTAGTTCAGTATACTCGCTAATTACCTTAATCTTTCACTTATCACATCTCTCAAATACCTGTAATATAAGTAAAACTTTTCTTGACTCAGTAGAGTGATATGAACAATCGTTCGTCTCAAACCATTTCTATGCTCATTTGGCGCTCTGTTGGACAGGCCGTAATTTTGGCTCTGCTGGCAGGTTTTGTATTGCCTTTTATTTATGGTTTGGTGCATCACTACCAAGAAAAACATCAGCATATCCAGCAGTTAGCCTCGTTATTAACAACCAGTGCATCGACACCAGATGGTGCTGACGTCGTCGCTGAGCAAGTGAATGTTTTATTAGAAAATGAGCCGAGCATTCAGAGTATTGTGTTTTATTCCACATCCCAGCCTATCAACGATATCAGCCAATCACTAGATGACTGGAAAAATGCTTTATTTGCCGATACGGTCAGCTTTAACTATCCTGTCGTTAGTAAATATGAAGATTTTGAGAGTGTCAGACCCAATAAATCCACATCTAATCAGCAGTTAGCGACAGATCTGTCTGAGAGTATGAGCGCGTCATCAGTTACGGATGAATCGATCGGTAACACGAATAGGAATAACACGCTGATTGGCTATATCAACATCACCATGGATGTGAAAGTACTGCGTTCACATTGGTTTCGTAGCATTATCCCGTTGTGGTTGACCACGTTACTACTGACTATTATTTCAGGTATATATATCTTTCGAAAGCTGAATTGGCCGGTCAAAGATATCGAAGCATTAAATGGTGTCTGCGGTATTATCATCAAAAACGCAGAGCTAGAGCAGCTACCTACTATTCCGCAGCGCTTTAACTTTCAAGAGCTGACACAAATAAAAAAGGCCTTGGCTATCTTGTTTGGTCGACTGCAAGAAGCCAAGCAAGGATATGATACGCTTGCCGCCTTTGAGCAACAACTACATAACAAAGATGTCTCGCTTGATGTGCAGTTGCATAATTTTCAAAGTATGATTACCCATGAACTAAAAACATCGCTCAATGCTATCGTGGGCGGGCTACAGTTATTGGACTATGAAACCTTAACTAGAGAGCAAAAAGACGCTGTCGAAATCATTAGCAATGGTAGTGATAAATTGGTGCTGTCACTGGATCATATTATTCAATTAAATCAGATACAAAAAGGACAGATAAAAATTCATAACAATGACTTTAATCCGTTACAGTTGATATCCGATCTTTTGACAAAGTTTGAACCTATAGCCAATCAACAAGGCTTAGCGTTAACCAGTAATATTCATCATGTAGATTACAGCCTTTATGGCGACTCCGCAAAAATTCAACAAATATTATCCATATTAGTCAGTAATGCCATTAAATTTACTCCTACTGGACAGGTAGTGATCACGTCACAGCTGACGCATTTTGATAAAAGTAATCGTTGGAAAATCAGTGTCAAAGATACGGGCATCGGTATTGATAGCAATCATATTGATGATATTTTCAATCCTTTCTTTCAGGTGGATTCGTCACAAACGCGCCAGTATGAAGGCTCAGGAGTAGGCCTGCCTGTGGTTAAGCAAATGGTGCAGCTCATGGGGGCGACCATCGAAGTTGATAGCACCTTGGGGTCAGGGACGCAGTTTACTTTGACGTTAGTAATGCCAAACCAACAACAATCTCGCCAGCAGCGGCTCTTAAATGGGCTAACGATTATTTATTATTATGATCAAGAGACAGGTGCTTTATTCAATGAGCTAGAGTATCTGGGCGCTACGGTGATCTGTCACCAAGACGTACAGCAAGTGATGAATGAGATACGGGCACAAAAAGTCGATATGGTGATGTTCGCTGAGGACGTGCTCGCGGATAAAGCTGAGCCGTTAGCCAAGCTTATTCGCCAACATGAAAACGAAGAAAGCGTACAACGTGCGTTATTGATATATTGGTATCCCCAACATCAAGCGCGTTATGTCGATAATTTTGAATATGGTTTGAAAGCAGCTGGCATCGATTACTGTCATAGCACGACTTATGACCACAAGGCTTTGAGTGACTTGTTAAAACGTTGGTTAGTATGGACCTAAAACACTCTCAAAACATTCTCAAAAAATATGTTTGGCTTTTTAAAATCGCCTAGCCTGTTAGATGTAATGTTCTGATAAAAGGCATGAACAAGCCAAGATTTTTTTTACAACAAATAAAAAAGACGCCCAATTTCAAGGCGTCTTTTTTATTATGTCATTTTCTTATAATGAGAGTCTTTGCTATAGCTCTCTATCTATAAAAATAGAGCGGTTCTTAGAACAGATTCTGCGCCCAGCGTACAATATGTTGCCAAGTACGGCTCAAGAATCCTGACTGTGCGACATCATTAGTGGCAATAATAGGGACAGATGCGACAGCTTTACCATCAATAACGGCCATCATCTTACCAATTTCTTGACCTTTCTTAATTGGTGCTTCTAGGCTTTCAGGAATATCAACCACGGTCGTGATTTTATTCTTCTGCGTTTTACTGGTCAGGATTTGTAAGTTATCACCCGTTGCCAGCTCTAACTCATCGGCTTCTCCGAACCATACTGGAACTTTGCTGACGAACTGACCAGCAGGCGCTTTGGTCACTGTGGTGAAGTGACCAAAACCCCAGTTGAGTAGTTGACGCGATTGATCGGCGCGAGCCTGCTGGCTCTTGGTGCCCATGATGACAGAGATGAGGCGCATACCGTCGCGGTTACTCGAAGCGACTAAACAATAACCTGCCGCATCAGTATGGCCCGTTTTTAGACCATCAACGGTAGGATCGGTTGCGAGTAGGGCATTGCGGTTGCCCTGAGTGATACCATTATAGGTAAACTCTTTTTCGGAATAAATGCTGTAGTAATCACCGCTATTTTTGACAATAGCGCGAGCAAGTTTGGCCAGATCCAGCGCTGATGCCTGATGCCCTTCAGCAGGCATGCCAGTAGAGTTGACGAAATGAGAGTTTTCCATACCAAGCTTTTGCGCTTGCTCATTCATCAAGATTGCAAATGATGCTTCGCTACCCGCGATATGCTCAGCCATGGCTTTTGACGCATCATTACCTGATTGAATGATAATACCGCGTAGCATATCGATGACACTAGCGGTCTTATTGACTGGCACATACATGCAAGACTGACTGCTGCTACCACGGCACCATGCATTTTGGCTCATGAGTACTTGGTCGTCTTCTTTGAGGTCGCCTGATGCTAAGCGCTGTTCGATGATATAACTGGTCATCATTTTTGTCAGAGACGCTGGCGGTAATGATTCATTCGCATTTTTTTGACCCAAGATTTCACCAGTATTGTAGTCCATCAATACATAGGCGGTATTATCCATCTCAGGCGGTTGTATGGCTGCGTTTGCCATCACTGCACTCATTGAGATACTTACACCAAATACCAGCTGTACTAGCTGATTTTTTACACGCTTTACTGTCATATATCATTACACCGCATCATGGAACCAAATGTATCTATCGCTTGTATTCAGTGTCAATTTTCATACATTATTTTAAACATCATGTCTAAAATAATGTATTAATCAACACAAGAACGACTGTACGACAGACATAAAATTAACGCCTTATCTTAGCAAAATGCCAACCGATGGGGAATCGATAAATGCAAAAAAGTAAGGCATGAATAAAAAGAAAAGCGAATAGGTATCAAGTGTTTGCTCTTACTAACCTACAGATAACTTTCGATCAGTACAAATTCAACGACTACAAAAAAGCCTGCTGTACCGCTTGTGGTTTATAAACGGAATGACAGCAAGCTTTTATGTTCATTAAACTTAATAGGTAAGTGTAGAGTGTTATTTTTAATGATAATGAGAGTAGGGCTCCAGAAAGAACAAAGCCATTGTTTATTGTCGTTAATTATGACTGGCTTTTCTAAAGCTCAAGACTGCTCTCTACGCTCATACGATGTTTAGCGATTAATATTCTGCGTTCGCCAAATCTTCGCACAATGCTTTATTTTCTTGCTTTGAAAAGCCCATTGTCCAGCTACGAATACCTTGCAGTATCTGACGATAGTCTTGCTGCGTTGACAGATATTGAATCGCTGCTTTTGGATCTTCTAACGAAGGCATCAGCTCATGCAATTGCACGGTATAAGACTTATAAAAACGTTGTTTTTGATTGCCGTTCAGCATTGATGGACAGATCTCTGATAGTACCTGCATCACAGCAATTTCATGCTTTGTGATATTAATGCCAGACATATCTAGCGGAATAGTGGTCGCAGGATTGTTTGCAGCATTAGACGCTTGAGACAGCATGGCAACAGACGTTATCAGTCCTGCCAGCCCGATTTTTGAGGCGGTTTTTGCTATCACAAAAGCTATAGATAATATCGATTGATTCTTCATTCAGTATTACACTCGCTTATCTTTATTTGATGGTGATATGTTAATGGGTAAAAAAACAAAAGTCACATAAAATATTGATTTATGTGTAGATATCTTGTGAGCCAAAGGCATTTTACAGCAACATATCAGTAGCATATACCAATGAAGTCACCTCAGTATAAACGCATCAGTTTGTATTGTTGTATGGTGTTGCATATTGTAACGCGTTGCCTTATTTCTCTCATTTCGACTCCGTTTGAGGCAAATAATATAACAATAGACAAAAATGCCAGATGGTTTTTGGTCAACGACTGAGTTCGGGATTATCTATTGTTCAGGTATAATCGCTCGGGCTATCAAGATAATTTAGTTTTAATGTACTGATATCACAAGGCTTTCAAGAGTAATCGCCAAATTTTTTATTTTATATACTAGCCTTTGGTTGCTATTTTTATACGAATAAAGATATGGTACGGTAGCAAAAATTTCTACTAGAAAGACGGTTTGACACAAACATACTGAGCTGACATGAAGATTTTAATTAGTAATGATGATGGGGTGTATGCGCCAGGATTATTGGCACTGTCTCAAGCACTATCGACCATCGGTGAGGTTGTGGTAGTCGCACCAAACGAGGAGCAGAGTGGCTATGCTAGTGCATTGAGTGTATCAAAGCCATTGCATACGCATCAATTGCCATCGGGATTTATAGCGGTTAATGGTTCACCAGCTGATTGTGTCCATCTGGCGCTGCATGAGCTATACCGTGACGTGGATTTTGACTGTGTCATTACAGGTATCAATTCAGGTGCAAACTTAGGACAGGACGTAATGTTTTCTGGTACCTTTGGCGCGGCATTGACCGCGCAGTTATTGGGCATACCTGCTATTGCCACGTCTTTGGTAGGTGGCGGCGTAAAAAATGGCGGACAAGAATCAGCCAGTGATTATCAAGTGGCGGCAAATGAAATTGTCAAATTGCTCACTGATACCTCGATCTTAGAGTTTCTCAAAAGTTTGCCCTATCATGTATTAAACGTTAATATTCCTGATATGGATAGCAGCAGTGATATCAAAGGGCGAAAGGTTACCTCATTAGGACACAAGCAGATCGCCGAGCCAGTGCGTCATATGATTGACCCGCGCGGCCGAGATGCGTACTGGCTGTCTCTACGAAAATGTAAAAACAGCAAGCACAAAAATGAGCGACCCTTAGACAGTTCAGCTAAATCAACCAATCAAAAAAATGTTGTATTAACATCGGGCATGACGGATGATCAAGCAGTGGCGGGAGGATACATCAGTTTGTCGCCAGTACGTCTACATCATACCCCAGCACGGGCATTGGATAAGCTTTTGGCACTAGATTTATAAGTTCGATAGGATATGATTATCAATGACATAGGTGATAATCACCATATCGCTTGCTGTACGAGTGATATAAATCATCTGCTAGATCGCTAATTGTAGTAACAATATCTGGAGGCTTTTGAGTGATATCAAGCGCTTTTGGATGATAAAACAATAGATAAGCAACACAAAGAACAGGAACCTTGTATGAAAAGAATCATGACCGGATCGCACCTTGCTAAGGCGGCGTTGATTGGCACTATGGCAGTTGCTACCTTGTCTGTAGTCGGCTGTGCAACCAAGCCTACTTATCAATCACCAAACCAAGTAGGTCCTAAGATTATTACCAACGCACAAGGCGTCCCTAACTACCATCGCGTACAACGTGGCGATACGGTCAGCCAAATTGCGGCGCGCTATCGTCTTAACTATCGTCAGATTGGCGCACTAAATAATCTGGACAGTAAATATACGATTTATAGTGGGCAATGGCTCAAACTATGGCAGGGCGGTGCAGCGACCACAGCGAGTAACAACAGCTATAGCATACCAGCACAGTCGCAACCAACTTATACCCCACCTGTAACCCAGTCTCGAACGCCAGCATACGAGGCAACTGCCAATTCGACCTCTGGTTATGATTATCCTACTCGCAATCCAGTGACGCGTAACATTGATCCAGCGGCGGGCAATATGGGCATGTGGTTTGCTGGTAATGTCGGTGATCCAGTACTTGCTAGCCAATCAGGAACGGTGCTTTACTCAGGCAACGGTCTACCAGAATATGGCAACTTGATTATGATCCGCCATAGTGATGATTACATCACGGCCTACGCACACAATAGCCAATTGCTGGTAAAAGAAGGGGATACGGTACAGCGTGGCCAGCGTATCGCGACGATGGGTAGCAGTGGTCAGACCAATCAAGTGGGGCTGGAGTTCCAAGTTCGCTTAAATGGCAATCCGATTGATCCACGTACGGTACTTGGACGTTAGTATTCAGCCATGTCGCTGATGGCTGGGCGGCTTTGGTCCATTTTATTTATTTATGTTTGAGACTTTTTATGAGATTAAAAAAACAGTACCTCACCCTGATGCCAGCGCTCGTGATGGTTGGGTGTACAAGCCAACAAGCGATGCAAAAAAAACCGGTGCGCCAAGGCGGCGTTGAGATCACGCAGACCCAAACGGTGCAGGTCAAGCCAACACCAGCGCCAGTTATTAAGCCGCAGCCCGCCCCAAAGCCAAGCTATAGCAGTTTTTCTGATTGGAAGTCAGACTTTTCTATGCGTGCAATATCTTCAGGCTATGATGCGGGAGTCATTGGCCGATTACTCGATTCCGCTTATCTGAATCAGCAAGTTATCTCATTAGACTCAGGACAGCCTGAGTTTTCTAAGATGCCATGGGAGTATGTGGACTCTGCTGTCTCTAGTGGGCGTGTGAGCGTAGGTAAGCGCAAGTTTGCAGAGCAGCGTGCGTTTTTGTCTCAATTAGAATCGCAGTATGGTGTTGATGCAGAGATTGTCGCAGCGATATGGGGTATGGAGTCGTCATATGGCGCGGTCACAGGTAACAGTGATTTGCCAAGCTCGCTTGCCAGTCTGGCCTACGATGGTCGTCGTCAAGAATTTGCAGAAGCTCAGCTATTATCCTTAGCGACGCTACTCCAGCGTGGCGACGTATCATGGTCGCAATTAGATGGTTCTTGGGCAGGCGGCATGGGACAAACGCAGTTTATTCCTGAGACTTGGCTCAAGCAAGGCGTTGATGGTGATGGCAACGGTCACCGTAACCCTTGGGCCACAGGTGATGCACTCGCTTCTACTGCCAACTATCTGAGCAACTCAGGCTGGGTGCGCGGTCTAGCACCTTTTTATGAGGCGACTGTACCTGCTTCGTTTGATTATTCACTGATGGGGAGTAAGCAACCTGCAGCCAGATGGGCGGCGATGGGTGTCGATACGATAGATGACGTCTATTTAGATGCCAATACTCAGATGGAGCTATGGTTGCCAGCTGGTAAAGATGGTCCCGTATTGCTGCTAAGCCAAAACTTTGATGTTATCAAGGTTTACAATAACTCGTCGAGTTATGCGCTAGGGGTGAGCCTATTGGGCAAAACGATTGATGGACAAAGTGGTCTGCGAAAATCATGGCCCCGCTATGAGCGTCCGTTATCAACCACGCAAGTGACCAACTTACAGCGCCGTCTGACGAGTATGGGTTACGATACCAAAGGTGCTGATGGTATCGTGGGCACCAATACTCGTATGGCATTTCAGCGCTGGCAAGCAGATAATGGGCAAACGCCAGATGGATTCATCACTCAAAATAGCGCCTCTTCATTGGCTGGCTGGTGAGGTAAGCTGACGGTATTTATACACCGTATGAAGGTCACGATTCATAATGGCTTTTAGCTATTATAAATCAGTCATTAATCATCAATTAAGCATGTTACCTTGCTCTACAAAAAGCACCTTGCCAAGGTGCTTTTTTTGCCTCAGGCTATGTCTGATTTTGCTGAAATTTATTGAATGAATAAATATTGTGATAATCATCAAATATTTGAGTTGGCTTGATCTCGCAATCTTCAAAACTTATCAGGACAAGGTTAATACAACAAAATCGATACTGTGAATGATAGACTCTAAGGACAGCTTTTAATAATAAAGATTCAATCACAAATAATGAGAACGATCAAAAGAGCATACCTTTATGATTACTATGGAAGAATTACAAGCGGCAATAAAGCTGCGTATCAATGATTATAATAATACTGACTTCCCGCTTCCCAACAGAGCCGTCAATATCTGCGATCTATTAGACAGTCGTAACCACATACTCGCGCAAGATATTGCATCACCTTTTGATGTGCCAAGACAGAATCTATCTGCTATGGATGGTTATGCCATTGCAAAAGGAAGTGAGCTGTCAGAAGGCAAGACGATTGAAATCATTGGTGAGTCTCAAGCAGGCAGTGCCTATGCTGGTGAGACAAAAGCAGGGCAGGGTGTGCGTATTTTTACTGGCGCGGTCATCCCTGACTGTTGTGATACGGTCATCATGCAAGAGAATACCAACTTTGCTGATATCAAAGCGACCATTGATAAGACTCAGCCGTACAGCATCACTCTCACGCAAACGGCCGAAACCAACGATAATATCCGTGCGCAAGGCGAAGAGGTTGAGTCTGGCGAGGCTGTGCTAAAGATAGGAAAACGAATTAATCCTGCCGATATCAGCTTGCTGGCAAATTTAGGTATCAGCGAAGTGAGAGTGTTTCAACCACTCGTCGTCGGTGTGCTCGCGACAGGCGATGAGCTCGTCGCTATTGGCGATGAGCTGGAACATCTAGCCCAAATATATAATTCAAACACCCCAACGCTCAAAAGCTTACTGTCGGATTTACCTATAATCATTCGTGACTATGGCATCATTCCTGATGATTTGGATAAGACGACAGCTGCGGTCAACGAAGCCATGCAAGACTGTGATGTGCTCATATCGACAGCAGGCGTCTCAGTCGGCGATTATGATTTTCTGACGACGGTGATCGAAACGCTTGGGCAAATCAACCACTATAAAGTGGCGATGAAACCTGGTAAGCCTTTCGTATTTGGCGAGTTAAATAAAAATCTCGATAAGCCCGTATTGTATTTTGGTCTACCGGGTAATCCGCTCTCCACAGTTGTGGGCGCGCTACAGTTTGTGATACCCGCATTATGGCAGATGTCAGGTGCGAGTGTGTCCGAGCAGCCGATGCCGCTAACGATCAACGCTAAACTCACAAATGACATCAAAAAGTTCCCGGGCCGCAAAGACTTTCAGCGCGGCGTATTGTCACAAGATGAGGCGGGTCATTACCAAGTGGAATGTTTTTTGAGTCAACAATCACACAGAATAAAACAGCTGAGCCGCGCCAATTGCTTTATTGTATTAGACAAAGACAGTGGCAACGTAGTATCTGGTGGTGAGGTTACGGTGCAGCCGTTTCCTTGGTTGCATCGCTAATTCACCGTTTGCCAATCTGCTATAAAACGATGGAACGAAATTAAAAAGCAATCTAGCAATAGGATGCTAAACACGAATAATAAAGTAACGCTTATGGCAAGCAATACTGATGGCAGTAATATATGAATGACAACAATCTCAAAATAGACAGCCCAAAACTGTATTCTCCTGCGTCAGCACCTGTGCTGTCTGACAGCTATATACCGTCTAATTTAGTGATGCCGATTGATCAGGCAACCCAAATCCATCAGCCTTTAACGGATGGGTTTGCACGGCGTCTGACGTATCTGCGCCTATCTATTACGGATTTTTGTAATTTTCGCTGTGAGTACTGTTTGCCAAATGGTTATCAAGGCAAACGTCCTGATGATGAGTTGAGCGTTTCTGAAATTGCGACATTGGTACGCGGTTTTGCCCAAGTAGGTACCAAAAAAGTGAGAATTACAGGCGGTGAGCCATCCATTCGCCGTGATGTTGTCGAAATTATCGAAACGATCAAGCAAACGGACGGTATTGAAACAGTGGCGATGACCAGTAATGCTTATAAGTTGGGTAAACACTTAGCCAGCTGGCAAGCGGCTGGACTTGATCAGCTCAATATCAGTATGGACAGCTTCGATGCGGCCACTTTTCACAAAATGACAGGTTTTGATACTTTACCGCAGATACTGGCAGATATGGATACCTTGCTAGAAACGACGGATATCAAACTCAAAATAAACAGCGTCTTGATGGCAGAGACTGCCTTTGAAAACCTGATTGCCGCGATCGACTACGTCAAAGACAGGCAAGTAACGTATCGTTTTATTGAGTTTATGCAGACCAGTGACAATAGCGACTTATTTTTTGCCCAACATGCTCAGTCTGATATCATCACGGATTATTTGTTAGACCATGGTTGGCAGCCACACGAGCGTGGCAGTGCCGATGGTCCAGCGGTCGAGTACAGTCACCCTGATTATGTCGGCCGTATTGGTATGATTGCCCCTTATGCGGCGCACTTTTGTGATACTTGTAACCGCTTGCGAGTCAGTAGTCAGGGCAAGGTGCATCTGTGCTTATTTGACCAAGGTAATTACGATATTCGTCCATACTTACAACAAAACGATATCCAAGGACTGGTAAACACTTTACATAGCTTTATGCCGATTAAGCCTGAGCATCATCATCTGCATGACTCGAACAGTGGTATCATGCACAATCTCTCGATCATCGGTGGTTAAGGCATTCTGAGTCTCTAATTCTGATGATAACTGATGCTGTTTTTGCTATCGCTTTTCTGACATAAGCTTTTTTTAATACATTTATAAAATTATATCTATAAAGGATCTTTTATGAGTAAGCCTGCTGCACTATTTACCCCTCTTAATATTGCGGTATTGACTGTTTCTGATAGTCGTACGCTGGCAGAAGACACGTCAGGTCAATATCTAGCCGATAGCTTGACCGAGGCTGGACATCATTTGGCAGACCGTCAGCTGATCACTGATGATATCTATCAGATTAGAGCGGTCATTAGTGGCTGGATTGCCAGTCCAGACGTGCACGCGGTCATCACAACAGGTGGTACAGGGTTCTTTATTAGAGATAGCATGCCAGAAGCTGTCAGCGTACTATTTGATAAGTCGATTGATGGTTTTGGTGAGATGTTCCGTTTGATCTCAAAAGACGAGATTGGTATGTCTACGGTGCAATCGCGGGCAGTGGCTGGTATGGCCAATGGTACCGGTATCTTTTGTCTACCAGGTTCATCTGGCGCGTGCCGTACAGGGTGGGAAAATATCCTAAAAGAGCAGTTTGATAGCCGTACTCGTCCGTGTAACTTTGTGCCGCATTTTTTGGCACAAAACCCCAGTCATGACTGATTTATAAATGATTGATGATAAATGATTAAACCATAACGGCTATTTAACCAAAAATGACAGGCAATGGCATAATGATGGGTTGCTCAAACAGTTCGGACAATTTGGCAGGGGTAGTTATTTTAGCTGGCGGAGCATCCAAACGTATGGGAACACCAAAGGCGACGCTCACTCTGCCGACAGGTGAGCAGCTGCTAAATTATCATGTTCGTCATGCCAGCGAGTTGCAAGTTCCTATTTTGATTGCGGATAATGGACGAGGCTTTTATGTTGATTCAGATGCTACTTTGAACAAACCCAGTTCGCCCGTTATGCCTATTGCTGACTACGTTTCTGATTTTGGCGCGGATAATGATGAGCAGATTCGTACAGGCGGTGCGTTGGTTGCTATCGAATCAGCATTGCAAACATTGACTGGCTCGAATAATCTGTTTACAACTAACAATCAGCGCGCATCGTGGCTACTGGTGATGAGTTGTGACAGCTTAATACCCGCCACTGATCTATGGCAGAAATTGCAACAAGCGATTAATACAGCGGCTAATAAGCGCGTCATTTGCTTAAAAGATAACAGTCATTTATATCCGTTACTAGGGCTTTATCATTTAGCTATTGAACCCGATTTGAAAGCTTATATTGATAGTGGTCAGCGCCGAGTCATGCACTTTATTCAGCCGATGGTGCGGACTGTACCATTTACTCAGGACTGGCAGCATTTGACCAATTTTAATACGCCTCAAGAGTTTGAACAGGCGTGTGCCGCGCTACCAAAATAATAAAAATACTAATAAAGAGATTACTAAGAAGAGGCGATATCAATGAGTAACAGCGTGCAAACAAATCATCAATCTGCTTTATCACACTTAGATGGTAATGGTGACATCACGATGGTTGATGTCAGTGGCAAGACCGCAACGACGCGAGAAGCGAACGCGACTGGGCAAGTTCGTTTTCCGAGCGAGATTTATGCGCAGATCAAAGCGGCTGATGGGATGACCAAAAAAGGCAGCATTACGCAAACGGCACATATTGCCGGTATTATGGCTGCCAAACGCACGCATGATATGATACCGCTTTGTCATCCGCTGCCGCTAGATAAGATCGGCCTCACCTTTGTGTATAATGATGCGCTGAGCAGTATCACCGTCAGTGCTGTAGTCAAAGTCACGCACAAAACGGGGGTTGAGATGGAAGCGCTAACCGCCGTGAGCGTTGCCTGCTTGACCATCTATGATATGACTAAAGCATTATCACATGACATCGTTATAAATGATATTCACCTGATTAAAAAAACAGGTGGCAAGTCAGATTATCGCCATGCTTAGCGTAAAAAGTATCATTAAAGTACAGAGATATATCGCATATTAAGCAAGGACGCTTGCAAAGAAAGGAGAAGTTTATGAGTGCTATTGAGACAAAAGCTGCTATCGGATCAACGATGGATATCAATGTCATGTATTTTGCCAGTTTGGCGGATGAGGCCAACTGTCAGCAAGAGACTGTGAAATTACCCCAAGATACCTCATTGACTGAACTGTACGAACAGCTTAGTCAAAAGCATCGTTTTAGTCGTCCGCAAGCAGAGCTACGGGTGGCAGTGAACGATTACTTCGCTAAATGGACAGATCAAATCAATGACGGCGATAGCGTAGTATTTATCACGCCAGTCGCTGGTGGTTAGGTATATATTTATAAGCGGCTATAGCGCCACAATTAGTGTAAATAGAGAAAAAAATGACAGATAACATCCATAACCATTCAATGACCATCAAACGTAGTACCGATGAAGCGTATCTTATTGCTGAGCGCGACGGTTTTGCGTTACTCGATATTGCAATTGACGAAAATAAGCTCAAAAGTACGTTAGACAATGACAGCTGCGGTGCGTTTGTTTGCTTTGAAGGGCGAGTGCGCAACCATAACAATGCCACGAGCGTTGAGCGCTTGAGCTACTACGGCTATGAGAATTTGGCGCTAAACCAAGGCCGCGCCATTATAGAAGAAGCCAAAAAGCGTTTTGAGATCACTCACGCTATAGCAATACACCGCATCGGAGCGCTCGAGATTGGTGATGTGGCAGTGTGGGTGGGGGTAGTGTCAGCGCATCGTTATCCAGCATTTGATGCGTGTCGCTGGATATTAGATACCATCAAAGCCGACATTCCTGTCTGGAAGCAAGAATATTACGAAGATGCTTCATCTAAATGGCTCAGCAATAATGGGTAGGTCACTAGCTGCTATTAGTACCTCTGCGTGTTTGCTACTGGCATTAAATGCTTGTACAGCAGATAACAGTACGAATGCAGAATCGGCGACTGCGACAAGTGCTGAGCACCAAACACTACGTATCGCTGCGGCAGCTAACTTATCTGATGTCCTACCTAATATCATTGATAGCTATCAAACAGATAGCAATATGTCGAATCAAGACGACGTAGATATTGAAGTCACTTACGCGTCATCTGGCAAGCTATATGCTCAAATCAAGGCAGGAGCCCCTTATGATATATTCTTGTCTGCCAATCAAGAGTTTCCGGCAAAGCTGTCTGATGACAAGCGTGATAAATCTGTACAACCGTTTACCTATACCAGAGGTCAGCTTGCACTCTATAGTGTCACAAAACCTTTGAATGATTTTACGCCAACATCGCTTCTTGACGCGTTTACAAGTGCTAGTTTCAAAGATGATAGCAAGATTTCTATTGCCAATCCTGAACTCGCTCCTTATGGTGCATCTGCAAAATCCTATCTGCAATCACAAAAGATATATGAAAAATTAAATGCACAGAAAAGCCTGATACAGGCAGAAAATATTGGTCAAGTATTTCAGTACGCCCATACAGGTAGCGTGGATTATGGGTTTGTGGCGCAGTCTCAACTCGTTGCGATAAAAGCCAAACCTGAGCAGTTTATTACTGTGCCGAAAGCATCCTATCCAGCCATCTTACAAGATGGTATCGTTATCAATAATACAGTCCCAGCAGCGGCGTTTACTGATTACTTGCGCTCGGATGCAGGACAACAGCACTTCGCGCAAGCAGGCTACCTGCCCATTCAGTAATCCGTTAGCCTAGACACGCTACCTATAAAACGAGCCGTGACATTATATGATCGACCAGTCTCTTATGTCAGATATGCTCAGTCCATTTTGGGTGAGTATTAAGCTCGCTTCTGTCACGACCTTGTGCTTACTGTTGTTTGCGACCCCTGTTGCTTATTGGCTTGCCAAACCAAGTCAAAAGAAGGCAGTTGGGCGTCTTAAAATTCTGCTTATGGGTATTATTGCTATGCCTCTGGTGCTCCCGCCTACGGTTATTGGCTTTTATTTATTATTACTGCTAAGTCCAAGTATGGGTATCGGTCAATGGCTGATTGAGCACAATATTAGTCCGCTTATTTTTACTTTTGAAGGTCTAGTGGTTGGGTCTATTATTTACTCACTGCCTTTTTATATACAGCCAGTGTATGCACAGTTTTTGCGTATTCCGCAAAGTGTCACGGAAGTCGCGCATCTTTTAGAACCCAGTCGTCTGCGCCGCTTCGTCAAGGTAGCCTTACCGCAAGCGCGCGTGGGTATTATTTTGGGTAGTTTGATAAGTTTTGCTCATACCATTGGTGAGTTTGGTGTGGTGTTAATGATAGGGGGGAGTATCTCAGGTGAGACCAAGGTAGTGTCGATTGCGATATATGAGCAAGTAGAAGCGCTCAACTATGAAGCGGCGCACATGATGTCTGGTATTTTGATTATCATGGGCGTAGTAATGGTGGCGTTGATTGCTAGTGTGAGTCGCATGAGTCAGCGTCCATAGTACTAAAATACCTGCACGTCCGTTGGATGATTATAACTATTGCGAATACAAAATAGATGCTTATCGAGAGGTAGTTATATTAGAAGGAACATAGACAAAAAACGCAGACACAAAAAAACCCCAAACAATGTAATGTTTGGGGCGAAACTTGCTTAAACTTAATCGTTTAAATTCGTTTTAAATATGGCGCAGCGGACGGGACTCGAACCCGCGACCCCCGGCGTGACAGGCCGGTATTCTAACCAACTGAACTACCGCTGCTTAGGTCTCTTAGCTTGTTTAGCCACTTGCTAAGAAGTGGTGGGTGATGACGGATTCGAACCGCCGACATTCTGCGTGTAAGGCAGACGCTCTACCAACTGAGCTAATCACCCTGAGCGAGGAGCAAACGAAACACTGCTTCGTCCGAGCGAAAGAGAATTTACATTTTTGTAAATTCTAGAAGCTCAGTACCCAATATAAGGTATAACTTCTACTACAAGAGAGATTCTTTAAATAGAATTTCTGTATTGCTTCATTAACATTAGCTGTCACACTCAATGTTAACTTAATCAGCTGAGCTTATCCAAGTAAGTACCCTTGCTGTGGGTGTGTATTATATAGATTTACACTTGGCTGTCAAATGTTATTTTAACTATTTTATGAAATAATCGGAAATAAATTTTTAATGGTATTAAAAACAGTAATATATGGTAGATACTTACTTGTATTTTTTAGAGGCAGGTTATGATTGTTAGCAGTTGTTTGACAGCGAAAAGCTACTATACTACGGATACTTTGTTTTTTGAGCATGATTGAGGGAGGCCAGCATAGATATTTTTACGATTGGGCAGATCTTTACTAACTGGACGTGGGGAGAGTACGCAGGTCTAGGTCTGATATTTCATATTATGCTGATGATTGTTATGACGTTACGCGTTGTATCAGTGCAGCGTAATATTGGTGTATCCATTGCTTGGATTGCAGTGCTTTATACCGTGCCCGTGTTCGGTCTGTTTGCATACATACTACTAGGTGAGCCGATGATTGGACGACGCTACCGTGAGCGCGTGGATCAAGCAAGCATCATGATGAATGACATGGCACGGCGCGAGCAACTGGTGTTTGATAAAGGACAAGATCTGCTACCCATCAAATACCGCGGTGTGAGCCAAATAGGAACGCGCTGGACAGGGCTAGGAGTATTTTCCGATCATCAAATGCAGTTGTTAACAGATCCTGCATCGATTTTTCAGCGTTTGATAGAGGATATCCACGCCGCACAGCGGACCGTCTTTATGGAGTTTTATATTGTATATCCAAAAGGACAAGTGCTCGATGTGATAGAAGCGTTGTCCATAGCGGCTCAGCGCGGCGTAGAGTGTCACATATTGGCAGATAGCGTAGGCAGTTTTAGTTTTATTAATAGTAGTGCCCATCATAAGTTAGAAAAAGCGGGTGTTTTTGTCCATCAATCGTTGCCAGTAGGTCTATTAAAGACACTATTTAAGCGCTCTGATTTACGTAATCATCGTAAGATGGTGGTCATCGATGAGTATATTGGCTATATCGGTAGCTTTAATTTGGTCGATCCGAGGTTTTTTAAGCAAAATAAAAATGTCGGACAGTGGATTGATGTGGCGATTAGAACCACCAGCCAGCACTCTATTAGTATCAATACCGCCATGGCCAAAGTTATTGTTACTGATATTGGTGCTGAAAATAACGACAATCTCGCTGAGCTACATCAGCGAGTTAACAATTACACGCGTAAATTGTATGTGATGGACCCAACTATCAACGATCTGAATAGTCGAGTAAAGGTGTTGGGTGATACGATTGATTATCACGAGCAGCCAGATATCGGTAGCACTTCAATTGTGATACCGAAGATGCCTGTCGTAGACAAGGTGATAGCACAGCTCATACCGTCAGCACCGCAGCTGACAGCGCATGTGATTTACAATACGTTAGTGACTGTGATTCACCGTGCCAATAAGCGCATACGTATCACCACCCCATACTTTGTACCCGATGAGTCGCTATCAGGTGCACTGACGATAGCGGCAAAGCGCGGCGTTGAGGTGACGATTATTGTCCCTGAAAAAGTCGATTCGTTTTTGGTGCAGCATGCTTCACAAGCTTATTATCAAGAGCTGCTGGATGCTGGCGTGACTATTGCGTTATTTCGAGGGGGGTTGCTACATGCAAAAACCGTGGTTATCGATGATGACTACTGCCTGTTTGGTACGGTCAATATTGATATGCGCAGTTTTTATTTAAATATGGAAGTCAGCTTGGCGATTTATACGCCAGAGATGGTCGCTCAAGTGGCTGAATGTCAAGAAATATATTTACAAAGTTGCCGTATTTTGGGCAATGAAGAGTGGCAGCAGCGCCATGGATCAAAACGCCTATTTGATAATGTTGTACGCTTGTTTAGTCCTTTATTGTAGCACGCTCAATTTTAGGTTAAGGTAACCTGTCCGTGTTTTTTATGCTCATATTTTTAATCATTATCATTGTCTCTATAATCAACTTATCTAAAAAAGGACACGCCTGTCTATGTCTGCCTCGCCCTTAACACCACTCGATTATATTGCAGAAGGCTACTGGAAAGATTTCTTAGCTGGGCGTCCTATCGCAGGTGGTATCGCATATGAGACAGAGCTACATAATTGTGCGCTAGATGAGTCGCTTGAGAGCTTACAGCGTATTGATACACTATTGTCTCAGGTACGCCGTGACATGATAAAAGGCGGTATATGGGACGAGGCGACATTACTGGTCGATGAGCACTATCGCAACTTTATGGTGTTTTTGGCGTTTTATGCAGGTCGGGTATTGGCACAGCAGTGGGAAAACAGACCACGCTGGTATGGGCAGTTTGAGCTACGCAAACGCTATCCTGAGCTGTCATTGATTACCGATGACTTTTATCAGCATATGGCCGCCAGCTATAGGGATGAGGCGTCTAAAGATGCTGCGTCACTATTCTTTCCGCTAGAGGTCATAGGGCTGCGTCTGTTTGGTCATATCGATCGACCGTTTGAAGCGGTACAAGGCGGGCAAGTAGCTGGTGGGTTGTATCAAGCAGTCAGCGCAAGATTGCCAGATTTATCGGATCAAGCGAGTAATCCAGATACTCTTAGTTATTTAAAGACTGAGTCAGCAACGCATAATACGACCCAAAGCATTCATTCAACGATAGATTCGAGTACGACTATCAGTACAAGTCAACCTGCTAGTCATTATGAGGCATCAGAGGACGTACCAGTAAATAATGAATTGGCTGATGTTAATATAGTATCAGCCAATATCGAGCGCCCTTCTGCTGCAACTACTGTATCTAAACCATTAGTGAGTACCGCGCCGCGCCAACCAGAGCTTCAAATAAAACCTGAGCTGACGAAGGTAGAATCGCCAGTTATTAAACCTAAGTCATTTGTGAAAACCCCACCGACACCAGAAATGTTTACACAGCTGCTCATAGATTTAGACGAGATTGAGGTGCCGCAAACAGCAGGCGTGACTGAATATCAGCAAGCTTGCAAAGTCCTCGATCAGTTTGAGCAGCACATTGCCAAGCAGGATAAACCGCGTAGCCAAGTTGTCTTTTCAGACAATCATATAGCAGCAAAAAATAAAGCATTGCTAGCATTACAGGCGGCTGCAGAAGCGGGTAATACGGCTGCCATGCTACGCTTGGCCATGTACGAGTTGCTTGGCGAAGGACTCACGGCAGATGATGAGGAAGCTAAAAAATCTGGCGTGGAATGGGTGAAGCAAGCCGCTAGCAAAAACGACAGCCGTGCCCAGCGTTTACTTAGCAAGCTGTACTATCAAGGTGTTGGTATTCCTCAAGATATAGACAGTGGTAAATACTGGCTAGAGCAAGCGGCAGATAATGGTCATATAGAGGCGGCAAACCTTGTGTCTCAATGGGAACAAGCGCAAGCGCTGATCACGACGCAAAAACAAGAGCAGCACAGTATCAAGCGCTATCAGTTACTGTTTGGTGCAGTGATCGTGGTTGCGGTACTGATACTGATTATCGTCTAATCGCTATTTACTCAGTAAACTTTTAAAAGTTTATGGTTACGCGCTGATTTCAGGTAGAATTGGCGCGTTTTTATATTTACCTTTCTGCTGTTTGATTCATTACTAATCTGGGCTACTCCATGCCATCATCTCATACTCCATCTGACGCCTCGTCCAACTCCACTGATACCATGCTACTAGACAATAAGCCACTAACTGACCGAGCAGTGTATCAGACGCCATTTTATTATCAATTTCTGATCGGTGTGTTAAAGCCGCTATACCGTCTGCAAGTATGGCGGCGCTCTCACAAACGTGACAATTATCAGCAAGAAGTTGCTCAGCGTTTTGGCAAGCAATATCCACCGCGTCCAGCGATTACTGGTCACAGTAATAAAGGTGTGATTTGGTGTCATGCGGTATCGTTGGGTGAGACCAATACGGTTGCACCTTTATTAGACGCATTACTGGCTAGTGGCTATCAGATATGGTTGACCAACACCACGCAGACAGGTTTTGCTCGCGGTGCCAGTAGGTTTGCAGATGCAATCGCTCAAAACCGCATGAGCCACAGTTATGTCCCCGTTGATACTCCTGACGTGATCGAGACATTTTTGACGCACGTACAGCCTATCGCCGCGCTGTTTGTCGAAACTGAACTATGGGCGAATATCTTGACCAAGCTTGCTGAGCATCAGATACCAAGTATCTTAGTCAATGGTCGTCTCTCGGCGTCTTCTTTTAAAAGTTATCAAAAAATCGGTGCGGTGAGTACCAGCATGATGAAAAACCTTGCGCTCATCATTGCGCAAGACAGCGATTCTGCCAAACGCTTTCGTCAATTAGGGGCGGATAGCGCACAGATCCGCGTAGCAGGGTCGCTAAAGTGGGTCATCAATACGCCTAAAATTGATGTGGAAGCTATCGATTCCGATAATTTAGCTGTTGATGCAAAAGATGCAAGTGTGCAGATACCCTCTAAAAAAAATGCGCTGGCAAAGGCGTTAGCGATAGCAGGCCGACCAGTTTGGGTGGCAGCAAGCACTCATAACGGCGAAGAAGAGACGGCGCTATCGTTACATCAGCAGATATTATCGCAGTTATCACTCGCCAATACGTTGCTGATCATCGTGCCCAGACATCCTGAGCGTTTTGATGAAGTCGCAGCATTGATCGAAAAGACTGGTCTAACAATGGCACGGCGCAGTCTTGATGAGGCCATCAATGCAGACACGCAAGTCTATCTGGCGGACAGCATGGGTGAGATGATGACTTGGTATACACTGGCAAATGTTGCATTGGTTGGAGGGTCGCTAGTAGACATAGGCGGACACAATCCCGTTGAACCTGCGAGCGTGGCAACGCCTATTATCATGGGTCGTTACACCCAATCGTGCCAAAGTGTGGTCGATAAACTGGCCGAGGTGGGCGCTTTATATCAACCAAACAATCAGTTTTATCGTCCAATGACGATAAATAGCTCAAATGAATGCGCTAAAAGTACAGTAAATTATCAGTACGGTACTGATAGCACTGATGACATCGCACTTATTTGTCAGCAGCTAGAGGTGTGGTTAAGTGATTTACCATTAGCGACGCACGCAGGACAGGCGGGTGAGACAATAACCGTACAGCAGCAAGCAGTGTTGACTCGTCAGCTTGCGATGATTGAGGACGTTATTGAGCAATATTTTCCTCAAAATTTAGGGCAAGAGATATTATGAATTGTATATTACTGCCCGTTGAAAATTTCTCTGCAAACACGGCAAAGATCAATGACGTGGTGCAAGTCGACCATGTCAATAACATACTGGGCGCAAAAGTTGGTGACACGCTCAAAATTGGGCAGCTAGGTGGCAATCTTGGTACGGCTGTCATTGAGGATATTGCTGCTGATAGTATTCATTTATACGATGTTCAGCTCGGTATTACCCCGCCAGCCAAACTGGATCTAACCGTCGTTTTAGCCTTACCTCGTCCCAAAGTATTGCGGCGTTTGATCATGGATATGACGGCGCTTGGCGTACGCGATATTGTGCTTGTTAACAGCTATCGCACGCAAAAAAGCTATTGGCAAAGTCCGCTGCTTGAGCGTCTTGATGAATTTGTATTAGAAGGGCTGCAACAAGGGGTTGATACGATTGCACCTCGTATTACGCTACAAAAACGTTTTAAGCCATTTGTCGAGGATACGCTTACCAGTTTGGTGAGTAATCGAGCGATCGTTGCACACCCTTATGCTGAGCAGTCATTTTCTGAATTTCGACAATTAGATACAACATTAGAATTGCCCAGTTTGGTCTGCATCGGTGCTGAAGGCGGTTGGATCGATTATGAGATAGCGCTACTCGCCGCACACGGGTGCACGCCATTACATATAGGGCCGCGTATATTGCGTACAGAAGCGGCGGTCAATGTTATGTTAGGGCAATGGCTGCTCTAAATTGGTTTGGTGTTCGTTAATATATTTGCCATTTCCAAGAGTGCGGGAGTACAAAAACACAAGAGCTGTTTTGGGTACAACTTAGCTTTAGAAAATGACTAATAAGCCAAATAATTTCAGCATCTTGGGTTAGATAAATGTATTGATAGTTAATCTCATTTCTATTAGTATGTTGTTTCCATAATTATGGTCCAACAAATCCCAACAATAGGGGCTTTGACCATTTTATCTCACTATTTGTCGTCTCTTTTTTATCGCATTACTATGGGGAAAACCATGCCACTGAACACCATCCGCACTAATCTAGTCACCACCAAGCCTGTATTGTCTGCTGCCATATTTGGCCTGATGTTGGGAATGGTTGGCTGTAGCAATTCTTCTACAACCGAAGACAGCGTGGAGACAGAGACAACAGAGGCTGGTACTGAAACTGAACAGCAAGCAGCTAATGATGACGGTGCGACCAGTGCAGATGGTCAAACAATTACTATTTATTCTTCACGTAATGAGCAGCTGATTAAACCATTGCTAGACCGCTATACTGAACAGACTGGTGTCAAGATTGAACTTGTCACAGACAAAACTGGCCCACTGATGGCGCGCTTGCAAGCCGAAGGTCAAAACACTCCAGCTGACATGCTACTGACGGTGGATGCGGGTAACTTATGGCAAGCGGCTCAGCAGGGTTTACTACAACCAGTAGCGTCGTCTGTGCTAGAGGCCAATGTCCCTGCAAAGTATCGCGATCCAAAAGGTCAATGGACAGGTCTATCACTGCGCGCGCGTACGATTTTTTATGACCCAAGCAAAGTCAGCGCCGATCAATTATCGACTTATGCAGATTTGGCGGATCCAAAGTGGAAAGGCAAACTATGCTTGCGTACTTCTAAAAAGGTCTATAACCAGTCACTTGTGGCCAGCATGATAGAGCATATGGGTGAAGAAAAAACAGAAGCTGTCATCCGTGGTTGGGTTGATAATCTTGCCACTGACGTGTTCAGTGATGATACCGCCATGCTAGAGGCGATTGCTGCTGGTCAGTGTGAAGTTGGTATCGCCAACAGTTATTACTATGGCCGCCTATTAGACGAAAAACCAAACTTCCCTGTGAAAATATTCTGGGCAAACCAAGGCACCACTGGTACACATGTAAACGTTTCAGGCGCGGGCGTGGTTACAGGGTCAGACAATCCAGACGGTACGCTTAAACTGATTGAGTGGTTGTCATCTGATGAGGCGCAAGGTTTGTACGCCAGCTCAGACAAAGAATTCCCAGTCAAAGAAGGGGTGGATGAGTCAGAAATGCTCAGATCTTGGGGCGAGTTCAAAAAAGACGATATCAACGTACAGAAATTTGGTGAGCTACAAACTCAAGCCATTCAAATGATGGACAAAGCGGGTTATAAATAAAAGACTATCATCAAGCAAGATACCAAGCTCAACATCATCGTTTTAAAAGATAATTTGCTAAAATCTGATGATGAAATGTTTAGTCATGAAACAATGACCGTTTTGAGTTTGGTAGGCGCTTAAAAAGTCTCGATGAGTGAGTATGACACGGTAATGATACTATGATCACAACGCCAGATGCGTCTGTTAGCGAGCAAGATCCAATCAGTAGCAGAGCTGATGACAATCAGACGGTCAGTCAAGACTATGCCCTTCGTAAACGTATTATCTCGAAATCAGTCTTAGGGCTGATTTCGTTGTTTATGCTGGTGCCGATTTTGATCGTGTTGTTGTCGTGGACGCAACCAGTCGCCGATATTTGGACACATATGGCAGAATACGTACTGCCGCAAGTGCTCAAAAATACGGCGATTTTACTGTTCATGGTGGCTGTTATATCGGGTACTATCGGTACGGTTCTCGCTTGGGTAACCAGCATGTACCGCTTCCCTGGTCAGCGGTTTTTTTCGTGGGCGCTCATGTTGCCGCTTGCCATACCGGCTTACGTATTGGCATTTGTCACCATTGGTATTGTGGATTTTAGTGGGCCGTTACAGACAGGACTGCGCGATTTTGGTATCACGACAGCGATTCCCTCAATACGCAATGTCTGGGGTGCAGGTTTAGTGTTGTCGCTGGCATTTTATCCTTATGTGTATTTGCTGGCGCGTCAGGCGTTTTTGTCACAAGGTCGGCGGGCGATTGAAGCAGGGCAGATGCTAGGTTTGAGCCGTAGCCGTGTGTTTTTTCGGTTGGCATTACCGCAAGCGCTGCCGTGGATTATCGGTGGCTTATTGCTGGCAAGTATGGAGACATTGGCAGATTTTGGCGCGGTCTCGGTATTCAATGTCGATACGTTTACCACCGCTATTTACAAAGCCTGGTTTGGCTTTTTTAGTTTGACCACAGCGGCTCAGTTAGCAGCGTTGCTCATTGGTGTGATTTTTATTGTAGTACTGTTTGAGCAGTATTGGCAGGCCAAGCGCGGTAGTTCGATTACGCAAGGTAGCAACCAGCGTTTCGACGCCAGTACTCCTGCCAAAATAGGGATGAGCTTGCTGTGTACGTTTGTATTTTTGCTGGCTTTTCTAGTGCCGTTTTTGCAGCTGATTTATTGGACTGCATTGAATTTCCGCCAAGATTTTGATGCGCGCTATATTGATTTTGTGACCAACAGCCTTATGATTGCTAGTATGACCACGCTTTTTATTGCCTTTTTGGCAGTGATTATTGCGTGGATCAAGCGGCAATATCCTGATAAATCGACTAAACTGATGACCACGCTCGCTAATTTAGGCTACGTCGTGCCAGGTACGGTATTGGCAGTGGGTATTTTTATTCCTATTGCGTGGCTAGACAATCAAATGATTGCTTTTGGTATCACCTCGCAGCAGGTGCTCTCAGGCAGTGTGATCGTTATGCTATTGGCATTGTCGACGCGTTTTATGACGGTGAGTTTTCAGCCAGTGGAACGGCAGTTGCAACGATTGACCGTCAATCAAGAGGCCGCAGCGAAACTGCTTAGTGACAGTGCGTACCAGCGTTGGCGTCATGTGATGCTACCAGTGCTTAGTCCTGGGGTACTAACGGCATTGTTAATGGGGTTTGTCGAAGTGATGAAGGAGATGCCGATCACATTGATGACACGCAGGCAGGGCTGGGATACGCTGGCGGTACGCGTGTTTGAAATGACCAGCGAAGGTATGTGGGGGCGGGCAGCATTACCGAGCCTACTGATTGTACTGGTTGGCTTACTTCCTGTTTGGATACTATTGCGTCAAAGTGACAAACAAGGCTAACCGCCATTGCTGCTTATAAATGTGCCATGTTTAATGGTGCTTGACCTAACTTATATTATCATTTTTACTGCTTTATCCAACATTGTATTTACTAATAGCGAACTGGGATTGTCTATGTACACTGATTCAATGAACGACTCATCAGGCGCTCAGTCCGTAAAGAATGGAGCACGTAGTACTCCTGTCAAAAAATCACCAGTCTTGCAAACTCGGACAACCCAGTCTCAATCCAGCAAGCCTGTAGAACAAGCCGATACTGCGCGCCAAGATACTGAGAGCACTATCGCGACCAATCCATATTTTAGTGTACAAAACCTAATTGTCGGCTATGACGATACTATTGTAGTTAATGGCATGTCGTTGATGCTCGAGCAAGGAGAGATTGGTTGCTTCTTGGGCTATAGTGGCTGCGGCAAGACCACGGCATTGCGAGCGATTGCAGGACTGGAGCAAAGCCGCGGCGGTACTATCCATTTAAACAATCAACGTCTAACGGAAAAAACAGCTCGGCACTCTTTTGCCGTGGTACCAGCCAAGCGCGGCATGGGGATGGTGTTTCAAGATTATGCGCTTTTTGGTCATTTGAGCGTGGCAAAAAACATTGCCTTTGGCCTCAATAAATGGTCAGCTGCTGACAAAAAAGCTCGTGTGGCTGAGATGCTAAGCCTGGTCGAACTGACGGAGCATGCGGATAAACGTCCAAATGAGCTGTCCGGTGGTCAGCAGCAGCGTGTGGCACTTGCAAGGGCGCTTGCACCGAAGCCTAAATTACTACTACTTGATGAGCCATTTTCTAATCTGGACGTGGTATTGCGTGAATCCTTGGCAATGAATGTCCGTGATATTCTCAAACGTACCAATACTACTGCAATCTTGGTCACTCATGACCAAAACGAAGCGTTTGCGTTAGCAGATAAAGTCGGGGTAATGGATAAGGGCAGATTGGTACAGTGGGCAACACCAAGCGAGCTGTATCATGAGCCTGTCAGTCCTTTTGTCGCTGAGTTCGTCGGCGAAGGCGCGATGATAGACGGTATCATCAAAGAAGGTCGTGTGGAGACGGCGCTTGGCAATATCTATCGCCGCATGGAAGTCTATGATCAATCAGGACAACCACAGTACTGCGAATATGATTATCCAAATGGTACACCAATCAAAGTGCTCGTGCGTCCTGACGATATCATCCATGATGATGATAGTACGCAGACAGCCTTGGTGATTGGGCGAGTGTTCCGCGGTGCCAACTATTTGTACCGTCTACAGTTAGATGACGGACAGACCATATTATCACTGGTTGCTAGCCATCATAATCATGAAATTGGTTCACATATTGGTATCTTGCCGTTATTGGAGCATGTGGTCGTGTTTGACGAAAAAGAGGTCAATGCCACCACTTGGTCAGAATATGACAGATCATCGAGAGTTGATGAAGACGTTTAGCAGCCTTCACAGCTTTTGAGCGGTTGTCTAAGTTTACCGTTTAGCCAAAATATGCAAATACCGTCCAAGCCATTTGTATGGCTCTAATTGTGAGTAGCGCAGCTCCATCCTTATTACTGCATCTGGATCGTTATGCCCGCCACGCTTGAGCGGTGCATAGTCATGAAATACTCGTAGACCACTGCTACGTACCGTCTGATAGTCATGCGCCTTCAACCAAGACTCCACTTCTTCTTTAGCAACGGGATGATTGGGAGTGAGGCTTTTCTTATTGTCCGCCTTGTAGTCTGTATTATCGAGTAAATTAAAATTTCCCATGATGAGGTTGCGATAATCAAAGCTTGCAGGGTTATAAAAGCACAAAGATAGCGCGCCATCATCGGTTAGATATTGATCAAAGAAGTCCATGACGGAAGCAGGCTCTGCCAACCATTCAAGTAGCGCGTGCGATAGGATCAAATCAAACTTATCGTTTTCTTCTTTACCTAGCGTTTCTTCAAGCGCTTGGTATGGACAGACGTACCATGTAATATCCAGCGCTTGATCGATTTGTTCAGCGTTTGCTTTTGCCTTCTCAAGCATATTTGCTGAGATATCGTTGATGACGACGCTATGACCTTGAGTAGCAAGCTCTATGGCAATTTGTGCAAGCCCTGCACCCACATCTAAGATACGCAGCGGTCGTCCAAGCGCTTCACTCATTTGTGTACTATATTCAACAATATCACGGCGTAATACCGCCAATCGGATTTCACCTTTTAAGCCGCCATAGACCTTTTTTTCAAAATGATCGGCAATGGTATCGAAGCTACGATCTGCTCGTGTGTCTTCTGGTGCGGTGGCTTGGTTTAGGCCAAGTTGGTTGTTTTGATGTTCAGTTGTCATAAGGCGTTCAGATCAATAGAGGAGAGGTTGAGAGCAACAAAAATATCCAGTATAGCCTAGCGTTTCAAACGTCTATTAATGACCCATTTAAAGACGATCTTGGCTAAAACAATAATGACAAATACGACGATAACAAATACCCACATACCGTTGCCTTGTAGGTTTTCTTGATAGGCTTTTGCTAAATATGCTGACAAAGCCATGGCGACTAAAAGTGCTCCCCAACGGACATAGGGTACAGCGCGATTGTTATGGTTAGGAAAACTAGCAACATAATCGCTCGAAAAGCTATATAGCACCATTGCTAAAATCCAAACAATCGCAAGAATGATATCCATAATAAAAGTAGCCTGTTAGGTCGTTATTCGAGTTTTATAAAAGATGAGTTAGTGTAACGCTTAGGATTTTTTTGTCCAGCGTCACTAAAAAAATAGCCTCATTGACGTAATTTAAATCATCATATACTTATGAAAATAGTATGGTTATGAAACCCATTAGCTCATGTTAGAACAATTGGTAGGCTCTGTTCAGCTAAGATGGACGGAGTATCTCTTTGCTCAGCAGGTTGTAAGTTCGTCTGTAAAAATGGCAAAATCAGCCAATCAAAAAAAACCTGTCATTAGAATTATTTTAGAGTGTATGGGTAATTCAAAATATCACTGCGCATGAACCGTCTGGCTTGATTTTAATGGTGGTTAGAACCCCCTAAATCAGCAAATTTGTGCTAAAATAGCTTCTTTTATTAAACATTGTTTTTAACAAAAACCGTATCACTATTTTCCTATTGTTTTGCACGTGTAGCAGTGTTTTTTTATGGTATGTATTTTGATCATGACTGCCCATTTATGTGGCAGTATTTTTATATGATCTGTGGGTGCCATAAGCGATGTGTCAACGTTAGAAAAAAATGTGAGTAAAGGAGTGTATATGAGCGAATCGGTCAGTCCTATTGGCATCGTAGATGAACTAAAGCAGTCGTATTTGGATTATGCGATGAGCGTGATCGTCTCGCGTGCGCTGCCTGATGTGCGTGATGGGTTCAAACCTGTACACCGCCGCGTGATGTATGCCATGCACGTGCTATCAAACGACTATAATAAACCGTACAAAAAATCAGCTCGTGTGGTTGGTGATGTGATCGGTAAGTACCATCCACATGGCGATAGTGCTGTCTATGATGCCATCGTCCGTATGGCGCAGGATTTCAGCTTGCGCTATCCAATGGTGGATGGTCAAGGTAACTTTGGTTCGATCGATGATGATCCTCCGGCTGCCATGCGTTATACCGAAGTACGTATGACCAAGCTGACTCATCAGATGCTGGCAGATTTGGACAAAGATACGGTCGATTGGGAAGACAACTACGACGGCTCTGAGCGCATGCCAAGCGTAATGCCAGCGCGTATTCCTAACTTATTGGTCAATGGTGCAACGGGTATTGCTGTCGGCATGGCGACCAATATGGCACCGCACAACCTCACGGAAGTCATCAACGCTTGCTTGGCTTATGCAGAGAACCCACAAGTCTCAGCCGAAGAGTTAATGTCACACATCTCAGGCCCTGACTTTCCTACGGGCGGTATTATCTATGGTCGCGCGGGCATTTTAGATGCTTATCGTACGGGTAAAGGCCGTTTGCATATTCGTGGTCGTTATCATATCGAGCCGATGAGCAATACTGGCGTCAACCGCGATCGTGAGCGCATCGTATTTACCGAAGTCCCTTATCAGGCGAATAAAGCCAAACTAATCGAGCGTATCGCAGAGCTTGTTCGTGATAAAAAAATCGAGGGCATCAGCGAGATTCGTGATGAGTCTGATAAAGACGGTATGCGTATCGCTATTGACTTGCGTCGCGGTGAGACAGCGGAAGTTATCGTTAATAACTTGTTCTTGCAGACGCCGCTTGAGTCTAGCTTCAGTATCAATATGGTCGCGCTTGATAATGGTCAGCCAAAGCTATTGACCTTGCGTCAGCTTATCGCTGCATTTGTCCGTCATCGTCAAGAAGTCGTGACACGCCGTACGATTTATGAATTGAACAAAGCCCGCGTTCGTGGTCACCTGCTCGAAGGTCTGACAGTGGCACTGGCGAATATCGATGAGATTATTGCGACGATTAAAGCCTCTGCAAACCGTGGATTGGCGCGCGAAAGTCTATTAAATAATACGTGGGGTTCAGGCAGTGTCGTTGCGATGTTGACTGCTGCTGGTAGTCAGTCAGTACGTCCTGAGTTTATCGATGGCGAAGATCCTAAAGCGCCGTTTGGTCTGATCGAAGGCGAGGAGCGTTATCGCTTGTCACTTGAGCAGGTCAATGCGATTTTAGACATGCAATTGCATCGTTTGACGGGTCTTGAGCAAGATAAATTGACCGAAGAATACCAAGACTTACTGCGTGAAATTGCACATTTAGAGTCTATTCTGGGTGATTTTGATAAGCTTATGAGCATTATCTCTAATGAGATGATTGAGATTCGTGATAACTTTGGTGATGAGCGTCGTACCGACATCATCGACTCACGCATGGACTTCAGCCGTGAAGACCTGATTCCTGAGCAAACCGTTGTTATGACCGTCTCACGTACTGGTTATGCCAAAACTCAGCCGATTGATGATTATGTCGCGCAAAAGCGTGGTGGTAAAGGCAAGTCTGCAACCGCGATGAAAGAAGATGATGTGATTGATCATCTGGTCGTGACATCAACGCACTCTACGGTATTGTGCTTCACTGACAGTGGCCGCGTCTTTAGCTTACGTGGGTTTGAAGTGCCGATTGCCAGCCGCGGTGCTCGTGGTCGTCCGTTGGTCAATTTAATTGGTTTAAATAGCGACGAAACCGTTACGACGATATTGCCAATTCCAAAAATTGTGGAAGACACATCAGTAGTAAGTGAAGTATCAGAGCATAGCAATGATGACGATTCGGTAGAAGATAGCAATCAAGCAGAGCCACCTTTCGTATTCTTTGCCACGGCTAATGGTACAGTGAAGCGCGTAGAGCTGAAGCAGTTTGCCAATATTCGCTCAAACGGCTTGATCGCGGTTGGTCTAGAAGAGGGTGATAAATTGGTCAGTGCTCGTATTACCAACGGCAATCAAGAAGTGATGCTATTTGCTTCAAGTGGTAAAGCGATTCGTTTTGATGAGAATGATGCTCGCGCGATGGGCCGTACAGCGAAAGGCGTCCGCGGTATGCGTTTGGCTACTGATGAATTTATCAAATCATTGGTCGTTATCGAAGATGATGTACATGAAATCCTAATTGCTTGTGAAAACGGCTTTGGTAAGCGTACCCTTATCGAAGAGTTTAATACGCAAAACCGTGGCGGTGGTGGTGTAATCGCCATTAAGACCAGTGAGCGTAATGGCGCATTGGTGCGAGCGACCAAGGTTGACGCTACCGATGATATTATTTTAATCTCTGACAAAGGAACGCTAGTACGTACGCCAGTTGAGCATGTCGCGAGCTCTGGCCGTAACACCCAAGGTGTCACGCTCATTCGTCTGCCAAAAGATGAAAAGTTGGTCGCTATGGCGCGTGTTGAGCACGAAGAGGGCGATGATGAATTAGTCGATGCAATGAAAGAAGATGGGACGTTTGAGGTGGAAGGTCAGGAGCAGATAGATATCGATGCTGCAACTGACGATACCGCTTTGAGCGATGCCAACGACGCTATCGATATTGCCAACGATTATACATTGGATAATGATGCAGTAGACGATGACGAGTAATAGTCTTGGTAGTTAGCTTTTCAGTCTAGTTTCTGATCATTGTCCTAGAAAAAAGCCTCTGACGTTGTCGTCGGAGGCTTTTATTTTTTATTCACTTTCTCTTAATAATGTACATAGGATTTTACTTTTAAGGCTGTTGTTATGCTTACGACCAATCAAACTTTTCAGGGAACTGTCGCAGCAGTATCGTCGAGCTTTCTATTTTCGATGATGTTTTTGTTTGGACTGTTTATGCTGCCCTTAACGGGGACACAGGTAGCCTCATGGCGAGTGCTGATGATGTTGTTAAGTTTGGTCATCTTGCTCAGTTTGACCAAACAATGGCAGCATGTCTTTGATTATATAAAGACGCTTAAGACCTTGAAAGAATGGCTGATATTTATATTGCCTGCACCGATCTTGGGCGGCCAGATTTGGTTGTTTATGTGGGCACCCGTGAATGGATTTGGACTGGATGTCACCTTGGGCTATTTTTTATTGCCACTTGTGATGATTGTGCTTGGTCGGTTTTTTTATCGTGAGGATATGAGTGTCTTGCAGTATGCGGCAGCGATACTGGCAGCGCTCGGTATTGGCTACGACATTTTTCAATATGGTTCGGTGTCTTGGGTGACGCTATTTGTATGTTTGGGCTATCCGCCGTATTATCTATTGCGCCGCACACTTGCTGTACCGCCCATTACTGGCTTGTTGTTTGATTTGACATTGCTGACGCCAGTGGTATTGATCATGCTTTATCTCACTGGTGGTTTTAGTGTGGCGGCACAAAATATGAAGTTTTGGTACCTACTGCCATTGCTGGGTGCATTTAGTGCACTGGCAATGTCGCTGACGATGATTGCGAGTAGCAAGTTGCCGGTCTCGCTATTTGGGGCGCTGAGCTACATAGAGCCGCTACTGTTATTTGTGTTGTCCATTACCGTTCTGAGTCAAAGTCTTGATGAAGGTGGCTCGCTCTTTATGTACGGCATGATTACACTTGCCCTAGTGGTCATGATAATCGATAGTGCGATAGGCTATCTCGTTCGTCAGCGTAATGACCGCTTGCATGGCTATAGAGAGCCGCAGGTCGGCGGCTTTCCGCCGCGTCGTCATTTTATCAATCAGCGTATCGATGGTGTGCTAAAAGCGCATCGCTTTCGCAAAATCCGTCGCTATCAAAAAAAGATGGATAAGATACAGCAAAAACTCGAACAACTTGATGCAAGATAAGCACTTATATACATTAAATTTACTGGATGTAGAAATTAATGCACTAGATGCACAGTAGCATTGCTTATCTATTCCGACTTTGACATAATGCCGCCCATGATGTAGCAAGATACATTAAAAGCGTTTATCTTAGATTGCGCGACGACCTTATATGCAAAAGCCTCAGACGTTATCGTCTGAGGCTTTTGTTTTTTTTAAAATTGCAAAGGATGGGCCCCAATCTCTAAAGGCTGTTGTGATGTTGACTACTAACCAAACCTCGCAGGGTACGATCACTGCTGTGGCTGCAAATTTTTTATACTCATTGCTGTTCCTATTTGGTTTGCTATTGCAACCGTTATCAGGTACGCAAGTTGCTTCGTGGCGTGTGCTCACGATGTTTTTTAGTCTGGTGCTGCTAGTGAGTGTGCTAAAGCAGTGGCAGCATATTTTTGATTATCTAAAAACACTAAAAAACGCCAAAGAGTGGTTTTTATTTATATTACCCACTCCGATTTTGGGTGCGCAAATTTGGATATTTATGTGGGCACCAGTCAATGGCTTGGGGCTTGAGGTGACGTTGGGCTACTTCTTATACCCGATGATAATGATCGTGGTCGGTCGCTTTTTTTATAATGAAGATATGAGCTTGCTACAGTGGGCTGCGATTATATGTGCAGGTCTTGGTATTGCTTACGATATCTTTGAATATGGTGCGATCTCTTGGGCGACTTTGTTTGTATGCTTGGGTTATCCGCCGTACTACTTGCTGCGTCGTAAACTGGCCGTACCGTCTATCACAGGCTTGATCTCTGATCTTGTATTGTTGCTACCAGTCGTATTGGTTGCGTTATATATGAATGGTGGCTTTGAGGTGGCAATCACTAACCATAAGCTTTGGTATCTGTTGCCGTTACTGGGCATCATCAGTACTGCTGCGATGTCACTGACGATGGTTGCGAGTCAAAAGCTACCTGTCTCGTTGTTTGGGACTTTGTGCTACCTTGAGCCGGTATTTTTATTCATAACTTTCGTCACAGTTCTACAAAGTTGCAGTGTCAAAGGGGCAAAAATTACGCTATTATCGAGAACAGTGGTGCCATATTTAATTCAAAACGTGGCGCCATATTTAAGAGATTATGGCTGATTTAAAACAATATATCACTAGGACGGTTTATGTTAACTCTGCATCATTTAAACAATTCGCGCTCGTTTCGCATTTTATGGCTACTAGAAGAGTTGGAGCTGGATTATGAGCTGACAACCTATGAGCGTACTAAGGCGTATCTTGCACCTGAGAGCTTAAAAAAAGTGCATCCGTTGGGACACACGCCGGTGCTTGAAGTGGGTGATCGCGCTTTGGCTGAGTCCGGTTTTATCATCGAATACCTGCTTAGACACTATGATAAAGAACATCAGTTTAAGCCTACTGATGATAATGAAGCGGCGTGGGAAGATTATACTTTTTGGTTGCATTTTGCCGAAGCCACGGCGATGCCACAATTAGTTATGCGTCTGGTATTTAGTAAAGTCGTTGAACGATCGCCTATGCTGATCAAGCCGATCAGTAAAGGTATTCGCAAACAAGTTGAAGATGGCATGATCAACAATAATATTATCAACAACCTAAATCTGATGGAGCAGCAGCTCCAAGACAGTCACTGGTTTGCAGGGGAGACGTTCAGTGCCGCTGATATTCAAATGTATATCGTAGTCGCCGCCTCTAATGCGCGTGCAGGTATGGATCAATCTAAATACGCCAATCTATTGAACTGGCTCAAACGCTGTCAAGAGCGCCCCGCTTTTAAGCGTGCTGAGGCAAAGGGCGGAACACCGCAGTTTTAAAAGATACTTGTATAAACACTTAAACACCTCTCAATACTTGAGGTGATATTAGATAAAAGGTTTTGTTTATTCATAAGCAAAGCCTTTTTTAGGATAAAATAATGACAGACTTGAATACATCGCATCATGCAAAAACAAAGAAAGACACAGATGCTAAGCAGTCGCTAGATCATAACTTGCAAAATAGGCAACTGGTTGATAACCAGCAAGTATCTATCAAATCTTGGTCACAAAAACTACTGGTTGTGATTCTGTGCGCCGCTAGTTTTTATGGTGGCTGGAAATCTTATGAATCTAATATGGTCAATGAATGTACGGCCAATGGTGGACAAATGGTTGACGGTCAAAAAACCATGATATGCCAACGGTCCTAACCCGTGCCTCTAATAAATAAAAGACATGACCTATGCTGAAATTAACCTTTTTGGGCACCTCCGCAGGCGTGCCAACTAAGCAGCGTAATGTAACAGCATTGGCAATCGAGTGCTTGAATCCTCATGCGTCTGGTTCATCAAAAGGCAACCAGCCGCATAGCAACAGTCAAAATAAAAAGTCGCGCCCGTGGCTACTCATCGATTGTGGCGAAGGCACACAGCAGCAATTACTGCATACCAAGCTCTCCTTACGTCAATTGACGGCTATTTGTATTACGCACGTCCATGGCGACCACTGTTATGGCCTGCCAGGGCTGCTGGCGAGTGCCGCGATGTCAGGTCGCCGTGAGCCATTGACGCTCATTGCACCAAAAGCCATCTCGGCGCTGCTTGATGCCTTTATCTTACATACTGAATTATATCTGCCATTTACCCTCAACTTTGTGTCGATAGAGGATCTGTTGTCGCAAGAAGTTAATAAAGGTAAATTAAAAATCGACTTGGATAATCAACATCAGCTGATGATAGAGGTTTATCCGTTATCACATCGCGTACCATCTCATGGATTTGGTATCACGCAGACCATCATCCGTCGCACGCTCAATACAGGTAAACTCATAGCGGATGGTGTTCCAGCAAGCGCGCTTTGGGGCAAGCTGCAACAAGGTGAAAATGTCATCACTGAGGATGGTCAGCACTTACATTCAGCAGACTATGTTCATGATGATGTGCAGCGGACAAAAGTAGTAATAGCAGGGGACAATGACACGCCAGAGTGTTTGAGTGAAGCAGTTATGGACACGGATTTGTTGGTACATGAGGCCACTTATACGCACGAGGTCATGATGGCCATTCAAGCCCGCAACCCTGACTTTGATCCTATGCATAGTAGCGCGCACATAGTGGGCACATTCGCGCAAAAAATGAGCCTGAAAAACATCATTTTGACTCACTTTAGCGCTCGTTATCAGAGCTTTGATAATCCAGATAGCGAAACGCCAAATATGGCCTATATTCGCTTAGATGCGCAAAGTGTCTACCAAGGCAATCTATGGCTGGCAGAAGATTTTGCTCAATATAGCGTCAATGGGGCTACCGACTTGGTAGACAATCAAGCGGGTAGTCAAAAGGAGAGTCGCGTGCAGTATGTAGGCTCTGCACGCAGCAATTAGGCGTGACTGTAAAGAGATAGTTTCAAAAATATGGCTTAGCGGCTGATATGGCTTAGCGGCTATGATTTACGGTCTTCAATAGCCAATTGTGTTTTGCCACTCCAATAACGACTGAATTGATAAGCCACCCGACCTGAGCGTCCACCGCGTTCAGATGCCCAGCGCAAGGCGTCCATTCTGATTTTGTCAGGTAGATTTTCACCGTCCACATCCATTTCAATATCAGTATCAATGCGAGCTGAAATTTTCCGCTGCTCTAAGCGCAGATAATGCTGCACAATCTGTAAGTAAGTCTGCTGATCCATAGGATGAAAGGTCAAGGACAAGCCAAATCGATCTGATAATGACACGGTCTCATCAATGGTCTCGTAAGGATTGACTTCATCCGTCTGCCCATTATAAATATCAAGATTGTCCTTCATCATTTGTGGTAGCAAGCGACGGCGATTACTGGTGGCATAGACCAGTAGCTTGTCTTGCTCAGAATCAAGCGCGCCATCAAGCACGCTTTTTAGCGCCCGATAACTCTCATCTTGACCGTTAAATGCCAAATCATCACAGTAGACGATATAGCGACAAGCGCAGTCCGCTGGCAGCGCATTAATCGCGGCACGAATCTTGTCTAGCACCTGTAGATCATCACGCGCAATCTCAATAATGCGTAACCCTTCACTGTGATAGGCTTGCAGTAACGCGCGAATCAGCGAGGATTTGCCAGCACCGCGTGTTCCTGTCATCAGGACGTGATTGGCAGGATAACCTTTTAGGAACTGGCGGGTGTTTTGTACCAGCTTTGCTTTTTGCACATCAATACCTTGCAAATCATCCAAACTCAAAAATAGATTGACGGACAAAGGCTGTAGGTGACCAGTACGTCCACCGACCCAGCGATACGCAAGCTGGCTTGGGTCAATCTCAACGGTTGGTGTGACGTGCTCTTGCAGATACTGGCTAAGCAATGCTAATAAAGGGGCGGGCAGGGCGTAATTGTTAGACTGTGACATAATGACTCTGGCGGTAAAGTGGCGGTTGGGTAAAACGATAGTGCGCGATTGCTACTCTATAATATGATGAGAGATAATACTGTGAAAAATAGTGCCAGTAATTTGCCTATTACACAAGCCTTGCAAGCGCAATCTGGACAACTATTGCCAGTCATTACCCAAGTATTGTCAGAGTTACAATATACCCAAATAGTGCATCAGCGTATCAGTCAACAACTCAGAGAGGGAAGCACAGAGCAAACCCAAGAGAGCAAAACGCAAATTACCAAACAACGCAGCAAGCAAAGCTGCTATCAAGGTATAACGCGTGCACGCCATGTAGAGTATGGTAGCGTGATAATTAAATGGGAGCTACGTGCCACTTCAATTAGACTTCAAAGTGTCTCAGATTTAACTCATGAAATAAGCGTGTTGCAAGCGTTATCTACTTCTCAGAAAACCCAAGCTAGCTCTATTACGCCACCTCTATTGGCCTATCACAATGTAGAGGTCGACACATTAGGACAGAGCCAGCAGTTAACGGTATTGGTCATGCCTTATTATGAAAGCGGCAGCTTAGCTAAGCTGTTGAATCACCATGTGTCATTAACAGACAAGCGAAAACATGACTTGATTAAAGAGTCTGCTCATTTAGTCTGCAACCTACACAACGCTAGCTGGCTTCATAATGATATTAAACCCAGTAATATTTTGCTCAGTGATAATCTAACAAGTCACGCCGATAGTGATTGTATAGTGCCTGACTTACTATTGACAGATTTTGCATTAGCCCAAAGAAATGATCGACCAAACGCAATAAATTTTTCTGGCGGAACACCAGCATATTTGGCACCTGAGCGCTGGCAAGGACAAAGAGCAACGATACAAAGTGACATCTATGCCTTTGGTATCATGATGGTTGAGATATTGGTAGGGAAGCGACCATTTAATATAGACCCTCAAAGTAATCAGTCCATGACAGATTGGGCCATTCAGCACTGCCAGCAGCCTATTCCAAAATTACCGCTAGAGTATGTTCGCTATCAAAGTATTGTTGATAAAGCATTAGCAAAGCGAATAGAGAAAAGGTATCAGAGTATGGATGAGGTGATAGCAAATTTATAAAGGTTATAACTACAAACTCAAATTGCAGACACAAAAAAACCTGCTAAAAAGCAGGCTTTAATATTTGGTCTAAGATGTACTATCCGAAAATGGTGGGGCTGGAGAGACTCGAAACCTCTATGATTATTAATTTCAGGATTTTTGGGGTGCTAAGTACATGATATTGTTAGAATGTAGTGTTGAGTTAAGCAGGTATAGCTATCCCATAGTAATCCCACGTAAGATATAAGCAGATCGTAAGCGTGGCCAGTGCACCGTCTTATTTTGATGTTTTTAAATTTTTGGGGGTGGTATGCAAACTAGGTAATATAGGTAATCATATTGATTTTATTAGGTTTTTTATGTAATTTAGAGGTAATTATTAAGTAATCCAATACACAGCTAAAAGGTATTAATAAAGAAACTATAAAATGTATATAAATCATATACTTATACTATATATGTAATAATAATTACTTTTAATTACTATATTAAGGTATTTATAAATAATAATAATATCAAATACTTATGGCTGTTTTATTAAACTATTACTATGATTACCTCATATTGCTACCCCTGTGGTATTTTATTACTTGAACCTATAAATGAGGTATAAAAAAAGCCCTATATTTAGGGCTTTTTGCTGATTGTGTTACTGGCTGTTGTCTAGTGCATTGGCTAAGTTGCGGATGATATGGCGCGTGTCACTGGGAATGAACTTTGCATAGTGTTTATGGATCATGTCTGTATTTACGTGGCCCAGTTGGTTGGCTAACCATTCGGCGCTGATTATGCCCGTTGATAGCACTTGGCTTGCATAAGTATGACGACCATTGTTTAAAGCGCGATAGGGTATGTCGCATTTATCAAGGTGGCGCTTCCAGCGTTTTTCAAGTTGAGGGTATGTGTAATGGCTACCGGTGCGCGGGTTGTACCAAAGCCACGTTAGATGCTGTTCTTCATAGGTGTGATTATCTCGCTCAAGTACCTTGACAGCTTGAGGGGCTTGATCAGTTAGCAATTCGCGTTGATTGACCAAGGCATTCGCTACGATCGGTAGTAGTTCAATTTGCCGTTTGCGTCGTCGGTTTTTAGTCGCCTTATGAATGCCTTTCACAAAGCCACGTCTGATATATGCTGTTGCCTGATCAAAATCAATATCTTCTACGGCCAGTGGCATCAGCTCGTGACTGGATAGACCTGACCATAACATGACCGTCCATAAGTTCCGAAAGGTTGTGTCCGTTTCGGTATTGATGATTGATGCGATCTCTTCACGAGTGAATGGCTCGATGTCTTTGGGATCTTTTGCGTTAAGCTTGATGTACTGGCTTGGATCGTTAGGGTTCTTTTGATGACGTGCCCAGTAACTCCATATTGATCGCCATAAACCTAGTATATCGACAATCGTTTTCGGTGATAGATTGATTCTGAGCACTTTGTATACCCAATATTCGACGTCTTCAGCACTGATTTTGCTTATTTGCTTATCTTGCCAGTATGGCGTGATGTGGTTGGCCACTTTACTGGTATAGGTCGTCCAAGTCGTTGGGGAGACTGTACTTTGCTCGGCATTCTCCCAAACGGGAATATAATAGCCAAAATATGATGCTTGTCGCTTTGGTGATGATGGGAATACGGCGTCACGGTTAAATATACCCATCTGTATCTGTTGCTCAACCATATCCGCTATTTTCTGCGCGTTAGCCTTGTTTGCTGCGGTTGGTGGTGTGTTTAGTAAGGTTTCGCTATCTTTTTCACCGTTTACGTACCAAATAATGCGAATACTGGTTTTGAGTGGTTCAATACTGGCCACTTTGAATGCTCCTATGACGTCAAGTGGATGTAAATATCTCTTAAAAGCCTGATATAACTAGCTTTTACACTGTTTTGACGCTATAATAAAGGTCTGGTTTGGTAACTATTGAGCCACTTAAAAGTTCTTGGTTTGGGGCTTTTGGCTCAAATAATTTGGCAAAACAGCCCTCACGATGGTGAGGGCTGTTTTTTTTTGGCAAACGTGCCACCCTCATTTGATAAACCTGTCATCAATGATGATTGAGAACGGGTTGTCTAGATCCAGTTTCATTGTTTTTGCCTTCTTATGTGCCAGTCTGGTCAGTTCGTCTATGCCGTAGGGCTTGTTGTTATGTAAGATAACGCTACCTTCTGGCATTTTATTTACTGGGGATTTTCTACCCATGCGATCACGGTTTAGATGCTCATTGACCATGTTTTCATCAGTTGCTATGCAAACGCTGTCACGACAACGATATAAACTTAGTGGTAATGGCATGACTACCTCCGTCCCTCTATATTGTTTTGACAATCGATACAGCGGGTGACACCGCCTAAGTGCTGCCGGCGCTCAGGAATATCTTCGCCACAATCGATACACTCTGCCAGTGAGGGTTTATCAAAGCGTGCAGCCTTGGCTAAGTTGCGTTCTAACTCTTCTTGCGCCTGGTCGTTGGCGCGGTCAATAATATCGCTCATTTATTTTATTCCTATTTTGATTTCAGTTAATTTTTCGTATTTACGTTCTTGATAGACTTCGACCTTGCAGCGCATTTCAATCTTGTCTTTGTTGATGCTGTAATGCTTGCCTTGATAGAGGTCTCGCTGCTTGTGCGTTGGGTGCATTGAGCAGTCAATCATCTGACCGCTTACCGTGTCGAAAGTCAGCCAATGTAAGGGGCTTTCACGGTTATAAGAAAATAGGGCGCGGACTAGGTTCATTTACTTAGCCTCGCGCACTGGTAAAAATAGGTCTTTGAACCTAAAAATATCGGTACTACTGAATGAGTATTCTTTTGGCACGCCATCTATACGAAAAAGGACTCTTCCAGTTCTTACTTTAATATCAGTGACACGAATCGTATGCCGACTACCAATAGATTCCCATTGACTACCTTCAGTTATTTCTGCAAGCAAATCATCAAGGTTGATAAACTCGTTAAAAAACTGTTTTTGGCTCATATATTTTGTATGACCATTAAGAAATTTAATTGTTAGTCTCTCTGGATCATTCCTACAATGACCTGGACCAAGACATCTAACCTGCACATTCTTATTTTTTCTGATAAAAAATCCTGTTAACGCTTTCATCGACTTGCCTCCGTTTTAATTGCCATATCAATAACTATATTTTTTGCATTACCCATCAGCTCAAGGAATACCTCTTCTTGTTCATCATCAAGATAGCCAGCGTTGTCGATGACTTCTTTCATGGACAGAGATAATTCTTGCTCACGCTGGACTGGTGGAATGGTTCGGATAAAGGTTAAAGCCAATAGTTCAAAAGCTGCGTTGTGTTGGAGCTTCGATGCTTCTTGCTGCTGCTGATGTTCTATGGCCATTTGCATTAATTTGTTTAAGTCCATTTATTTGGTTTCCTTATGCGTAAAGTGGCCAACTGGAGCAAGGCACTCTTCATTGATAATTTCTAGTTCATAACAGTGACCGCATAAATCCGCATGAGGTGCTTCGCTTTGACCAAGCCAAAGCTCGCAGCCACATTCGTTGCAATCACCGTCACTATCTTTAAAATCGTATGTCATGTTCTTAATCCTTTTCTCATGTAATAGTGACGCCCGTCTTCTCTTAGAGTTGCTATTTCAATCAGACCTTCTTCGTAAAGCCTTTTCGCATAAAGTCTTACGGCTGTTAGGTTTAGCCAAGTCTTAGCAACGATTTGCTCAGGGCATAAAGGTTCGTTACTAGCATTGACGACACGCATGACACAAAAAAGCTCGTTGATGGCGTTGCTCATATCACTTCCTTTTTGGTCTGATATTAAAGACTGGCTTTCTCTTGGGATAAGGGGATTAGGTCCACAGGTACAGCAAACTCCCATTTATTGCCGTCTTTACAGACAAATATGCCGTTTTCATCTTCTTTAATAATGAGCGTCACTCCTGCAGGACTGTTTACATAGGTGCACCAGTTAAGAGCAGCTTCATCACTCTCATCTGATATGACACAATGCACTCCGCCACCTTCATATTTCTTAAGCATTGCTCTAGTCAGATCACTGCCTTTAATCTCGTTTTTTGAAGTTTTTAATGTCATGATGTTTATTCCTTTTTGATTAAGTGAGACTTAGGTTTTTAGGCATTTCAAACACCCAGCAACGAATGCTACGGCCCGTGATTTGAGACGCTACGGTCTTGTTTGCTGCCACAAACTTAAACTGTCTAGACTGGCGAAGCGCGTGATGCATGTCGGATTGTGGCGGTAGGTCATAGCGGTACTCATTCGCAAGTTGATAGATCTCTGGCATACTGATTGCCAATAGTTCTGGGTTCTTGCTGTGGTTGATATGCAAGCGGCGAATATGATGACCAGCACCTTCGATTGCGTTGGGCGCTGCATTCAATCGTTCGAGCACATCAAAGAACTGGATATTGAGCGGATGCTCGGTATCGAGCGTCTGATCGCGCTCGGTTGCCATGTTAAATACTTCCTGCTTTACCGCACCGTCCAAGCGTTGCAAATCTGGCAATACCAGTTTCATCGCATCAAACATGGCGAGTATCTGCGCGTGGCAATGAGCAACACGAAAAGCTTTGACACCGCTGTCTTTTAACCAGTTCTCATGCGCTATTTTGGTATCAAAAAATACCTGCAGTATTTTGTCTTCCATCTTGAGGATATCGACTAAGAAATGACTGACATCTTCGGTCTGCAGTGCCTCAATACGTCTGGCTGCTGCTTCAGAATCTCGGGTCTGGTTGTCCAATGCAAAGAATAGGTGGCAGATACGGCTTAGTACTGCCTTGGAGGCCACTACGGGCAAATTCTGACTGATGACGATAGTGCCGCGAAACGGTGGCTCGTAGACTTCGTTGCCGGCTGATTTGACGCCGCGTGTACCAATCGTGCCGCCGTCATATAGGTTTTTTAGTTCGTCCCAATTGAACTGACTATTGCGACCAGTGCCGGCACCATCACGGTCAGACTCAATAAAGACGCTAGGCATATTTGATGTTTGTGATAGTGAGCGTAGACGACCGGCCTTAGTGGTTTTATTAGGATCGATACCCTCGTAGCCGTCACGACCTATCAAGCGCCAAAAAAAGCTAAGTAGGGTTGATTTACCAGTACCAGGCTCACCAACGATTTCTAGAAAAGGAAAGGACTTTTGACGGTCACGTACTTGCTGGGCAAACAAGCTGCCCATGAAGCCGACCAGACTAATGACGCCTTGCACACCCCAGCCAGATATGATGTCTGCTAACCAGTTGGCTGGATCTTTGGGGCGGTCACCGATTCTGATGTTTGGACTGGCAGCGAGTGTCTTTAGGCTCTTATTATTTGGCAGGTCAAAATAATCATCAGCATTGAGCGGATAGCTCTGACCGTGACGAATAGCGACATCGTTAAAAATGTAAGTCTGATGGTCTTTGCTATAACCAATAAAATCGATGGTCTCTACTGTCTTGATGCCATTAATCATGCGTCCTAACATAATGTCGAGCTGCTTTGAATTGCCTTGATAAATGACGCCAGGCGCGACTGATAATAGGCGCTTTTTAAATTCACCCGCTGCAGAGAGTTGGCTACCGGTAAATGTATTTTTAGTGTCGCCTTGTGGTGTGCGAATACGAAAAAAATACCACGACTCATCGGTGACCAGGTTTTGCTGATAGTAGAGCGCTTGCGGTTGACAGTTCATAATCTGAGTGACAGTCATGCAGGACTGCATCAAGTCATCGTGCCATAGTTGATGCGCTTCTTTGAGTTCTTCTTCAGTATCAAATAAATCTTGGGTTGGTTCGCTCGACTCATTCAATACTTTAGACCTATCAAAAGTTTCAATATCGACCTTTACCCAGTACGTGCAGCTATCAAAAAACATATAAAAGCTACTGTTGTTATATTGGTTATAAGTCAGCAATGCTTTGTCTTTAGCGGTATCAGCAATAAGCAGCTCACCATAAAAGCGGTAGCGTTCAAGGTCTGACTTAGTGAGTTTTCCCGCTTTGTGTAGGTCGTTCCAATCAGACCCACCGCTATACTCACTCGACTGGGCGGCAGTGGCGTCAAATCCATGTTGTCGCGCTCTTGCCACCAGTTTGTCAGTTTGAGCCTGTCCTGCTTTATCATTATCAAGAGCAATGATAATTTTTGGGTATGGCTTACCAAGCTCATCGAGCCTGGCTTTGATTTGATTTAACGTGATATTGGGATAGTTACCCGCTGTGATATTGCTGATAGCGTGTAGACCGTTTTCAGTCAGTGCCATGGCGTCAAAGATGCCTTCAGTAATCCATAGCTCTTTTACATATGACCAGACGCCATGCTGTAGGTGCAGCTTTGGCGGTAACCAAGCATGACCTTTAAATTTAAAGCCTGTTTGCACACGGGCCTTTTTTATATTTGCAGCCGGCTCAATCAGCCGTTCCCAATACCCTAGAGTTTGCCCTTCGCTTGTGATGTTGAAACGGACACTAGGACAAGTAAAGTCAGAATAGAAGTCTTTAAATACTTCTTGGGTATAGCTGCCTTGCCATTTGACAGTATCAAAGCCACGTCCCGACTGAAGATAAGCGTCAGCCGTGGCGTTTGGGTTGCTGGGTGTTGGTGGGTTTTTCTTCGTCCAATTGGCGAATATATCTGGGTAAATGTCGCGAGTAGATGCTTGATAATTGCACTTGTTAGCGCGGCCACACTGGATCGTCCACGGCGCATCAGCACCAGTGAACAACTCTTTTTTATTACATGATGGGCAGCGGCCATAACGCAAAAACTGACGGTCGCTGGAGAATTTGAGACCATAATCTTGTACGAGGCGAGTGATTAGCTCGCTACGGGTATCATCTTGCATGGTTTGCATAATATTGCTCGTCTGGTTTGGTAGTTTGGTTAGGCATTTGCGCTGATTGGTTTGTCTTTCTGCACGTCTGGCTTGACTATCGAGCGTACATACTCTTGCTGAGTGACGAATATATGTCCGCATTCATCATTTTTGCAGCGGTGTTCTATGTCGCGTAAGTAGTCAGTAATGACGCGAGTACGCAGGATTAAACAGTTAGAATGACAAGCTGGACAGCGCATATAAGACCTCTTTTAGTGTTTGACGATGAGTTGTAACTCTTTATCTGTTTCAGCGAGTGCTTGTCTCAGTGCCCAAGCGACAAACTCATCGACGCTTACTCCATGCTCGGCAGCCTTACTTTCAAGTAAGCGCTGCTCTGCAGGGGTTGGGTGGATATAGACATCGTTAGGCATGGCTGGTGACTCCTGAGGTACTGACCGGTGCTTGTGTCATCGCCCAAAAGTGACCTAATGGCATCTCGACTGTGTTTTGTGATGGCAGTATCATAGCGATAGGTTGTTCACGAAATACCAGGTCATGGATCTTGCTCATGGCAAGCTGTCTGACCAGCGTGGCCATCTCGATACCTGACCGCTCAGAATGGGCCAGTAATATCTGATAGTCGTAGTGATCGACACTGATTTTGATCGGGTTATCGCGTAGCTTTTTGGTGTTTGGGTTCATGGTTTGGTTTCCTTCTGGGTTTGGTGGTTTAACTAATAAATCTTTTAGAACGATTTTTATTCATATCTTGTTTTAATATCCCATCAATCTGTTGAGACACTAAAATCTTATGTTCCGTATTTTTTAATTTGTTCTGAGTTTCAGTTAACATTTTTAACTGTCTCATTTCGGCTTCAGTAAGCTTCTTTGGTAGGTTGTCACTGGACTTAGCAGTGTTCTGTGTGGCTGAGGATTGATTACCAAGGAGGATAAATACGATGTCAAAACCTAAATGCCACAAGTTGATAAGCAATGACGAAGGAATATCGCGTTTTCCCTCTTCATAATTTTTATAAGTTGTTTGGTAAATATCTAACGATTCATAAACTGTAATTGCTTTTAGCCCTAAACGGTTTCTCTCAAACTTCAAGCGTTTACCAATATCAGCGAGATTTTTTTCAGGTGGTTTGGTCTTTGGATACATAGTGTTCTCTCAGAATTTTAGATTATTGATTTTGTTCAGATAGCTCTAGTTCACGACCTTTAAGATAACGTCGCAGAGCTACAAAACTCATCGAGCGTTCTTCTTTATCAGACACTTGGCCAAGCTCAGTATGGTCATCTAGCTCTAAACGTACTGATATCCCGATACGCTTATTTTTTTTAAGCTGACCTTTTTGAGTTGAGGCTAATTCGATTTGATTCATTTTGGTGGTATCCTATGTTTGTTAAGTACATCTATATGAAGCGCTTTACTTCATATGAGTAAATACTAATACAAACGAGTGAGCCAATCAAGTGATATTTACACATTTGAGTATTATATGGGGTTTATTATGGATATGACAGAACTAGGGGCTAGAATTGAAGAAGAGAAAATTAGGCTAGGTCTTAAAAGCTCTGAGGTCTGTACGGAGCTAGATATACATGCCAACACTTACCGGAATTATGAGTTGGGTAAACGGGACATGCCTATATCATTGCTCAATAGACTCTGGAACACAGGTTTTGATGTGATGTATATATTGACGGGACAGAGAATAGGTGATATCGCAACAGATGTGATAAACAACGGTGAAAGCTACGTCCCAAGCTATCATCAGCGTCTAATTCACTTACCTGACATGATAGATCTGGAGAATCCATCAGATAGGTTATTGAGTGCGATGTATCACGCAGAGGAAGCGTTGGTACAAGCCGGGGCAAATGCCAATGAAGACTACGACTATAAGACACTGGCGACATTAGGACTGGGGCTGATCGATACAGTCAAACGAGACAATTGAGTAAATGCTGGGCACAAAAAAACCAGTCACTCGGACTGGTTCCTTATGCTATTGAGCTATTAAAACGCATTGTCTGACATATCTTTTTGACTGTGTACTAAGTCCAGTAGGTCGCTGCTGGTCATGCTGATACGGGCATTCGGATCTGCGACATGCAGTGTCTCTGCCATATCGATGATGACAGCACGCAGTGATTGAATGGTGTCTCGATCAATGGTCTGCTGTTCATGTAGCTTTAATGCTTTGGTTTTCCAAGCTTTGGCATCTGTCTCCCACTTGCCAGGCTTAATTGGTGTCTCTGCAAAGGTTACTTGGGATAGTTCGAGTGCAATCTCGTCTGTCTCAGGTGTGGCAGTATTATTTTGCTTGTTTTTAATAGCTGCATTACCCAATTCGTTCTCCTCTTTTAAAACTTGATTGAGTTTTTTAAATGTTTGAGTTGTTTGAGAGATAGAGTCTACTATTTCCGAGTCGCTATTTTCTGATTTTGAATCTTTGTAAATTAAACGTATTGCATCAATTCTTTTACCATCTAACTCAGAATTAAAAGCGATTTTAGAGGGTTGTAGCAGCTTTGGTTCTTCCAAATCGTAGAGTGCATCAACAATCTCCATATGAGTGATAAGTTTGCCACAGTGTGACTGCATGAGCTGCTGTACCTGATAGATATCAAGTGTCATCATTGTTGGATGAGTAGATGTATGGTCGGTTTTGATACCATGCTGACGTTCGCTGACAAATAGCGCATTAAATAAATTGCGTATGATGCTTTCATGGTTTGCGCTAGTATCGCCTTTCATTATGTAGTCACCGCGATTGTCAGCTTTGGTGAGTGTTTTAGCTTTAGCGGTAGTTTCTTGTGCTGTGTTATACTGTGACATACTGATTAACTCCATGAGTTATTTGGTTAAAGGAATTAACTTTAGTTAGGTTGATTTCATTGTTGTTAAAGGCAGATACTTCTTGGCGGGAGCGGTCTGCCTTTTTTATGCGCTGACATAATTGCAAATGACGATATAACAGCTGCTGACTGCGTAGGTAAGTATTGATCTGCTGAGTGGTATTCGGTCTATTTAGCATTATCTTTTTCCTTTTGTGCGGCTTTGCATGCTTGGTCTAAGTGCATGGTGATTTCGGCCGATAACGTACGGTAGTTTTCGGCGGCGTGGACTTTTAGCCAGTGGTGCAGCTCAGGGTCTAGCTTGAGCTTATAATCAACGGTTTTTTTTGCTGCCATTTTGATTTCCTTTTAATCGTGGTAATATTAAACCTTATAGGTTTATAAAAGTACCTAGTAGGTACGTTTGTAACTTTATTCTTTTATACTTGTGTTGTCAACACCTAGTAGGTACGTAAGGCTAAATAAATGACTCTACAAACTGAACCCCAGTACAAATTAAGGCTTCCAGAAGAGCTAAGGGACAAAATAAAAGAATCAGCAAGAGAACATGTCCGTTCAATGAATGCAGACATTGTGGCGCGTCTTGAAGCCAGTTTTGCCACTGAAGAGTCACTGCCAAAGCCCATCAGCGTACCGTTTGATGATAGCTTTCTTATAGATGCTGGGCTGACTCGTGAGCAGTTTGGGGCGTTTGTGCGGAAAAGTATTTCCGATAGTTTGAAAGACGACAAAGGGAGTGACTAAGTATGGCTACAGACTATATGACATTATGGCTTGAGCACTTTTTGAAACATGCTACGTTGGTTACAGACTTTCCATTTGGATGGGGTGTCTATCGTGAAGCGGTTGATTGGGACTGACAAAAGTTAAATATTTATTGATGAAAGCGTGTCACGATGGTACGCTTTAGTAAATAATGGTCTACAACTGTAACTATTCGTCCAAACGAACATATTCTTGTGCTATCCTCATATGTGACAAAAGAAAATATTTAGTAAAATTAACTATTTAGAGTCCATCATGTATAAAAATGACAAGCAAGCAAATAAGAGTGATAAAAGTAATTCAGGTATACCTGAAAACTTTTTGCCGTCTTTTTTGTCTGAATTCAGTGACCGCTGGAAGCGTTTTGATAAAGAATTTGATGAGATGGATGAGCGAATAAAAGAGCGAAAGAAACTAAATGGCAAAGCAACAAACCACGAAATCGATTTATGATTTTATATATCTAGATATAGATAGAATTCATTCTTATTACGCTCAGCTTATGGATGGCGTTCCTAATCAGAAAACATCTTCTAGTCGTGAACAGAAAGATTTTACTTATAAAGTAACAGCTGGTCCTCGCGATATTTTGCATACGGAAGGTATAAAAGGAGATAGTAAAGAAGAGTCTCTTGACCAGTTGATGGATATGCACCATGTTTTACCACGAGATATGATCAACCTCCTTGATGAATACAATCTAATTTCTAAAAAACTAGCTGCCAATAATTTAGGTAGATTAGTCATGATTCAAGGATTAATCAATTTTGCGGATTTTGAAACGCTCGGTAAAAACTCCGATAATGCATTAGATGCTCATAGACAACTTAATCAGGAAGCTGGAGAAGAGTTTTCAGATGAAGAAGAGTCTAATATGAAGACCGTTTTTAATGTCATCAATGCATACCCAATTGGCGTTCAAGCAACTATGCAAGTGAACAGTGGTACAACACAACATGCTTGGATGGCGTTAGATAAAAAATACTTAACATCGGCTCATTTGGTGTCTGCGCTTAAACATAAAACTCTATCTTCGGAAGAGTTCGTAGTTCTAGGTATCTTAGATGCTATACCTGATAGATTCGTTAAAGAAGATGCGAAAGATTTAGAGAAGTTCAAGGATAATCTAGTTAAAGCAAACCCTTTCTTTCATGCTCTTTTTTCAATGAGTGATGCTTACAAGGAAATTATTGGAAGGCCTGATGATTTTTATGGAATAACTCCGATCTCCATTTTCAGGGTAATGAGAGCTAAAATAGAAAATTAAGAGTCATAATCCAGCCTCGCACTTAATCCCAGTGCTATAACCACTGCCTGACAAGCCATGACTGACATCAATGATCATTAATTGATGCTCGTTAATGCATGGTCTAATATGTATCATTGTATTAGGAATATCAGGACTGCTAACGTCAAATCAAAGCTCGCCACTTGGCGGGCTTTTTTATGTGGGCTTGCTTTTGATTGCTGTTGTCTTTTGTTATATTTTGTCAGAATTAACGGTCGAGTAAACAGAAGTTAAATATTCATTGCTGAAAGCGTGTCATAGTGATATGGTTTTGATATTCTGACACTAATAAGGCACAAGGAATCATAAACTAAAATGAAAGACTTTTTTCTGGATATATGGTGCGCAATTCAGCATTCCCTAATGTATTCGTTTCGAGGTGCAGCTGCGGCTTCAGTTGTACTTTTAATGACCGTTTTTATTGATTATATGATGCCTAGAGAGGTTGCTTTTCTTAATAATTATTATATCTCGTTAGAGCCGTACCATTTGGCCTTATATGCTATAGGTGGCATATATGCCTTGCAAATTTTCATCGTCACTTGGATAAAAGATTATAAACGTGAGTATCTGCCTCGTTGGTTACTAGGTTAACCTAGTTATTTCTAATAAACTTAAAGTCAAAGTGATGATGGAATTTGCTTTATGTGTATAGATATCAGATGAATCCATCACTTATGCTAAGCTCTTGTTCTATAGAGTTTGAACACTTTTCATAGTCATACACTCCAATAAGATATAGAAAGTCAATCTTGATCTTTCGCTTTTTATGTGCTTAGTTTGCTTGCCCAAAGTGTAGCAAGGTGGTACTATTTACATAATGCAATTAGCTCCTACCACTGATATCGTGTGGTGAGGTGCTATTGTTTGCATCTCATTGCGTAGTCAAATCAAATATTCTCTACATACATTTTTTCCTATTTATATAGTCAACTATTATTTTATAAATGTCCTTTAGGACGTTTTTTTGTATCTTATTTATCTAGAAAATTAATTAGTACTATATGAAATAGATAAAGAGTAAAGGTGAATTATGGCATCACGTCAGTTACAGACCAATGCAGATAAAATCAGTGATATTGCTGAAAATTTGGTTGTCAAATATCTTAATGCAGAACACAAAGGTATAATTGATCCAAACCACTTTGATTTTCGTGCTGCTAAGAAGAATATTGAACGTTTAATTGGCAAAATAGATACTCCTGAAGATGCTATTTTGTATAGCTCTGCTATGGGTATTTTGTATGCTGCTGAAGGTAAGTTTCCTCAAGCAAAAGTTGAATACAGTAAGGTGATAAAGTTAGCTCCTAAATTTGGAGATCACTTTTCAAATTACAATACGGTTTTGATAGGAACTGGTGATTTTGAAATAGCAAAAGCCGATTTAGAAGAATATTTTTCTAATGATGGAAAAGATTTTGAGCTTTTGCTAAATCTCTTCTATTGCTCTTGCTGGACTTTAGATTTTACAAGTTTCAAAAATTATTATGAAAGTGTGCGAGGTATGGATATATTACCTCTTGGCATCAAAGGTAGGCTTGAATTTCATTATCAAAATATTGAACAATGGGAAAAACTAGGAGCTGATTTATCTTCTATTGGTATTGATATAGATTTGTATTCAGAATTTTATAAATTACTGAATATTTTCCATGACAAATACCTTTATGGGGCTCTCCGGATGCATTTTGAGATTGATGACGATGAAGATCAATGTTTAATCATTGATGTATACGCTAACATTTCTAGTAGTGACGTATTAAATCTTACTAGTAAATTTGAAAGCTATATGGTTGAATATGCAGTAGCTAATGATAACCGTCAGTTATTAAGCAAATTTTTAGTATTTTTCAAAGATATTAAACTTTGTCAGGAAGAAGAATTTTCTGATATTTATTCAAGTTCAGATAGTTTGGTGGTTTAAATGCCAGTTAGTATAGATGATATCTACGAACAAAAAACCCAAATAGAAGCAAATAGCTTTAAACCTAAAGAAGCATATAACAGGCTACTCATTAGCCGTGGTTATTATGCTTCTTTTTCTTATGCTTGTGAAATAGTCAATAATAAGAAGCATGGCATTAATCTGATCAAGAAGGATAAGTATAGATCCTATGGTTCCCATGAATGCTACTATGAAAGTCTTATGCAATGTAATGATGACAGATTAACAGAAGTGGGTACTAAACTAAAAAAATACCATTCTCTTAGAAAGAAAGCTGATTACAAATTGAAAAAGCATGTTACTGATGCTGATCTAGATCTTGCAAATCAGTATCTAGAAGAATGTAAAGAGTTAATGGATGTTTTTGTAAATGGTAAATCAAACCCCAGCCTCACACTTAATACCAGTACTATAACCACTGCCTGATAGGTCATGTGTCACTTCTACGACCGTCCATTGATGTTGATCGATATAAGGTCTAAAACCTCTCACTGTCGCAGGGCTATCAGCAATAATATCAGGACGCGCTACTGCTAACGTCAAATCAAAGTTCGCCACTTGGCGGGCTTTTTTGTTGGCGCTCGCTTTTGCCTTGGATACTGCCTCTGATTTACTCTTAGCGGGTTTAGTCAGTACATGAGACTTGTCATTGGGTAGGGCGTCCATCGGTTTGGACTTACCGTCTTTGACGCTGATATGCTTAGTCTTACCAGTTTTATCATCATGATAGCTCGATGTCGTCTCGTCATAGTCGCTGGTACGATCGGCGCGACTGTAGCGATGACTGTCACCAGACTGACGAGTGATAGTGACTGTTCCCAATGCCGCCCCTGAAGGTGATCTTGCATTGGCAATCGGTTTGATAATCAGCCGTCCAGCCTTAATCGTACACATCAAATCATGGTCATCACAAAGCCTGGTCAATAGATTGATATCACTCTCACGGTGCTGATCGATATGATCGATCATTATTGCTGACACTGCATTATCAATGGCCAATATCAAGTCATGACGTTTGGCCACACTGGACGCTATTTCACCAAGCTTGTGCTGATGATAGCTGTCACTGCGTTTTACCTTCAATGATGACTTGAAATCGGCTGACTTGGCGCGGATCTGCAGCTGGTCAGGTGTGCCACTGTGCTCGGCTTGATCAATGGTAAATGTGCCTTTGTCTATCATATCGCCAGTATCAGGCATCGCAAGCCATAGCCTTATCGCATTGCCATTGGTAGGTAAGGGCAGTGCCGCATCATGATCAGATAGCGTCAGTGACAGCTCATCCGCTTCAGTACCCCGCTTGTCTGTCATCGACAGACTAATCAGACGCTTCTCAACCTGCGCTGTACGATCGATGCCTTCGATTGTTAGTTTGAATAGGTTAGTCATACGTCAGCCCGATCCTGGTCTAAGATGGCCACTTGCTCACGCTCGCTATCATCTGCCAGCTTGAGTGCTAAGCTAAAGCTAATTTTGCGAGCAGTACCATCTGATAATAAGTGTGATTGAGTCTCGCTGATGTCAGTGATATAGCACATGCCATAGTAGTAACCATTACCATTCATGAGCGCGTAGGTCTTACCCGTCGCTGCCATGTCTCGCAACTCATCTAATGATACGATGCCCTTCGTGATCTCTGGATAGAGCGTACCTGATAGCGATATGTCATCGTTATCTTGGCCGATATACTGCATATGCGGTCTGGTACCGACCGCGTTGCCGGTGCCAAAACGATAGCCAGACTTGCGCGATATTTCATCAAATGCGGCGCTGGTGGTTTCAAATACAAACAATCCTAAACTGGCTAACATAATGAATCCTTAATCAATATCAGATAAGCGGCTACGCTGACGTGCCATTTGATTGCGTTGCTCACCAGCTAATACGCGCTGGACTTCACGCGCTACTGCTTGCGGATCGGTTGCGCCATGAATATTTATAGTGATATTGCCACTGCTCATACCGCCCATCATCGCCATACTAGACTGACCACGAGGCGGCAAAATAGATTTTCGGCTGTCGATACTGATAGGTGCATAATCATTGATTTGGCCAGTGATAGATTTGGTGGCACTGACGGGGATGCCAGCATTGGATAATATGCCACGTCCCAAGCCTTGCATCATATAACCGCCATAGCTGTCAAAAACTCGGCTAGGGCTGTGAATATCCATCCCTTTTGAACCCGTAAATGCACCCTTGATACGTCCAACGATATTGCTGATTGAATTGATAACCGCTTGCGCCCTGCCTAAGATGCCGTTTTTTAGCCCTTCGAGCATATTGGCGCCGTACTGCCTGAAGGTCGCACCCAGACCAGCCAAGTAACCCCAAACGGCAGAAAACGCTGCTGTAAAGGCGCTGACTGGACTAAAATTCGATATAAAGGATCTAAGCGCCTGAATACCCGTATTGAATATGGCTTTGATGCGCTCCCATAGCGCCGCAAACATCGGGCCTAGCGTGTCCCAGTTCTTATAAATGGTGAAAGCCAGTACTGCTAATGCGAGGCACAGTGCCAAAATAGGATTTGCCATTAGCGTGAGCGTCAATGCTCTGACCGCGCCACCAATCATACCAAACGCCTTGGCCAATAATCCTAACGGTGTCAGTGTCGTTGGTAATCCCATCGTGATCAGTGACGCACGTAGTAATGCCATAGGGCCTAAAATGGTTAGCATGATCGCACCCAGACCACCAATGACGACTGCACCAATGGCTAACGTGGCGAACATTGTCCCTAGTACTGACATTAGCTGTGGATGAGCATTGGCGAACGCGGTCAAACGTTGGGTCATCGCCGTAATAGACTGAATAAACTCACGTAGCGCACCGCCGTTGGCATCAAAAATAGAGGTTCTAAGGGCATCAATGGCCGACGTCATCGCTTTGAAGTCACCTGTTGTATTGTCGCCCATCGTTTTTGACAATCCAGCGGCTTCTCCTTGAGCGTTTTGCAAGTCAGTGATTAATGTTTGTAACTTGCCATTGCCAGCTTCAGCAACTAAGACAGCTAAAGCGCCACCGGCTTCTTCTCCCGCAATGCCCTTGAACAATTCTGATTGTTCTGCATTACCCAAATTTTTACTTTTATCGTGAATCTCTTTTAATATATCTGGCATTTGGCGCAAGTTGCCATTTGCATCAGAGGTCTTAATACCTAGTCTATCAAGTGCCTCAATTGTCGCTTTTGGGCCTGCTGCCATTCTTGACATAATAGCTCGCATCGCTGTACCGGCCATACTCGCCTGTATACCTGCATCGCCCAACTTACCAGCCATTGCTGCTGATTGTTCTAGTGATACACCTAGTAGCGCCGCGCCTGGTGCGGCGTACTTCATGGTTTCGCCAAGCATTTCGATATTCGTATTAGAGCGGGTAAAAGTACCTGCCAATACATCGCCAAGCTTACTCATTTTAGAGGGGTCGATCTTCATGCCTGAAAGAATATTTGACGCGATATCAGCTGTTCGGTCTAACTCCATGCCACCAGCTAAGGCAAGATCAAGCATCCCGGGCATGGCAGCTCTTACAGATTCAGGGGTAAAACCAGCCATCGCTAAGAACGTCTGTCCAGCCGCGGCATCGGCTGATGTAAAGCTGGTAGACGCTCCTAGCTCTTTGGCTTGTGCAACCAGTGCTTGATACTGTGGACTGTTTTTATCTAGACGGGTGACCGCCTGAACTTTACTCAAGTTCTGTTCCAACTCAATACCGGGCTGAATGAACCGTGCACCGGCATAGGTTGCTGCTGCACCGCCTACGGCCAGTCCCACAGCCTTATTACGCATATCACCCATTTGCTGTGATTGACGTTCAAGCTGTCGAACCTCGTTCATCCGCCGGCGCTGCTCTGCCAGCTGCTGATTGGTGCGCTCGATATTACGCGCAAGCTCACGCTCATGATCAGATAGATTATTGGTGCTAATACCTGCATCTGATAAACGACCGCGTAACTGCTGTAAATGCTGCCGTTGACTATCAAGGCGAGTATTCAAGCGCTGTGACTCACGCCCTGCAGCCTCAAATTGACGTACCAAGGCGGCGCTAGGATTGGCCGTATCGCGCATTTGCTGCTCTAACTGCTGTAGTCGGGCACGGCTACGAACAGCAGCCTCTGAGGTATCAGCTAGCGCTTGTTTCTGTTGTCTGAAGCTATTGATCAAGCCTTGCTGTGACTGAAGTTTACGCGCTGCTTGTGCTGTCTCACCAAACTGACGACCTAAGCGATCGGCTTGGCTACTGAGTGAGCGCATGGGTGCAGTCATGCGGTCGATAAGTTCTATCTGTGCTCGAAAGCTTAGGTCTGCCATGTATTTGCGCCCACTTTATGGTTGATATCAATGATGCTGATGTTGTCCTGGTTCCCTCATTCGTGAGGGAACCAAGTTATCATTCATCAGGGTTATTACGGATACGCGCTCGTTCGCGCCAATCAGCAAGCTCTTCGATCGTCATGTGATACATCGCGTCTGGTGTCCAGCCGAACACCAAGGCGATGTCTGCCATGCAGTCTTCTACGCGGTTGGGATAGCTGCGGTTTCGGCTTGCAACTGATGTTTCGCTTTGGTAAAAAAACCTGCAATAGTTAACCCCACATCCATCAAATCAGCGGCATCCATGTTTTTGACTTCATGCTCATGGATGACAGGGTTGCTGATGCGTGGGAGTACTACGGCTAGGGCATCGACTTTGGCCATTGAAATATCAATGAGTGACTGGCCACGCAAATCGCCACCCATCGGACGACGCAGGGTAAATTCTTTAATCTCTTTTTGCTTGTCGCCAGTACCGCGAATGATAGGGTAGTCTAGTTCGATAGTCGGCATCTCTACGTTGTTGCTCATGGTGTATCCTTAATTAGTCGTTTTAATAGGTTTTTTAATCAAATAGGTGTCTGGTTTGGCCACTTAATTTGTATGATCAGTCTAGACGGTGGTAAACATTCCCATGGCTTCACGGATCTCTTTCAGTCGGTCTTCACCATTAACGATACACTTCATCGCCATTGCATCAATTTCAATGATGTCTTCACCGTCTACGACCAGCTTGTAATACGCCAGTGAATACTTGAATGACTCTTCTGTGTCGTCGCCTAACTTAGCAGTACCAGGGTCAATCTCTTCTAAGCGACCACGGCAATAGATATCGACCGCTGACACACTGCAGTCATCATCACGCTGATAAGCACCTGAATACGACAAGACGACCTTATCAATACCAGCACGCGCAAAGTCGCGGTACAAGTCAGCTTCATGACCACCGCATTTGATGGTCATCTCCATCGCTTCTTGGCCCAAATCTACCTTGACCGGCATATCCATACCACCAGCGCGATACTCTTCGAGCACGCGAGTCAGTTTGGGCAGCTCAATCTCTGGGATCTGACCTTGATAGCGCTTTTGGTTACCAAGGCCTTTGTAGGCCATGAAGTTCTTTAATTTACGAGGTAACATAGGGGTTCCTTTTTAGTAATAGGGTCGTCAGGTAGCTATTAGGCCGCTGCTGCTACCAAGTCGGCAAAGTTGACCAGGTATGTATCTGTGATCGTCTGATTCAGGTTAAGGTTTTCTAGGTTAGGCACTGGGGTAAAGTCATAATCAAGATACAGCTTGCCTTGCATCAAAAGCGTTTCGCTGTTTAGCTCGGTGTTGTACCAGCATTTTGCACCGATTAAATAGCCGAAATTAACCATCTCCTGCAGTTTGGTATTGATGGCACGAATGATGTCACGCACAGTCGTTGGTGAGAGCGGTTGATCAATGAACTGAAAGCAGCCATTGATAATAGTATCGAGCAAAAACTGTGAGGTACGCACGACCGGCTCAAACATATACTCAGGCTGATCAGAGCAAGTATGACTGCCCCAGAATCTAAAGCCGTTGTGTTGAATGAGACTGGTCACATCATTGGCATTTAGGTAGCCGACTTCAGTATCAGGATCTTCTAGATCCCAGGTACGCGGATATTTGATACCACTAACAGTATCGATGGCGATATTGGACAGCGACTTGACGAAGCTATACTGATGCGTCTTATCGAGTCGAGCGCGTAGAGCTGCGGCCACGGCGATGATTGGGGTTACTTGGGTCATGGTTTTTCCTTTCTAAGATTAATTAACTAAATTTTTATTGATATGCCCAAAAAGCCAGTCCGCATGAAATGACAGTCTGATCACTATTAAACATCGCAGCCACCAAGTCATTTGGTCGTTCTGCCGTAACAGAAAAATCTATTTTTGTAGCTAAAGATCTATCAAAAGACATTTGCGCAAAGCTGACCAAAGGAGACTCTGGGTCAGCACCACTATAGATGGCGGAACTTCCACCTGGACAGTAAAAAGGTGTTGAGGTGAGCTCAGTATCAAGCGATGTCGCTATAAGCTTTTGACCTGAGGTGCCTTTTATTGAATTTACAAATCTTTCAATCACCTGCGTTGGAGTGTCCACACCAACCTGAGCTTCGTAATCTATCCATTCCCCATTATTGACTCGATAGCGTGCGTGCACAGCAGTAATGCCACTAAAACTAGGTTGGTAGTCTGGTGCAAAGTCAGCTGAGGTCGGGGTGCAAACTATGGGATTAAAGTCACCATCAGAACCATCAGACGGTTCAGCCTTTCCCGGCTCACCAAAAGCCCCTTCAATCAGCATCAACTCACGAGCCGCAAACGTATCGCGATAAGCGGCAATATCTTCTTTCACTGTAATCAACGTACCGTCTTCAGCTCGCGGTGAGGCATATACAAACGCTCGGCGTTTTTTGGCGATCTCAATCAGCTTACGTGTCATATCTGGGGTATCAATTTCAGGCGCGATCAAAATCTTTGGCGTAACGCCAAGGCGAGATTGGCAGCTCAATAGCATATCTACTGTCGTCAGATCGACCGGCTCAGATACTCGCAGAACAACAACAGTCGTATTCTGGATAGATTTAATCGTGCGTAAGCATTGATGCAATAACTGGTCATCGCTACCTGCGTTAGTAACATCAGTCGTGGTAATGCCGGTCAGTAGTACCGGCGTATCAAGAGGATAAGCGGTGTCATCAGCGTCAGCGCTAGTACTGATGAGTGCTATCGTGCTTGTACTGACGGACTTGATAATTGGCGTGATATTACTGGTCTCAGTAGCAGTGACGCCGTGATGGTAAGTAGTTAATGCCATGGTCTAGATCCTTTTTTTGTCCAAAATAAATAATGTTTTAAGCAGTACGTAACCACTTGCCGACGACTTTTGATGGCTGAATGTTGTTGTGCGCTTCACCGCCACCTACAGCGTTAGTCTTGATATTTGCAGCGCTGGAACTGGTGTTCTGAGTACCAGCGCGAGTACCACCATCAATACTGCCACTATGCATATCAACGGTATGCTCATGATTTGGAATCTGTGCAAGCGTCAGAGTTTCCTCATTTTCACCAAACTCATTACCGATAGTTTTATAGTCGCTAGGATCACTTGCTTTTTTAGATAGTCCGACAAGGGTTCTGCCCTCAGCAAATCGTTCCCACGTACCATAGCCGTGATGGGTAGCCACCGCAGCCGCATCCAGATGATTGATAGTTGTCTGGTAAATATCGCCAACTTTATATGGCTGTAAATCTAAAAGTCCCGCGATGCCTTCCTGTATCTCGTCTATACGATCTGAAAGTAATTGAAACTGAGTAGCCATAAGCTCATCCTGTAATTGATTGATAATATCGTGTAGTTCACTCACTAAAGATTTCAAAGCAAAACGGTCAGTAACCCAATCGCGAGTAGCGATGACCACATTGCCATCCATTTCAATGACAACAGTCGCAAGGTTGTCTGCAGTAATCGTAAATATAAGCTCCATGTCACCGCCAGCGCCTTCAGTGAGCGTTGGGCGATAACCACCGTGAAAGTTACCCACGTAGACAAGCTTGCCGCTACTATCGGTAATCCCAACTTCATGCAGGTTAAAGCCACCTACATTGGACGGGACAACTGCAGATACTTCAGCCGTCGTGTCATTGACGATCTTGATAGAGGTTACGGCTACTTTTGCTCTTTGATGTACCAGGCTGGTCTCTGTTAAACGTGAATCAGGTAGATATGGCTGATCATTAGCATCACCTAATACCACATCCGTTAAGGCAAGTTGTGAACCAGCTTGGGCATTGGCAATAAATGACTTGCCATAGTCAGTGAGTAATACATAGTAGTTAGCCATTATTGTTACCTAAATAGTTACCTAAGCGTTTGGAGTTGATAGATAAGTGACATTGCCAGTCCGACAAGCGCCGGCAACATAAAATTGCGAGCCATTGACCACACTGGCATCAATAGAGAACTGATCACGGGCAGATTTAACACTGTCCAGCGCGGTATAGATCTCTTGTTGCTGTTGGACGCTCACGCGACCGCTCGTAATTTTGACTGTAAAGGTATAAGGCGTGCCTTTTGGATATAGCTCATGCCATGCAAGCAAACTGTGACCTATTCCTAGGTTTTCCATCGCTTGCGTCAGTGTGTTTTTAGTACCGCGCTGCGCGTTAAAAGCTCTTGCGCCTTTTACTACGCCACGCTTTTTTGCTTCTGTCCATTGACCGTCCCAATATTCGACACGGCGTGACCAAGCAAGCCACGGTAAAAAAGCTTCAGGGCAGCTATCAGCATCAATCAAACGAGCAAAAGTAACAGGTAACGCATCAATACGCTGAGTTTGAGTATCAAGCGCTTGCTCAAGCTTGGTGCTATTTTTCGGTAGTAGCCCATTAGACATCGCGGTACTCCACAGCACTGATAATCACATCGGTGCAGTCAGCATACTTGCCATCTGGTAAGCTAATATCATGTACGGGTTGTAAGAGGTTGACGCGCTGGACGCCTGGTTGGTGCAATGCGTGATATAGACCAGATAACGTGACGTCATAGCCCAAGTAGCGCACCTGCTCGATATATTTATCAAGTGCTGCGCGTGCCGCATTGATAACGACATCTTTATCGGGCCCTGGATAAAGCGTCAGCTCTGCTTGCACCATCCAAATTTCTGGCTGACCAGCGGCGATACGTACGCTATCGGTAAAAGGCCGGCGCTCATCCGTATCAACGGCCAGTCTTACTTGTTCACGTAGTGCATCGCTAGCGATCGCATCATTATGGCTTTGAACATAGACCGTCACGCGACCAGGGGAGGCAGTGACAACACTCGCATCACGAACATCACCATCAGCAGACAGTGCCCAAAATAGATAAGCGCCTTTACTACCTGCAGAGGCTCGTTCAGGTTCTAATTGGACACGGCGACGTAAGGCCGTGTCAGATTCCATGACATCAGGGATCGGTGGGACAGCATTGGGATTGCCAGGCTTGACCAATAGACGAGTCACACCAACGCCAGCGGCAAGATGATCAAGCGTTGTGCCAGTGGTATAAGCAAGCAGCATTGATTTGGCTGTTTGGTTGATATGATTGGTCTTAGACATCAGACGATAAGCAAACAGCTCAAGGATCTTGGTCAATGGCTCGCTTTCAAGCGTTAAAGCAGCGGCAAGCTGTGGATCTTTGGCTGTCAATTCAGCTTTAAGATCGGCAAGCTCTGCTTCAAAGTCTAAGGGCGTTAAAATATCAGGGGCAGGTAGGCCAGATAAATCAATACGACTCATAGCGCACCGCCTAATGACAGATAAGTACGTTCAATCTTTTTGCTAATCACATAACGATATTCAATCATCAAACTGGCTACGCCTTGTGAGGCACTATCGTTAGTCATCAGTTCAATGCGAGTTGGTGTGACACGAGTTTCCCAGCGCATCAGCGCATGAATGACGGAGGCACGAAGCTGCATAATGAAATAGGCATTAATAGGTGCGTCAATTAAGAACGGTAGCAATGAGCCGTAATCGCGGCGCATGACACGACTACCGATAGGCGTCATCAATATATCGCGGACGCTTTGTAAGATATGGTTGGTTTGGTCAATACGCTGACCAGTACTGCGTGACATGCCTTTGACATTGATCACAGTGACGTTGTTATCTTGATTAAGCATTAACGCCCCCAGTAGTGTCTGAGCCAGACTTAACGTTTTTATGACCGTGGTCTAAATACGGTTGGTCATTAATAACTAACTTTCCGTTTTGATTGATGGTTTTACCGTTCAAGGTATAAGACTGGCAACCAATAGAATAGGACTCGCAATTAACATCAAAGTTATTACAATCAAAAGAAATATCGCTAGCAGATATTTGCACGCGGCTGGAAACGAGCGTAGTAGTGGAATCATCAGGTAAAGTAACCCCTAGGTTATGCGTCGCGTGGTTATAGATAAATGTCGCGCCATCGTCACAATGGATCTCAAACGTATCAGCATTGGCAGACGGCATGGGCTGATCATCATAATCAAACGATGTCGTTACCAGTCCAGTCGACAGCTCACCAGTCTCGCTAATAACTAAGACTTGCTCACCAACACACGGTGGATTCCAGATTTTGACCTTACCGATGCGAGCTGCTGAAAACTTTAGCCAGTCGGTCTCTAGCCCATCTATCTGCACCCGGCAACGAGCATTAGCATGATCAACGTCTGTGACAATGCCTCGATTGATAAAACTTTGGAGCCGGCGCTCGTTTTCGATAGGGGATGTATTCATGACGTTATCGTCACTCATTGCGATTTTTGATACAAAACAAAAAAGCGTGGATTGAGTAAATACACGCAAAAAAGAGCAGGGCATCTAGTCAGCGGTTAATAACTCGCGTAGTACTCGAATAATGATATGTCTGTCAGCACGAGAGATACCGACCAGCTCACGTTTGGGGTAGGGGAATTTCTTAGAACTATCAGGGCGGACAGTACTGCGTTGGCCCTCGTGATGGATGCGTGCGATCTTAGCGGCGCTGCCTTTAAAACCAATTTGGGCATAGCGACTGGTTGCGTTAAATTTAAGATGGCGTGCCTTGGTCAGCTCACGAAACATGGGGTTGTTAGAAGCTTTCAACGGATCTACAAAATCGCTACCATCGGGATCAGTTTGTGAGCGAATACGCTCTCGATTGACCGCTCGCATTTCCATAGCTAGGGTACGATTGACTTTTTTTAACTGCTTATTATCTAGCTGACTCGCTATTGCGGTCGCCCATTCAGGTAATGCAGTGGCTAGTTCAGTTAAGTCACTCATGATTATAGATTTGGATTATGTAAAGGTGTTGGCGGGTGTAGGATTGGACGTGGACAAGTATTAAACACGTAATGCCCACTGTCATCAGTAGATACCTGGACAATCTCTTCTACTTTAATAGTAAAGACTACCGTGGTTGTGTAGTTGCTCAATATATAGGATTCAAATTCAATCGGTGATGGACCATTTGGGGGGACTGGATCTTGATTCTCTTGATACCATGCCAAAATAGCGACAATGACTAAATTGGCGTCAATGCTCTCAGGGAACTCATCAACCTCGACTAGCAATTGATAGTGTTGACGGTGGCTCAATGATTGACCAGTCCATTTCAGTGAGCCCTTTTCCACGCTAATGATTAACCGGTCAGGGTTCTGGGCAAAGAACTCGACTTTATCAGTTAAAAATTGGCGTAGGCTGTCATCAAATATCATGCGGCAAGCTCTCTATCCCAGTATTTCTTGCGATCGCGCATTTTAGTATCGTACTGGTTCTTTTTATAACCAGGCCCATTGTATACCTCAGCAAATAATGCCCAATCACCAGTGCGAATGGCATTTAATAAGCGAGGATCAGTTTCTATAAATCTGACAAAAGCTTCTAATTGTTCAGGCTCGCCTTTGGATAGCGTTAGCACAAAATCAACAGCTGACTTATAGCCCAGTCGTTCCCAATGAAAGCCCATAATCTGAAACATGCCCCAACTTGCTGACTCTAAGCCTAGGTCTTTATCAATGCGACGTGCTTTCTTTAGACGGTCGTGCTCAGCAGTACCGCCACTATAACCACCAGTACGAGTATTGACCACATCGGGGCTAGTACGAACATGATCAAGCGCTTTGTCACGGCCAAACTTTTTGTCTAGCAATCGATACATGATATGGCGTTCAAACAGTATTTTAATACGCCATTGATTGTCATCTTTGTCGAATAAGAACCCAGCACCGTGTGACTCTACGTCACTAACAGAACGTATAGAAGACTCATCACAACGTAAACGGCGAGCAGCGACTTTATAATCACAGTCAATCAGTGTCATCGGTTGGGTAGTGCTCATACAAGATTATCCTTTTTTGATTGATTAATAGCGCTAATGAACACGCCATAACGTGCCCAAAAGGCTCTTAATTTAAAATAAGTAGTAGCGGTTGCAGCAGCAGCAAGCATACGAAATATTGGTAGGGCCCACACACCGTCCCGACCAGTGGTCTCATCAAATGCCAAGCCGACGCAGCTCAGCGCGAAAAATAAAATAGTGAGCGTAACCAGTGAGCCAAGCTCGCGATGATATTTAATGATTGTCATAGCACAAACGATGGCAATGACAATGATAGATAAAGTCGATAACGTCTCAAGAATGATCATGATTGTCCGCCTCGTTGGCTGGTTTATCTTTGAATAAAAAGGGGAAAAAGTGACGCAAAGCAGACATTAGAAGGGGCCGTACATTGTCATTCACAAAGTCATAAAATGTGACAAACAATTCTCGTCCGACCATGCCATAAATGATTGCGTAGCCAGTGGCATAGTTACCACCTGTTAATAATTTTGCAGTAATTTCTGATAGCATCACTGCAAGCAATACACCCGCAGTCGCATTTTGAGATCGCATCCAAAATGGCTCGGCGCGGATCAACAAGAGACGGATGCAAGCGCCACCAGCAGCGGCCCATATAACAGGCAAAGTAATCAACAACCATTGCAGATGGTTACTCATAACATCATCGATCGTTAATACCTGAATTTGAGTTACGTCCATAATTGAATGACCTGCTTTTGTGTACGTTCGGGCGCGTCTGGCAATTGGATATCAACACCGGTAGGCAATACAAGATCGTAACCAACAAGATGCGGATTGAGATCCATAACTTGTTCAGTAACGCCGCCAGTGAAGCTGAAATAGCGTAAGCAGATCAAATCTACTGTGTCGCCTTGCAATGTCGATACAATACGCATCAGATAAGCTCAATGGTTGAATGCGGCTCATCTTTGATATCAGCAATTGCATTGCGTGCATTGCGATAGCACGTATCGATTTGCGGTGTGAGCTCTTGAGTACGGGCAGTAGCATCTTTGCCTGTGTCATAGTCACGATAGTGTTCAGTCAGTTGTGCCTTTGCTAAGTTATAGACGGCCTTTTTGAAGCTAAAACACTTGTCTGTATCATTAGTCAGGTCGTAATCTTCTAAAGTAAGAGAGCCGTGCTGGTGTAGCGCATTGGCCGTCCAAGCTTTTAACTCACGACAGACGCTATTTGCAGAATCAGTCAACGCATATTTCATTCGCGCTGGTGTTACTGTGCCGTCAAGCTTCATGGCGTCAGCGAAGTCTTTGACAGAGATATCAGGCATAAATGCAGGAGTAATTACTATGTTATCTACGACTGGATTGACAGCACTAAAACCCATAACAACTCCATATAAATAAAATAGGGGAATACTAGGAATGATTTGTCTCATCATCCAGATGGTTGTCGCTTTGGTAAGCCGTCACCTCACCAACTAGCCTTACATCTCTTTTAGTATTCGTTTGACGATTAAAAATAGGTTGAGGCGGTGGTCATATCAGTCATATGCAGTATCAACTGAATGCGTCAATGAGCCGCCTCGGCTCGCGGCTACGAGTTGTTGTCGCCTAGTAGTTCAGGCGAATCTGGTTGATTGGGTTGTTCTGGCCGTTCTAGCTGTTCAGGTTGTGGGGCAACAGGTTCTAATTGAGTCTCGGGCTGTGCATCTTTGAGCTGTTTTTCAAGACGTTTGATAGAACCTTTTACACCACTATTTTCGTCAAACTTCAGCGCATTTTGAAAGTTATCTAATGCAAATACTGGATTGATAGCCTCAGTCAATTCACCGACTTGGCGTGATAGCTTTGCGCGTACCTGGTCAGGCATGTCTGCATCAGCGGTGATAGTGGATGCGCGTAGTACTTGAGCGATTTGCTCATCATCAATTTCATTGCTGGTTGCTAATTTCTTAGCAGTATCAGCAATCTCTTCAGCGACGACAGTAGCGAGCGTACGTTGATGCGCGTCTGGCATTTTCAAATCATGCTTCATCGCGTATTCAGCGATATCAAGCGCACGCCAAAAACGGCCAATATCGATATGCCATAACATCAAGGTCGTCAAGAGATTATCTTGATCACCTTTACCGGCTGTTAAAGTTGCGTTGATCCATTCGTCATAATGACCGACCAAATCGCGCTTCAGCTCAATTTTGGCTTGGATAGACTGCTTAGATTTCAATGCTTGCTTATCTTCACGCAATTTTAGTTGCAACATGCGATAGGCTTGATTAGGTCCCGCAGTGATATTGGTTACTTCTTTTTGTGATAGAGCCTTCTGGCGGTGTCGAGCCGCTGGGGTTGTTTTATCTGTCATGATTTCATCCTTCATTGAGTCTTTTGGCTACATTAGATTGCGAAACTGCTGTACAGGTTAGACCAGTACAACGTTTTCGATTAAGCAACCGGCTTTGTAGTCTTCAACAACATAAGCTTCGTTGTCTGACTCGTAGAATGCGACACGATCATACTCAGGCTCATCTTTATGATGGCGACGGCGGCTTTCATCTTGATAGTAGATAGACAAGTTGTCTAATGGAGTAATCAGGATGGCATCAGCTGGGAAGTTCGGAGGGGTAGACTCAATTTGCACGCCACCGACCTTATCGAGCATTAATAGGCTGTTTACTGCGATGACTTCGCTTGGCGTGTTGTTGTCGTTGACCATATTAAAGTCACGCGAATCATGCAGATCTCGACCTAAGATGACACGTAACGCACTGTCATCACGGACGATAGGATCAATCAACTGATTACGGCAATCTTTGACCAGGGCATCAAGGTTTTTGTAGTGTTCAGCACTAGCACCAACAGAAACTTGACCTGTACCGACTTCTGATTCTGTCATGACTGATTCAGGTGCTTTGGTACGCCATTTCTCTAACCAGCCAATATTCACATCTTGCAATAGTGGGTTTGCTTCGATATCAGTATCGGCGGCGACTTCGGTGCCATTAAAGCCAATCGTAATGCGATCAAGACCTTGCTGCTTGACGACTGCATCGCGGATTTTCTCTTGGAACTCAGGGACACGGGCCCAAGCGTCAAGCTTGCTATAGTTGATCGCTGTGTCAAAGTTAGTTTGTTCACAGACGTAAGTATAAATAAGACCAACTTCGCCAACGTTTTTAGGGTCGCGGCGTTTACCCGCTTTAGTATTAGTACGGCTTGCGATACCACCGCTGATACCTAGACCAAGTGCCTCACCTTTTTGATCAGTTACAGGGATGATATTAATCTTTTTCAAGAACTCGCTAGATTCTTGGATTCGCACTTCAACTTTTTGTTGGACTGATGGCACGACAGTATATTGATCAGTCGCATTGGGTACACCGTTCAGCTGTGCTTGATTTGCCAAATAGCCGTTAAACTGTTGACGGGTAATAGTTTTCATATAGTGATGTCCTAATGTGTGTAGTAGTCAGTTAAGTATTGCTATTAGGTAGTATTAGCAGTCAGATTTGACGTAATCAGATGAGCCGGTTGCAGCTGGACGCTGGGTGTAATTATCTTCAGGCGTATTATCAAGATTGTCTTGCACGCTCTTCAAAGACGTTTCAACTTCGTTTTGCTTTTCAGCAAAATCAGATACCGTGGTGTTCAAATGCCCAACAGAGGCGTTAATCGTGTCAATAGAACTTGCCATTGTTTGCAGGACATCTTGGAAGATTTTGATGGTTGCCGGCAGTTCAGCAAAAGCTTGTGCGGTGGCCAGCTCTTTGTCTTTATCTGTTTTAGGTGTGATAGGTGCGGCAAACATATCTTTGACGGTTGCAAAGACTGATTTTGGCTCTTCTTTATATTCCCAAGCGCTTTCGGCAGTGGAAATGTAGGTGTCAGGGTTTTGTTTGCGAGCAGATAAAGGGCTATCGTCGGGGTTCTGTTGGCAAAACTTCATATAGCTAGTGCCAAGTGAGGCAGGACTATCGGTACAAGCTAAACCAACCATATAAGCTTCTTTGGTATCAGCAAATTCTGGATAGAACTCAATAGAGAAATAAACTTTTTGCTTCGACTTGGCGAGCGCGATCAGTTCAGGCGTTGGATCAACTTCTGCTAATAGATATAAATGATCATCAACTTCTTCAGTCGATAGCGATATCACATCGCCATAACAGCGAAAGTCAGAGTTTGGGAACATTGCACGGTAATGTTCTAAATTCACCCGTGCACCGTATACTTCTGGATTATAGCCGGCGGCCATTTGAGTAATGTGGTCACGAGTGATTTCACGGCCGTCTGTAGTTTGGCCAGCTCGTGCAACTCGAAAAGTCTTGGTAGTCATAGACGGTCCATGATGTAAATAATGAGAGTTTAGGGGTCGTAATTTCAAAGCTTTACTTTGACCTATTGCGACAGGCAAAAACAAAACAAAAAAGCGTGGATTGAGCAAATACACGCAAAACAAGCATGATATAGAGAGGCTGATAAACCAAAGTAGCGTCATACCCTTATGAGCTGCGTTATGTCTGCCCTTATCACCCTACCGACTGGCGAAAATCCAAAAACTGTTGCCCGTGGTCTCTATTGGCAAGGTTGGAGTATCAGCGCGATTAGCGAGATGGTCAGTACGCCGCGCACGACCGTAGATGGTTGGAAAAAATCAGACGGCTGGGATGAGGCAAAACCTTTAGATCGAGTAGAGTCCACGCTCGAAGCGCGTTTGGTTCAGCTGATTAACAAGGACGATAAGACTGGTAAAGACTTCAAAGAGATTGATCTGCTTGGTCGTCAAGTAGAGAGAATGGCCAAGATCCATAAATATAAAGAGTCTGGCAAACAGTCGGATCTCAATCCCAACCTATCCAACCGTGGGCGCAAAGCAGGACAAAAAAACCCTTCAAACGTCATTCAGATTGATGACATCGATAAATTCAAAGATTCATTTCGTGACTGTCTATTCGACTACCAAAAAGTCTGGTACAGCGCAGGTCTCACTAATCGTATCCGTAACCTATTAAAGTCACGCCAAATTGGCGCAACTTGGTACTTTGCGCGTGAAGCTTTTCTTGATGCAATTGAGACTGGCCGTAATCAAATATTTTTATCCGCATCCAAGGCTCAGGCGCGAGTATTCCGCGAATACATCATTGCATGGGCGATGGAAACTGCAGGGATAGAACTGACCGGTGATCCGATCACGTTAAATATAGAAGGGTCCGAAAAAGACTACAGCGCGACCTTATATTTCTTAGGCACCAATAGCCGCACTGCACAGTCGTATCACGGCAATGTCTACATGGACGAATATTTTTGGATTCATAAGTTTATTGAATTTAGGAAAGTTGCATCAGGTATGGCTATGCACAAAAAATGGCGTCAAACATACATATCGACACCATCATCCAAGCAACATCAAGCATATAAGTTTTGGACTGGCCAACTATATAACCGTGGCCGTAAAGGTGACGATCGCATCGAAATAGATGTGACGCCGCATAATCTGAAAAATGGCAAAGTCTGCGGTGACAAGCAGTGGCGTCAAATCGTCAATGTGTATGACGCGATGAAAGGCGGTTGTGATCTATTTGATATTGATGACTTGCGGATGGAATACAGCGAGGACGAGTTTAATAACTTGCTCATGTGTGAATTTATTGATGACACGTTGTCCGCCTTCAGTGTCAGCGAACTACAGTCATGCATGGTCGATACGTTAGAGATATGGGATGACTGGAAGCCTTACACACCAAGGCCACTTGGTAATCAGCCAGTATGGCTTGGCTATGATCCGTCATTGAGCCGTGATAGCGCTGGACTTGTGATATTAGCAGCACCAACCACACCAAATGGCATGATACGCGGCATAGAGCGTTTGCAGTTTAAAAACCCAGACTTTGAAGCACAGGCAAACGTCATCAGAGAGATGACAGAAAAATATAACGTTGAATATATAGCGATTGATGTGACCGGTCTTGGCATTGGTGTTTATCAGTCAGTGATTAAGTTCTACCCGCAAGCCGTCAAACTACACTATAGCCCAGAGCTCAAACAGCAGTTTGTTCTTAAGACTAAAGACGTTATCAAGAAGGGCCGTTTATCCTTTGATCACGAATGGACAGATGTAGTAGGGGCTTTCACATCGATCCATAAAACAATTACCAATAGCGAAAGGGCGGTGACTTACAAGGCCGATCGCAATGAAGATACTGGCCATGCTGACTTAGCGTGGGCACTTATGCATGCACTACATAGAGAACCTTTGGCAATTGCTCAAGGTGATGACGAATCAGCACTGGAGATATATTAATGAATGAAACTGAAAACCTTGATGCAGTAGATATGCCTGGTATGGAGGCTTTCACGTTTGGCGATCCAATACCAGTGATGGAGCAGTGGCAAAGTCTTTACTGGGGTGAATGTCATAATCATCAACTATGGTATGCGCCGCCATATGATCCAGATGCTTTGTCTAAGACAATGAGAGCATCGCCACATCATAGTAGTGCTATCTTTGTTAAGCGCAATATTTTGGCCAGTACTTTTATACCGCATCCTTTACTATCACATCGCGATTTCAGTAAGCTTGCACTAGATCATTTGACGTTTGGCAACGCATACGTTGAGCGAGTACAGTCACGATCCAAAAAAACTATGAAGCTAAACGTGCCACTAGGTAAGTACATGCGTGTGGGTACTGATGGTAAAAGCTACTATTTTGCCACGCATAGCTGGGCCGAACCCCATAAGTACAAAGCAGAAAATATCTGTCATATTATAGAGCCTGATGTTAATCAAGAAGTTTATGGTGCACCTGAATATTTGTCCGCATTGAATGCAGCATGGCTTGATGAGTCAGCGACGTTATTCAGACGTAAGTACTACTTGAATGGTAGTCATGCGGGGTACATCTTATACATCAATGATCCAGCAACAAACAAAGAAGACATCGATGCAATCCGTAAAGCTTTGAAAGATAGCAAAGGCCCTGGTAACTTTCGTAACCTATTCATGTATTCGCCCAACGGTAAAAAGGACGGAATCCAAATCTTACCGATCAGTGAAGTCAGTGCCAATGATGACTTCTTTAAAATCAAAGAAGCGAGTCGAATAGATATTGCAGCTGCTCATCGAGTACCACCTCAACTGATGGGGGCGTCACCAACCAATGCGGCGGGCTTTGGTGACCTAATCAAAGCGGCCAGAGTTTTCGCAGTCAATGAGCTTATGCCTTTACAACAGACCATGCTACAGATTAATGATTGGCTAGGTGAAGAAGTCATCAGATTCAAAGACTACTCGCTACTCAAAGATGAAGATTAAATAACCAATTTTAAGATCAATATATCCGCTCTAAATCGAGCGGATTTTTCTGGCTTTCAAAAAACGCAATCGAAGCCCCGCCTCGCCCACGATAAAAAAACATGGTTTTCGACGACCATGACGATCCTGGCGGTGGCTTTAGCGTAACTAGGGGCAGGGCAGATAATTAGATGTTTTAAATGACGAGATATGACGAATATTTACACTCAATCCCACGCTAAAATATCTGGGATGTAGAAGTTAAGGCGCTGTACGTGAATAAATACAAGGTTTGCGGGTGATAGGTCAGTTCTGTGCAATCCCACGGTCTGTCCCATCGTGGGATTAGACTCAAATTGCAGACATAAAAAAACCTGCTCGAAAGCAGGTCTAGTATAGGTTTGAGAACTTTTATCACTATCCGAAAATGGTGGGGCTGGAGAGACTCGAACTCTCACACCTTGCGGCGCCAGAACCTAAATCTGGTGCGTCTACCAATTCCGCCACAGCCCCATTTTCCGTTACTCTATCATCAAAAGCGATTAAGTTCAAACGCTATCTAGACAGTTAACTGATTCGGTAGTGCGTCTCAGTGGTTGGCTATTATATAGAGTTTGAATTTTTGGTCAACCCCTAATTGCGATTATTTTTAATTATTTTGCATTTATTTTCACGTATTTTTATAAATAATTGATATTAATGGCTTTTTAATATTGCGTTTTAAGCCTTTATTTACTCTTTGGATGGCACTCTGGGTGCAGAGATATCTAACTGCTGTAATTTACGGGTCAGGGTATTGCGACCCCAACCAAGTAAGCTTGCTGCTTCTATCTTTTTGCCACCACTATGGTTGAGTGCTGCTGTCAATAAAACCCGCTCAAACTCAGGTGTGGCCGTTTGTAGAATATCAGTTTCGCCTGTATTGAGAGACTGCTCAGCCCAGATAGCGAGCGCTTTTTGCCAATTTGGACTGGCAGGAGCTTGAGTGACTTGATTATTTTGGCTGTGATTATTTTGGCTGTGATTATTTAAGTCATCTTTATTTTGCAGTTGAGGGTTTTCTGTATTTGCTTGTGGTGACGAGTCGTGTTCTTGGTCTAGCTCTGAGTCTGTAGGCGTGTTTTCTAATAGCTCTGGTGGCAAATCTGTCGCCATTACCGTGTCACCAGTTGCCATCACTGTCAGCCATAGGCAGACATTCTCAAGTTGACGCACATTGCCGCGCCAGTCAAAGGTCTGCATCATCTGTAAGGCCGCAGGATGCAAATGTTTCGGTGTTGTGTTCATTTGCTCAGCTGCAGACTGCATAAAGTAGGTCGCTAATGCAGGAATGTCTTCGGGGCGTTTACGCAGTGGTGGCAGCGGTAGACGAATGACATTGAGACGATAAAACAAATCTTCACGGAAACGATTTTGTTTGACTAATTCTTCCAGGTTTTGATGAGTGGCGGCGATGATACGGACATCTACTTGGATCGGCTGCTGTCCACCAACGCGGTAAAACTCGCCATTGGCCAGTACGCGTAACAGACGTGTTTGGGTACTAAAGGGCATATCGCCAATTTCGTCCAAAAATAACGTACCGCCATTAGCCTGCTCAAAACGTCCTTGACGAGTTGTCGTTGCACCAGTGAACGCGCCTTTTTCGTGACCAAATAATTCAGACTCAATCAAATCATGTGGTATGGCTGCCATATTAAGTGCGATAAATGGTTGCTGTTTGCGCGGTGAGTGCTGATGCAAGGCACTGGCAACCAACTCTTTACCTGTTCCTGACTCTCCAGTAATTAAGACCGAGATGGGGGACTGCGCCAATCTACCAATGGCACGAAACACGGTTTGCATGGCTTGTGACTGACCGATGATACCGCTCGGATTGCTACTACCTTTAGAGGCAGTTATCACATCAGTTTTACTTTTGCTGTGTTTAGAGGATTTACTGGCAGGTGTTTCAGGTTTTACATCACTGTCAGCGCGCGCGTCAGTTGTGATTTGGGTATCAGGCTCGTTCGAATAATGAGCTATCGCCATATTTGGCTGGTAGTTGATCGCTTTATAGATAGTGGCAACAGCATCATCTAGGTCAAAGGGCTTTGGCAAATATTCAAATGCACCGGTCTGATAGCTATTAATCGCAGAGGTGAGGTCCGAGTGCGCTGTCATAATGACAATCGGCATGTCCGGAAAATGCTGGTGTACCCAGTCGCTAAATGACAATCCATCCATCATTGGCATACGAATATCAGTCAATATCACATCTGGCAGCTGTGTGCCGGACTCCTGCTGTTTTAGTGCATCATTGAGCCGAGTCCATGCTGCCTGCGCTTGGGTAAAACTGATAACGGTCAATCCAGCATCTTCAAACGTATCTGCCAATACCATACGCAGCGCTGCATCATCGTCGATTAACCAGAGCGTTGCAGGCTGATCGCTGGGTGCATTGTTGACGGTGACTATTGGAGAGTGTGCATCGCTTTTAGGGTTTTGGTTGTCACTGTATTGGGTCATGTATCGGGCCTAATGAGCAATTGTTATTGTCGGTTTGGGATTGGATGTCTTACAATTTAGCAGTTTTATGCCGCCATGTGTTCTATGATTCAGTGACGGGCTGGGTAAAAGGCAGATATAGTGTAAAGCGTGTTTGCTTGCCGTTCGCCTCCTCTGTAGAGCTCACATCAATCATACCATGATGATGGCTGATAATATCTTGTACGATAGATAAGCCAAGGCCAGTACCTGCTGCACGGCTGGTCACCATCGGAAAAAATATTTGTCCGATAAGTGCCGGATCAATGCCCGAACCATTGTCAGTGATAGTGATTTGCAGCACTTGCTTGTGCTGCTGCCCGACAATCGTATGCTGAAAGGCAACGCGCGTTTGAATGTGCAAGGTTGGCTGATAAGCAGTTTCTCTATCGGTCTGCACATCGGTTAATGGTAACTCCTTGGACGCAGAGAGCTTGTTCTGCTGTAGCGTTTGCTCAAACTCAGTCATAGACTCACACGCATTATTCATAATATTTAAAAATACCTGAATCAATTGGTCTTTGTCAGCACACAACTCAGGCAATGACAAATCATAATCCCTCTGTATCGTCACTTGTGGGTATTGACTGACTACCAAGGTCAAAACATGCTCTAGTGGTTCATGGACATTCAGCGTTTGCCAGTTTGGCAGCTGATTTGAGCCAAGCAGTTGAGCAATCAGATGTGTCAAACGGTCAGTTTCTGAGATGATAATATCGGTATAGTTACGCAGCTTTTGATTCATTTTTTGCAAATCATCGTTTGTGCCAGCGCTAGTGTCCTGTGAGATACTGAGCGCGTTAGAGTGACTGTTAGCCGCCGTCGTATTCGCATCACTGAATTTAATAAACTGTCGCTGTAATAACTGCGCTGCACCCCGAATGCCCGCAAGTGGGTTTTTGATTTCATGTGCGACCGATCGTAGCATGTGACGAGCAACCGCATATTGCTGCTGCTGGCGCTGCTCCTCTGAGATGCGACTTTGGCGGTCTTTGCCCCACATCTCGATGATGAAATACGACTGCTGCTCATAGATAACAGGCGTCACGCTATAGTCGACCGAAAGTAGTAGGTTGCCATTCAAAGGCGTTTGGATGACATGATCATGGTCAATGAAAGGCTGCTGGTAGTTTTGTGCTTGATTGAACCGCTCTGTCAAAGAGTAGAGGGGTTCATCCAGAGGTTTATTTTCACTATCATCACTGACATTGTCGATAGAAGCGTTTTCTTTTAATTTTAATTCATCGGGTGCCAATAGCGTCAAGATAGACTGGTTGATTAACCTCCCACTACTAATAGCCAGTAATTGCTCTGCCTGAGCATTTAAACGGGTTATCGATAACTGATCATTGACCCACAAAATAGCGGTGAATAGATGCTGTGATACGAATGCTAAATCAGGGGTGGTTTTGGTGGTGATAAAATCAGCAGTCATGGATAGTGCCCAGAAAAATAGGATGTTTGAGTCAATATTTAACCATAAATCAAGACTATAGAGCGGCAAAACTGGTGATTTTTGCAAAAAAAACGTACAATGCGCTCAGCCAATTTATCTCTAGCAAGGTCAGCCATGTCCAAAACTTCTACCGAGTCAGTGAACACGACAATGACAGCCCCTACGTCAGCCGTAAAAGACACTGCCACTATCTTTAATCCTGCAAAGCCATCAATACCGCAAGAGCAGAGTCAGACAGATGTCAGTCAAACATATGCTGACCAGCCTTATCATCATAAAGCCAACCACAATCAAAACCGCAGCATTACTCAAAGCAGCCACGCTACTTCAGCCTCGACGGCTAATGCAACTGCCACGATGCCAGTGACTATAGCGCCAAAGATTGGATTTGTGTCACTAGGTTGCCCAAAAGCCTTGGTGGATAGTGAGCGTATTATTACTGAGCTGAGCCGTGACGGTTATCAAGTCGCAAGCGACTATGATGGTGCGGACTTGGTTGTGGTCAATACCTGCGGCTTTATTGAGTCAGCCGTTCAAGAGTCGCTTGATGCGATTGGCGAGGCCATTAGCAAAAACGGTAAAGTGATTGTCACTGGTTGCCTAGGCAAAGAAGCGGAAAAAATCCGTGAAATGCATCCCGCTGTACTCGCAGTGACAGGCGCACATGCCTATGACGAAGTGATTACGGCCGTTGCACAGCACGTGCCAAGGCCAAATCGCAGCTTGGATGCCAACTATGATCCAAAAATAGATTTGATCAATGAAGCGGGGGTCAAACTGACGCCAAGTCATTATGCATATCTAAAAATCTCAGAAGGCTGCAACCACCGCTGTACGTTCTGCATTATCCCAAGCTTACGCGGTGATTTGGTATCGCGCCCGATCGATAATGTCATGAACGAAGCCATGGCACTCAAAAAAGCGGGCGTGAAAGAGCTGCTTATTATTTCGCAAGACACTTCAGCTTACGGTCTTGATCTCAAATATAAGACCAGCTTTTGGAACGGTATGCCGCTTAAGTCTAAGTTTTATGATTTATGCCAAGCATTGAACGATTTGGGTATTTGGGTACGCCTGCATTATGTCTATCCATACCCACATGTAGACAAAGTCGTTGAGCTAATGGGCGAAAAGAAACTGCTTCCTTATCTCGATATTCCTTTTCAGCATGCCAGTCATCGTATCCTAAAAGCGATGAAACGTCCTGCACACAGCGAAAACACCTTGGCTCGTATCAAAGCATGGCGTGATATCTGCCCTGATATCGTGATTCGTTCAACCTTTGTGGTTGGCTTCCCGGGTGAGACTGAAGAAGATTTTCAGTGCTTGCTTGATTGGCTAGTAGAAGCGCGACTTGATCGTGTGGGAGCATTTACGTATTCAGAAGTAGAAGGTGCTGTCGCCAATGATTTGCCAAACCATGTGCCTGAAGACGTCAAGCAATCTCGCTACGAGCGTTTGATGGCGCTGCAACAAGATATCTCAGCGCAAAAACTACAAGAAAAAGTCGGCAAAACCTTAATGGTATTGGTTGATGAGATTGATAGTGATGAGAATATCGCTATTTGCCGCAGTTATGCTGATGCGCCTGAAATTGACGGGCATGTCTATGTTGATGACATTACTGCTCAAGTCAAAGTTGGGCAGTTCCTGACCGTGACGATTGATGATGCCAGCGAATATGATCTATTTGCCAGTTATCAAGGTTAAGTGTTCGACAAGATATACGAGTGAAAATTGCCCAATAGCGGGCAGTTTTTGCTACAATTAGCGCAATTTAGCCTGTTTAATACGCTTGTCTTTAAGTGCAGCGTTACGGGCAAACTTGATTTGTGTTTTACCCATAATTTTCTTTATAATTTCATGATAATAAGGTGACCTCATGTCTGACAAAAACCCGCGTTACGCCCGTATCTTGCTAAAACTCTCTGGTGAAGCCTTGGCTGGTAGCAAAGACATGGGTATTGATACCGAAGTGCTCGATAAAATGAGCCTGTCTATCGCTCATTTGCGTGGACTAGGTGTTCAGGTTGGTATCGTGGTTGGCGGTGGCAACTTATATCGCGGCGCACAATTACAAAAAGAAGGTTTGGTTGGCCGTGTGACGGGTGATCAGATGGGTATGCTAGCCACTGTCATGAATGGTCTGGCGATGCGTGATGCGCTTGAGCGTCGTAATATCAAAACGCGTTTGATGTCTGCATTGCCAATTGGTGAGGTCACCGAAAGCTATAGCAGTCGTAATGCGATTCGCTATCTCAAAAATGGTGAAGTGTGTATCTTTGTTGCCGGAACAGGCAACCCATTCTTTACCACTGATACGGCTGCTTGTTTGCGTGGTATCGAGATTGAAGCTGGCTTGATTTTGAAAGCGACTAAGGTTGATGGCGTTTATGACAAAGACCCAAGCGTACACGATGATGCAGTCAAATATGACGGCCTGACCTTTGATGAAGTGTTAGAGCAGAAACTTGGCGTGATGGATTTGACTGCTATCGCGCTATGCCGCGAGCATAACGTACCGCTACAAGTGTTTGATATGACCAAACCTAATGCATTGCTAAATGTCATCATGGGTGAAAACGAAGGCACACGCGTTTTTCATTAATTAATTCCCTGAATTGATGTAGCGTTGATCGGTCACTTCAGAGAGTGGCTAATAACGAAAAGTAGCTAATAACAAATATCCCAATAGCAAATAAAAAATTTGTCGATAGCGATAAATAAGGACACACAATGATTAAAGAGATTAAGCAAGATGGCGAAGCGCGTATGCAAAAAACGCTAGAAGCGCTTGAGAGCACTTTCAGTAAAGTTCGCACTGGACGTGCGCATCCAGGTATGTTGTCAGGTGTTATGGTCAGCTACTATGGTGCACCAACCCCCCTAAACCAAGTCGCCAGCGTCAACGTTGAAGACTCGCGTACGCTATTGGTTCAGCCATTTGACCGTACGATGGTACAAGCAGTAGACAAAGCCATTCGCGAAGCAGATCTGGGCCTAAACCCAATGACAGCGGATGTGATTCGTGTGCCCATGCCAGCGTTGACCGAAGACACCCGCCGCGATATGCAAAAACTTGCTCGCGGAGAAGCAGAGAGCAGCCGTGTGTCTATCCGTAATATTCGCCGTGATATGATGAATGACATCAAAGATCTAGCAAAAGAAAAAGAGATCTCAGAAGATGATGAGCGCCGTGCTAACGATGACATCCAAAAAATCACTGACAAGTACATTGAAACTATCGATAGCCGCCTCAGCAAAAAAGAAAGCGACTTGATGGAAGTTTAATAAGAGCAGTTTTGCCATTCATCATTTATGGCAAAACTTAGTTCAGAGTATTATCTACATTTTAGCAGCCAATACCTTGTAGTTATTGGCTGCTTATTATGACATGGATAATATGATTTATTAATGTGAGTGCAGTTTGCTGATATTTCTTAAATATATTGTAAGCTATAAAAATTTTGATCGCTAAGTTATGATAAATTTGTGAATTATTTACATGGCGCTTTTAATCGCCACTGCACACGTTATTATTATTTTACCTTAACAATAAGCAAGTTTGCCTATGTCCACTTCAGCCGTTACGGCTCCTAACATTCTTCCTCGTCATATCGCTATTATCATGGATGGTAATAACAGATATGGCAAAGCCAATAACCTGGGTAAAGGTCAAGGTCACATAGCTGGTAAAACTGCTTTAGACCCTATCGTAGAATATTGTGTCGAGACCGGTATTGAAGTACTGACTGTTTTTGCTTTCTCTAGCGAAAATTGGCAGCGACCACCTAGTGAAGTTGCACTATTAATGCAGTTGTTGGCATCGACCATTGATGAGCAAATGCCGCGTATGAAAAAATACTGTATTCGCTTACGTTTTATCGGTGATCGCAGTCAGCTTAGTGAAGAATTACAAGCGTTAATGGCGGATGCCGAAGCAGAAACTGCAAGCTTTGATGCCATGACATTAGTCATTGCGATTAGCTACGGTGGACAATGGGATATTGCTCATGCAGCAAAACAGCTGGCACAACAAGTGCAGGCAGGTGAGTTGAGGGCTGAAGATATTAGTGCAGAAATGCTCGGTGAGCAAGTACAACTGGCAGACGCCCCAGCAGTAGACATGCTGGTTCGTACCGGTGGTGATTATCGAATATCGAATTTTTTATTATGGCAAGCGGCCTATGCGGAGTTGTTTTTCACGCCAACTTTATGGCCAGATTTTGTTCCAGAAGAGCTGGCTTCGATGATGGCTGAGTTTGCACAGCGTCAACGCCGTTTTGGTAAAACCAGCGAGCAGGTAGGGATAGAGCAGCATAGTCGCTGATGCAATAGTAGCCATAAAAATTCAGACAGTATTCTCTAGGTCGCTAATACCGCTTGCTTACGAGATGATAAACCGTTTTAATGAGGGTCAATGCTATTAATGGGCACAGGTCTATCAACTGTTATAATGCATTTTTTTGACTGTACCTTCTTCATTATTATAAGGCTCGATAAGTATGTGGCAACGAATTAGAACGGCAATAGTTCTCGTTATTATCGTTGGTATTGCAATGTTTGCGAGCCAAACCCCTATTTTATTCGCACCGCTTTTAGCGGTTGGCGTCATTATCGCAGCTCATGAGTGGGCGAAGTTGATGCCGAAGTGGCGTCAACCTATTGTCTTTGTGCTACTAGTTTTAGTGATAACTGTCGTATCGCTTATGTTTAAGGTGACTTGGTTATTCTGGTGGACGGCCTCGCTTGTCATATGGCTGATGGCACTGTCTTGGGTACGTGCATTCCCAACACAGACAAAATGGTACGGAAAACATCTAGCGTTGTTGGGTGTGGTTATTTTGACAGCCTCCATTACTGCGATTTTTTACCTCTGGCAGCTATCAGCATGGTGGCTACTTTATGTGTTTTTATTGGTCTGGTGTGCTGATAGCGGTGCTTATTTTGTTGGTCGTAAGCTTGGCCGCCGAAAAATGGCACCCAATGTCTCACCCAATAAGAGTATGGAAGGATTGGCCGGTGGTTTGATTACAGGTCTACTGGTAGTCGTTGCGATCAGTGTGTTTAAGCTACAACTGACGGGCGCATCGCTAGTCGCCTTTGTGGCACTATCGGCGCTAACGATTCTGGCTTCTGTGCTTGGTGATCTTTTTGAATCAATGCTCAAGCGCCGTGCTGATGTCAAAGACTCTGGTACCATCTTACCAGGGCATGGCGGTGTACTTGATCGTATTGATTCATTGCTATCTGCAACTCCGATATTTGCACTTGGCTTTTGGGCGATACAGCAGCTAGGTTTGATTGTGGTATAAGACAAAGTCACTTAGCTGACTTTATGGTGTGATAGGTAAGTGAAGTGACCGTTTTGGTTAGTCTTTTACAATGGTCTTATTTATTGCTATATAGCTTTATTGCCTTTTATACTGTTCAACCCTCATTTATTCTTTTCTCCTTCTCTAAATATTAAATATCATAGGCATTAATGGTTATGACGCAACGCATCGCCGTACTAGGCGCGACAGGCTCGATTGGCGATAGCACGTTAGCAATATTAGCGGCGCAACCGCAACATTATGAAGTTTACGCATTGTCAGGCTACCACCGTTTAGATAAGCTATTTGCGCTTTGTCAGCAGTTTTTGCCTAAGCGCGTCAGCGTGCCAACAGCCGCTGTGGATGATTTTGCCAAAAAGCTTAAAGCAGCAGGGATTGATAGTGATGTAGTAGGGGGCGAGGAAGGTCTAGTAGATATAGCCACTGATTCACAAACTGATACTGTCGTTGCTGCTATCGTAGGCGCAGCAGGACTGCCTTCTACCTTAGCCGCAGCACGCGCAGGTAAGCGTATTTTGCTCGCCAATAAAGAAGCGCTGGTGATGGCAGGGCAGGTCATGATCAATGCGGTCAAAAAACATAATGCTACGTTGTTACCCCTAGACTCTGAGCACAATGCTATTTTCCAGTGCTTACCACTCGCTATTCAGCAAGACAACACCCAAATTCATCAGCCAAATCATGGTGTACGCAAACTGTGGTTGACGGCTTCAGGTGGCCCATTTTTGCAGCAGTCTTTTGAACAGATGCAGCAAGCAACTGTTGCAGAGGCAGTCAAGCACCCTAACTGGTCAATGGGCCAGAAGATATCTGTCGACTCAGCCACAATGATGAATAAAGGACTTGAGCTGATCGAGGCTTGTCATTTATTTGATTTGCCTGAAAATAAGATAAATGTGGTCATTCATCCACAAAGTATCATTCACTCAATGGTAGAATATAGCGATGGCAGCTTTTTAGCACAGCTTGGCAGTCCAGATATGAAAACCCCAATTGCCCATGCGCTCAGTTACCCGAGCCGTATTGATAGTGGCTCGCAGCCATTAGATTTATATGCACTTAGTGGTTTGGAGTTCGTCGAGCCTGATCTGCAAAAATTTGCCTGTCTACGCCTTGCTCGTCAAGCAATGCAAGCAGGTACGCAGGCGACTATTGTACTAAATGCAGCCAATGAAATTGCAGTGGCGGCGTTTTTGGATGGACAAATTCGTTTAACTAACATTGCTGATATCAATGAGCGTGCCTTAAACGATATACAGCTGCCACCATTAAACGAAACGGCTGACATAGAAGATATATTAGCCATTGACAAGATAGCACGTCACCTTACTGATAAGCTTGTGGCAAAATTGGCATAATCGTAGCAATCATTAGCCATAAATAGCCTCTTGGTTAAAAAATGGTACTAATAAACGATATCAGTGAAGATGTTGATGTTGATAAAAGATGCTAAGCAACAATACTGAGAAAAGATCATGACGTTTTTATTAACGCTTCTTGCGGCAATATTTGTCTTAGGTCCACTCATTGCCTTACATGAGTGGGGGCACTATATCGTGGCACGGATGTGCGGCGTCAAAGTATTAACGTACTCTATCGGTTTTGGCCCTAAACTATTTGGTTGGACCAGCAAAAAAAGTGGCATCGATTATCGTATCTCAGCATTGCCACTGGGCGGCTATGTCAAAATGCTTGATGAGCGTGAAGGCAATGTCGCAAAAGATGAACAGCATCTTGCGTTTAATTATCAGCATCCGCTCAAGAAGATTGCGATTGTAGCCGCTGGGCCTATCATGAATTTCATCATTGCTATTGCGCTCTTTTGGGTGTTGTTTATGACGCCGTCTGAGCAATTGGCTACCAAAATTGGGCAAGTACTGCCAGATACTCCAGCTGCGATGGCGCAGTTACCTGTCGGTGATAAGATTGTTGCGATTGATGGGCACGATGTACAGACGTGGGAAGGTATCAATTATCGCCTTGCAGGACGGATGGGTGAGACAGACAATGTGAGTATTACACTACAGTCAGATGCTCAAACCAATCAGTCGATCAAAACCTATCAAGCACCAGTCACACAATTTATGCAGGGTGATGCACAAGGTAAAGATGCATTGACCAGCTTTGGTATGTTACCGTGGCAGCCACAGATTGCCCCGATTGTCGGTGAATTGGCGCCTGATGGTGCGGCTAGCCGTCAAGGTCTACAGGTGGGCGATCGTATTACTGCCATCAATAATCAAAACATTGACGATTGGATTAGCGCCACGCGTATTATTCGTGATAATCCCGAGGTCCTGCTTGATTTTACCGTATTGCGTGATGACAAAACGGTGCAATTGCAAATTATGCCGCAAGGTAAAAAAGACAATTTGGGTAATGATTACGGTCAAATTGGCGCCATGGTTGATCAGACTGAGATTGTTATTCCTGATGCCTACAAAACCACCGTGGTTTATGGCCCTGGCGAGTCATTGGTTAAATCATTTGAGAAGACTGAGCAACTAGCCGTGATGACGGTAAGCTCGATGGGGAAAATGCTCTCAGGTATGATTGGTCTGGATAACTTGTCAGGTCCGATTACCATTGCCAAAGTCGCCAAGCAAAGCTTTGATATCAGTTGGCAGATGGTATTATCGACGGCTGCATTGATTAGCCTGAGTCTTGCTGTATTGAATCTTTTACCGATTCCAGTATTGGATGGTGGTCATATCGTTTATCATTTCATCGAACTGATTCGCGGTAAACCGCTCTCTGAAGGGGTGCAAATGGTGGGGTTAAATATCGGTTTACTCTTACTGGCAGGTTTCATGGTGTTAGCAATTGGTAATGACATCAGTAGGCTGTTTTGATCGGTTAATGAGTAATATAATCAATAAAGCACGATATACTAATGGTTTAATAGCTCTTACGCTTTGATTGTTGCTATTATACGCAAGATACTTTGTGTCATAGCCTCTGTACTAATCGTAATTTTTAGTTTATTTTGTGATTCTTTTTATATAAAGTGTTCTGAGTCAGCCATGCATGGAGTTGCGACTTTGTGCAAATGGGCTGGACAACATATGCTTTTTAACTTAACTTTAGCAAGTTTTTTATTGACGGATAGTGTTTATGCGTACGCCTTTATTTATGAGCGCGGCTGGGTTGCCGTTAGTTGTAGCGATGATGAGTATGCCGGTACAGGCTGCAGAATTTGTAGTGACTGACATCGGTTTCAATGGCTTACAACGCCTAACCCCTGATAGCCTCTATCCGGTTCTACCTATTACGGTAGGAGATACGGTCAATGACAGTAGCTTAGCGGCCAGTATCAAGGCACTGTATGCGACTGAAAACTTTGCTGATATTCAAAGCCGTGTCGAAGGTGGCAATCTAAGGTTTGATGTTATTGAACGTCCAACCATTGCCGAAGTGAATTTTGAAGGTAACAAGCTCATTCCTAAAGAAGGGCTTGAGCAAGGCCTTGGGAATGCTGGACTGTCTGTCGGTAATGTACTGAAGCAATCGACCCTGCAAGGCGTTGCTAATGAGCTGCAACAGCAGTATATCAGCCAAGGTTACTACAACAGTAATATTGAAGTAGATCAGACGGTACTTGATGGTAACCGCGTCAAGCTTGATGTGCGCTTTATCGAAGGTAAGCCTGCCAAAGTGGTTGATATCAATGTGATTGGTAACAAACACTTTAGTGATGAAGAGATCAAAGATGTCTTTGCTGTAAAAGAATCATCATGGACACGCTTGCTATCAAAATCTGATCGATATGCACAAGAAAAACTGGCCGCCAGTTTAGACAATTTAAAAGCATTGTATCAAAACGATGGTTATGTGCGTTTCGCAGTAGATAACGCGGTACTCAATATTAGTGAAGATAAACGTAGTGTGTTCATCGAAGTCAGTTTGAGTGAAGGTGAGCAGTATCAGTTTGGTGACGTCAATTTCTTAGGTAAGCCTACTTTTGATAACGACGAACTAAAAGAGTTGGTTACTTTTGCGCCTAATGAAAAATATTCACAGGCCAAACTGGATGACACCACAGCTGCGCTCAAAAGACGCTATGGTAACGAAGGGTATTATTTAGCTCAAGTTAGACCCGTACCACGCATTAATGACGACACCAAAATGGTTGACGTGGATTATTATATCGATCCTGCACGTCCTATTTATGTTCGCCGTATCAACTTCACAGGCAATCTAAAAACTCAAGATGAAGTATTGCGCCGTGAGATGCGTCAGTTGGAAGGCTCTCTTGCCTCTAGCGAAAAAATCCAGCTTTCACGTACACGTCTTATGCGTACCGGTTTCTTTAAAGCTGTTAACGTTGATGTAAAACCAGTACCCAATCAGCCAGATCAAGTAGATGTCAACTATACCGTAGAAGAGCAACCTTCTGGTAGTTCAACGATTGCAGCAGGTTACTCGCAGAGCGGCGGTGTTACTTTTCAGTTGGATTTGACCCAAAATAACTTTATGGGCACTGGTAACCGCGTTAAAGCCGCACTATCACGTTCAGAGACACGTGATTCGTATAGCTTAGGATATACCGATCCATACTTTACAGAAAATGGCGTCTCGCAGGGCATCAGTGCTTACTATCGCGAAACCAAATACGATGATAGAAACGTCAGTAATTATGTCACTGATGCCTACGGTGCTACGCTAAATTATAGCTATCCTGTGGATGAGACCAAGCGTGTCAGTGCTGGTCTAAATGTCGACAACACGACAGTACGTGGTGGTCGTTTCCTCGGCATATCAAACGCACAAGAAATCATCGATGACGGCGGTACTGTTGAAGACTTCACTGGAGATTTCGAAGGTCGTACTGGCTTTAAAAATGATTATCAGACTTACAACTTACTATTGGGCTGGGACTACAGCACACTAGATCGCCCAGTGTTTCCGACCAAAGGTATGAGCCACACTGTTGATGCTACCATTGGCCTTGGCGATTCTAGCTATCAGAAACTCGTTTATCGCGGCAACGTGTATTATCCGCTTTATAAAGATTGGATCGCGCGCGGTTATACCAAACTTGGCTATGGTAATGATTTGCCATTCTATGAAAACTTCTACGCGGGTGGTTATGGTTCAGTACGTGGTTATGAGTCTTCAACGTTAGGACCTAAGTCACAAGCTTATTATGATGCTATTAACGATCCCGCTGATCAGACGTATAGTACAGAAGAGGTTGGTGGTAATGCGTTAGTTAGTTTTGGTACCGAGCTAATTCTACCAATGCCGTTTAAAGGCGATTGGGCAGACCAAGTGCGTCCAGTACTATTTGCTGAAGGTGGTCAGGTATTCGATACAAGTGACAAAGAAGACCGTACCTTCGTTAATCCTGGCACCGGTGAGGATACAGGTGTACCACTATTGACCCAAGACAACGAATTCCGTTTTAGTGCAGGTGCAGGTGTGACTTGGTATACACCAATTGGTCCAATTTCACTCAGCTATGCCGTACCTTTTGGTGATAAAGAAGGGGACGAAACTGAAAAAGTCCAATTCCAGATCGGTAATACATTCTAGATCGCTAATATTATCTAAATATATCTAATCGTTCTCAAATATTTGTCTAAGTAAGTTAGAATGTCATTAGTTTCCAGTAGGTCGTCAAAACACATTGTTATTTTGACGACCGTTTTATATATAACAATAGTCTATTAATAGTCATTATGATAACGATTGAGCAACTTATCACTCGGATTGAGCAGCGTCAGCCCATTATCAATAAGGCTGATATTAGTGCTGAGCAGTTACGTCACCCATTTAACAGTGTTGGAAGTTTGACTACTGCTGACCAAAAGCAGCTAAGCTTTTTGGCAGACCCTCACTATATCTCTAGTTTGTCCGGTAGCCAAGCAGGTGCAGTATTGGTCACCCAAGCGTATCGTGACCAAGTACCTGAGTCGGCCTTAGCGTTGGTTGTCTCTGACCCATACCTAGCTTATGCCAGCGCTAGCCAACTATTTGCCCGTCAGTCACTATCTGCTGGAATCCATCCTAGTGCTGTGATCTCTGATAGCGCTGTGATTGGTGATGAGGTTAATATTGGTCCTTTTTGTGTTATTGGCGACTATGTGCAGATAGGAGCGCGTAGCTCACTTGATGCCCATGTAGTGATCGAGGCGCATTCTGAGATCGGTACTGACAGTGTTATCAAGTCGCAAGTGGTTATTGGCCATGATTGTGTCATTGGTAACTACGCAAGATTGCATGTGGGTGCGAGTATTGGTGCCGAAGGGTTTGGCTTTGCTCCTACCAAAAACCCTAGTGTTTCAGGCTGGGAGCGGATCGCTCAGCTAGGCCGTGTGATTATTGGTGATCATGTACGCATTGGTAGTCACACCTGTGTCGATCGCGGCGCCATTGATGATACGGTTATTGGCAATCATGTTATCATTGATAATTTGGTTCAAGTTGCTCATAACGTACGTATTGGTGACGGTACTGCCATTGCCTCCCAAACGGGTATTGCCGGTAGTACGACGATAGGTAAACGCTGCATTATTGGCGGTGCTGTCGGTATCACAGGGCATATCGAAATTACAGATGATGTGGTTTTATCAGGTATGACCATGGTTACCAAATCTATAAAAACTGCTGGTTCTTACTCTTCTGGAACTGCTGCTATGCCAACTGCTAATTGGCGCCGTGCAGCGGTACGCTTTCGTCAGCTTGGTCGTGATTAATGCGAACACATACAAACAATAAACATCCAAAACATAGCAAGGAAGCCTCATTATGAGCAATGACCATATAGATATCCCAACTGATGAAGACATCAAAAGCTTGGCTGAGCAAGGTCTTACCCTGCCACTAACGTATCATACGATTAAGCATTATTTACCACATCGTTATCCTTTTATGTTGGTCGATAGAGTGGTCGCTTGTACACCAGGAGAGTGCATTACGGGTATCAAAAATGTGACCATTAATGAAGAGTTTTTTAATGGGCATTTTCCTGACGAGCCAATCATGCCAGGGGTATTGATGGTAGAGGCAATGGCACAGGTTTCAGGCATACTTGGGTTCATTACCGCAGGTCTGACTTCAGAAGATGGCTATCTGTATTTGTTTGCTGGTGTGGATAAAGTGCGTTTTAAGCGCCGAGTCATTCCTGGTGATCAACTCACCATTCGTGCCAAGACAGTGATGCAGCGCCATGGTATTTATAAGTTTGATTGTACGGTGCATGTCGAAGACGAACTTGCTGCGAGTGCTCAAATCATGATTGCGCGTCAAGAGCAGCAAAAAATCAAAGACAGTAAAAGTGCCTAAGTTTGTAATAAGTTAGCATTCATAAAGCGCTATATCGAATCGATCTTCACAATTATAATGAGCTATTATATTGATATTTAACAAAGCAGCGGATATTGGCCTCATTCATGAAGCCAAACTGGCTGTATTTGGCTGACTATTTATTTGCATTAAATGATACAAGGGCCCACATCATGAGTCAGATTCACCCTACAGCACTCATTTCACCATCTGCACAGATTGATGAGACTGCCATCATTGGTCCCTACTGTATCGTTGGTGATGAGGTGTCAATTGGACCACATACTGTGTTGCATCGGCATGTCGTTGTAACTAGGTTGACTCGTATTGGTGCGTATAACCAGTTTTATCAGTTTGCGAGTGTTGGAGAGGATCCTCAGGATCTAAAGTATGCAGGTGAGCGTACTTGGCTTGAGATTGGCGATCACAATACGATTCGCGAAGCTTGTAGCCTACATCGCGGTACTGCACAAGATAGTGAGCTAACTAAGATAGGTAGTCATAACTTGTTGATGGTCAATACTCATGTGGCGCATGATTGTGTGATTGGCGATCATAATGTGCTGGCAAATAATGTGGGTGTTGCAGGTCATGTGACTATCGGCAGCCATACAATCATCGGTGGCAATTCAGGTATTCATCAGTTTTGTTCAGTAGATGATTACAGCTTAATAGGCGGTGCTAGTTTGATTTTAAAAGACGTCGCAGCGTTTACGATGGTGTCTGGTAATCCAGCAAAAGCTCATGGTCTAAATATCGAAGGCATGCGCCGAAAAGATTGGTCGAAAGAAACCATTGATGTCCTACGCCAAGCGTATCGTACTATTTTTAGATCCGGTTTGACGACAGCGCAAGCTTTAGAGGTTCTGCAAGGTGAGCTACTATCTCAAGAGCCAAAAGTTCAATTGTTGATTGATTCACTACAAAAAAGTCGTCGCGGGGTGGTGCGTTAAACGCATATTGAGCTACGATAGAAGCTAGGCTAGATAGTCGTTTTTTACAGTTTTAATCTGCCTAAATTTTATTAATAAAAGATAATATTGCTAAAAGCCATAACCAATTGTTATGGCTTTTTATATTTATGAGTGCTTGACTTTTTTTGTCGCTTAGCAGAAACTGAGCGTTTATGATATTGTAAACAATTCTTTCTTAATGTTACGGGGCACTTCACATCGAAGGCACTTCACATCGAAGTGTTCACTAAATAGTTTGATAGTAGTAGTCACTATTTATGATGATCAAGGAGGATTGTCAGTAGCGTTATTTGAAGTACGAGGACGCAAAAAATGGCTATCAATAAACAAGAACATGCACAATGGAGCTCAAGTTTTGGCTTCGTGTTAGCAGCAGTAGGTTCAGCAGTAGGTTTGGGAAATATATGGAAGTTTCCATATATGGTGGGTGAGAGCGGTGGTTCAGCTTTCGTTATCGCTTATTTATTCTGTATCGCGCTAGTCGGTTTTCCAATATTAGTTGCTGAATGGCTCATTGGTCGCCGTGGACAAAAAAACCCAGTCAACACGTTTGCGGATGTGGCTGCTAGCGAAGGTAAATCTCGTAGCTGGACCATCGTTGGTGCTACTGGTATTTTGGGTGGCTTTTTAATTCTATCCTTCTATAGTGTGATCGGTGGTTGGGCACTTAACTATATCACCAAAGTGGCGTCAGGCAGCTTTACAGGTCAAGATAGTGATTCTGTGGCTGCGACCTTTGATGCGATGCTAGCATCAGCCGGTACATTGACGATTTGGCACACCGTATTCATGATTTTAACGGCCGTTATCGTTGGTATTGGTGTAACGAGTGGTATCGAAAAAGCAGCCAAGATTTTGATGCCACTATTGGGTGTGATCCTTTTCGTTATCGTTGGTTATAACATAATGAATGGCGGTTTTGGTGAGGCAGTTGCTTATTTGTTCACGCCAGACATGAGCAAGCTGACGGCTGACGTTATGCTTGCAGCATTAGGTCATGCCTTCTTCACGCTATCGATTGGTATGGGCATCATGGTTGCTTATGGTTCGTATTTGGGCCGCGAAGTGAACTTGCTAAAAACTGCACGTACCGTTGTTATTTTGGATACGGTTATCGCTTTGGCGGCTGGTTTAGCCATTTTCCCAATTATCTTTAGTAACGGTCTAGATCCTGCGTCAGGTCCTGGTCTGATCTTCGTCAGCTTACCGATTGCTTTTGGTAGCATGAGTGCGGGTACTATCATTGGTGCATTGTTCTTTTTGCTTATTACCTTTGCAGCTGTCACCTCGTCCATCTCATTACTAGAGCCAACGGTTGAGCTGCTAGAAGAGCGTACGTCGATGAGCCGTACCGTATCGACTATCGTTGCCAGTACTGTGATTTGGCTATTAGGCATTGCCGCATTGCTATCGTTTAACCTATGGTCTGAATTTACTATCATGGGTAACGGTATCTTTGATGCACTAGACAAGATTACCAGTAAGTTCCTGTTACCTCTAACAGGTCTTGCGGCCATCGTATTTGTTGGTTGGAAAATGGATCAGCGTAGTATTCAGCAAGAGCTTGGTTTATCTAATGCGACATGGCAGCTTTGGCAAATTGTTGCAAAATTCATCGCGCCAATCGCTGTGATCGTGGTATTTGTTACCTCACTGATGGGCTAATAGTTATTTACAATGATTTAGACATGTAAATCATTGAGTGATAAAAGCAGCACACATAAAAAGGGCTTAAGAATTATCTTAAGCCCTTTTTATGTCTAATAATATCAATAAATACTAAAATGGATTAACGCAAGTTTAACTCAGGAATGGTTTGTCCACGCTTATTATAAAATTCGCTAACGAATTCATCAAACTGATCTTGCTCAATGGCGTCTCTGATCCCTTGCATCAAACGTTGGTAATAGCGTAAGTTGTGAATGGTGGCTAGCTGAGCACCCAGCATCTCTTTACATTTATTAAGATGATACAAATAAGCACGGCTAAAGTTTTGGCAAGTGTAGCAGTCACATTCAGGATCTAATGGGCCTTCGTCGTTACGATACTGGCTATTACGGATACGTACCACACCAGCATTGTCTGCATCGCCCGTCACAAAGTAATGGCCATTACGCGCGTTACGAGTTGGCATCACACAATCGAACATGTCCACACCGCGGCGTACGCCTTCAACTAAATCCTCAGGCTTACCAACGCCCATTAGATAGCGCGGCTTATCTGCTGGCATATCATCAGGCAGGTAGTCTAGGACGTCTATCATCTCTTCTTTTGGCTCACCAACTGAAAGACCGCCGATAGCATAACCATCAAAGCCGATATCTAGCAAACCTTCGAGTGATTGCTGGCGCAAATCGGGATACATACTGCCTTGTACGATACCGAATAATGCGTTGGTGCTACCCAGTCTATTGTGCTCATCAACGCAGCGTTGTCCCCAGCGTAGTGATAGCTCTAGAGATTTCTTTGCTTCATCATGAGTCGCTGGATAAGGCGTACATTCATCGAACTGCATGACAATGTCTGAGTTCAAGCTGTACTGGATTTGCATGGATTTTTCAGGAGAAAGAAATACTTTGGCGCCATCGATAGGCGATTTGAAGTTAACCCCTTCTTCGGTAATTTTACGCATGGCCCCCAGACTGAATACTTGGAAGCCGCCTGAATCCGTCAAAATAGGCTTGTCCCAATGCATGAACTTATGCAAGCCGCCAAATTTATCAATCACTTCCGTGCCTGGGCGTAACCAGAGGTGAAAAGTGTTGCCTAAAATGATATCAGCACCAATGGCTTCGATATCACGTGGCAGCATACCTTTGACCGTACCATAAGTCCCAACAGGCATAAAGGCAGGCGTCTGCACGTCGCCATGATTGAGATGAACGGTGCCGCGGCGTGCACGCGTTGCACCGCTGGCTGTTTTATGTAAGACAAATTGCATATGTTAACCGATATATGAGCTATGAAAATGGCGCTAATTATAGCATTGTTAGGGATTTTTTGGATATTGATATTCATTCTGTCAATATAGTCAGTCAGTATGCAGCAAGATGACGGAAAGTGGCGCGTACAATTCGCGATGCCCAGTAAATATACGATGGAGACGTCACCAAAACCAAATAACCCAGAAGTCGAAATCGTCGAAGTACGAGCTCAAAATTATGACATTATCAAATTCTCAGGATTTACTGGAAGTGATAAAGTAGATAAAAGGACATAAGAACTGCGAAATTGGATGCAAAGCAAACATTTAACGCCTACAGGTGAGCCAGAATTGGCACGTTACGATGAGCCATGGGCATTGCCATTTTTACGTCGTAACGAGGTAATGATTGCGTATGAGCAAAAGTAATACAAGGATACTAGGGCATATAGTCATTGTTCTTAGCCGTTTAGGTTATTAACCGCACAAAAAAGACAGCACTTGCTGTCTTTTTTATCTGATATTTTGGTTATTCGATTTAGTTGTTTTGCTCACGAATGATATTCAGCATACGGCGCAATGGTTCTGCTGCGCCCCACAGTAGCTGATCACCAACGGTAAAGGCACCTAAATACTCAGGGCCCATTTTGAGCTTACGTAAGCGGCCTAATGCAACTGTTAATGTACCAGTCACTGCGACTGGCGTTAAGCGATTCATAGTGGCTTCTTTGTCGTCTTCGACCAAGTCTAACCACTCGTTGCCGCTATTTTTTAGGGCGGCTTCAATCTCTTCTAGAGGGATATCTTTTTTGAGCTTGATGGTTAGACCTTGCGCATGGCAACGCATTGCCCCGACACGTACACACATACCATCGATAGGAATCATGCTAGCTTCGTCATTACCAAGAATCTTATTAGTCTCAACGCCGCCTTTCCATTCCTCTTTTGACTGCTTATTTTCTAACTGTACATCGATATAAGGAATCAAGCTACCGGCAAGCGGCACACCAAAGTACTGTGTAGGGAAGTCTGCTGAACGCTGTGTCTGAGCGATTTTCTTATCAATATCAAGAATGGCGCTAGCAGGGTTGGCCAGCTCATCTTGTACAGCGTCATGCAAAACACCCATACCTGAGATAAGCTCACGCATGTTATTGGCACCAGAGCCACTAGCCGCCTGATAGGTCATCGCGCTGACCCATTCGACCCAACCTTTATTAAACAGCTCACCAATAGCCATCAGCATCAAAGATACGGTACAGTTACCACCGATAAAGTCTTTTTTGCCACTGGCTAGGGCGTCATCAATGACGCTGCGATTGACTGGATCAAGAATGATGATGCTATCATCTTTCATGCGTAGCGTACTTGCCGCATCAACCCAATAGCCAGTCCAGCCGCTATCACGTAGTGGTTGGTGAACGTTTGACGTATAATCACCACCTTGGCAAGTAATAATCACATCACAGGCAGCGAGTGCTTCAATATCATGAGCGTCTTTTAGTTGGCCAGTTTTAATACCGTCGAATTTTGGCGCATCACCACCAGCATTACTGGTTGAAAAGAAGACAGGCGTAATACCGTTAAAGTCATTTTCTTCTTGCATACGTTGAATCAATACTGATCCTACCATGCCGCGCCAGCCTACCAAGCCTACTGTTAAATTACTCATGAAATTCAGTCCTATTTACAATTATTTGTTGCATCACCAACCGATAACAATGCCGTGAATGGTACAAAAAAGCAAGGCGTTTTGGCTATTATTTACTCGTTTTCCATACACTATTAACTATGTGTACTATAACTTTACGTTATTATTAGAGTCGCGCTTAGGTATTGGCAAAATATATTTGGTTGCCTATAAAGAATAAGGCTTTCGATAAAATACTTATTATTTTGATTGGGCAGGTATTGTAAATTTTTATGGCAGTTGTTGCAGAATCACGACTCATATATAGGCGAAAATCTTATGAAATGCTAAAGTAAGCTTCTAGCATTAATACTTGACGTCAGTTCAGTTAGAACTCAGTTCAGTTAAGATAATGATGTGCGTTGTCATGGAATGAATGGCACATGTCATTATTGGCCCCATTATCATCTCAATAAACGGTTATCACATACTATGGATCTCTCACTATTATATTACAGCTTACAATGGCTCGCAGGATTCATCGCATTTGTAACGATCTGGGGTTGGGTGCCACTGGATAATTGGTGGGTACGTGGCGTCGAATTCCCACGCATTCAGATAATGGTACTGGGCATTATTGCTTGGATTGGCATGATCATGTTTTTCTCAGAGTGGCAACTGGGACAATGGTTGTTATTTATAGTGCTTAGTATCACGTTAGCGTTCCAGTTAAGAATGGTATTGCCGTATACCAAGCTATGGAAAAAAGAAGTTCAAAAAGCAAAGGACAAACCAGAAGGGCAAGTACATCAATTAAAAATCATGGTCTCAAATGTGTTAACACCCAATGATGAAACACAAAAATTGGTTGATTTGGTCAAGCATAGACAGCCCGATATTTTAATTACGCTTGAAACTGATAAAAAATGGGAGAAAGCCTTACAGCAAATTGAGTCTGATTATCCATATACGGTGAAGGTTCCGCTGGATAATCTATACGGTATGCACCTGTACTCTAAGCTTGAGCTCATAGATCCTGAAGTGAAGTACCTAATAATTGATGACATACCTTCTATTCATACGCAGTTACGCTTGCAAGGTGGTCGAGTGATTTGGCTATACTGCTTGCATCCTATGCCTCCAAGTCCAACTGAGGCTGATAAATCTACCACGCGTGATGCCGAATTGCTGATGGTTGGCAAACACATCAAAGAAAATGAGCAAACCGCGATATTGGCTGGTGATCTCAACGATGTGGCATGGTCAAAAACCACGCGCCGCTTTCAGCGTATTTCTGGGCTGCTAGATCCTCGTATTGGTCGACATTTTATCAACACCTTTCATGTCAAATATCCTTTTCTGCGTTGGGCATTGGATCATATTTTCCATAGCGCTTGCTTTACAGTAGTTGATATCAAACGTATGCCGTCTATAGGATCTGATCATTTTCCTGTCATGACGACTTTACAATATGAGCCAGAAGAAACGAGCAAGCAAGAAGGCAATGCGCCTACTGCAGAAGCAGAAGATGTAGCAGAAGCAGATAGCAAGATTGAAGAAGGTAAAAAAGAAGGCAAGAAAATGTCAGATGAACGCAAAGAAGCGCAAGGCAGTTTTAGTTGATAAGAAGTGCGACGTATAGGTTAAAGTTTACTCTTATAACGTAAGCATATGCTTACGTCAAATAAGGTCTTTAGCTTCTATTCGTACCAAATTGATTGTCCTATAATACATTCATCAACACAAGGATACGCAAGGATGCAGTGTTGAGACGGTATCAATAAAAGAACAGGTCAGCCCGCTGTCTTATACGTTACTGTTTATGACTTAGGATGAGTCAACATGGAAGAGAGATAATAACAATAACATGAAGCACTGAAGCCTCGAACCAATCGCCCTAGGTTCGGGGCTTTTCTTTGTGCATCCTCTATCGATTTGTAATATTCTTGCTATAAACAGCTAAATAGATTGGTTTAACCGTCTGTTAAGTTAATTGTACTTAGGCGGTTTGCTATCCATTATTCTAATTAACTGGCAGTCAATTTCTAAATAAAAAAAGGGTATATGCATTGGCATATACCCTTTTTCTGTGCAAGCTAATTAGTATTATTAGCGTTCAGTGTATTAACTTATGACCAAGCAATTAAACGTAAGTCTTTAACCGAGTACTTGGATGTAAGCACCTGCACGCAATTCTTGCAACCAGTCTTCTTGTGCTTGAGGCGCTAGGCGTTGATACAAAGCTTGGCGTGCCATATTGCGACGATATTGCTCGCTCACATCCTGCTGACGCTTACCGTCAACCTTTAAAATATGCCAGCCAAACTGAGTTTTGAATGGAGCAGAGTAGTCACCAACGGCTGTGTTTTTCATTGTGGCTTCAAATGGAGCCACCATATCTTCTTCACTGACCCAATCAAGATCACCACCGCGTCCAGCCGATCCTGGATCGTCTGAATAGGTTGATGCTAAGGCAGCAAAATCAGCGCCATTACGCAGTTGCTCATACAAATCATTAATTTTCTGTTCAGCCAGTGCATCTGTCTGTAACTCATCGACTTTTACTAAGATATGACGAGTGTGCCACTGTGGAATCAGCATGGTATCACTGGCTTTTTTATCAGCCAGCTTAACGATATCGATACCTTCAGGCGTTAGTAACGGCTCACTAACTGCACCAATATCGAGGTTGGTAATTTTGCTTGATAGCTCTGTCGGTAGGGAGGCCGCTTTGTGAAAGCCCATATCGCCACCTTGAATAGGGATAGGATAGCTACCTTGGCTTGCAGCAACAGCTTCAGAGACACTGACATTTGGTTCAAGTAAACGAGTACGCAAATCCTGTGCAACTTTTAGCGCTTCCTCACGTTGAGCTGCTGACAGACGGCTGTAGTCATCTATATAAGGAACGCGTACATGCACAGTTTGGTATTCACTTTGGTTCAAACGTTTTGCTTCAGGCGACGCCAAAAATGCATCAATATCTTGCTCGCTAATGCGTACTCGGCGACTGATTTGACGCTGCTGCAGCTCTTGAATAGCAGCATCTTCGATCAGTTGAGCACGTAATGCGGCATAACTACCAGGACGCGCGGCATCTAAGCGTTGCTGTAATGCTGAGATGCTATTAAGCCCTTGAGATTGAGCAATTTGAGCAAGGCGTTGATTGATCTCGGTCTCATCAGGAGATAGGCCGACACGTTTTACCATTGATAGTTGCAATTCACGCAAGATAAGCGCGTTTAGTACCTCAGACTGTAGTTGTGCTGAGTTTGCAATTGGCTCGCCTGCCGCTTGTGCACGGGCTTGGGTTTGTGTAATGGCATCAACCAATTCGCTCTTCAAGATAGCGTTTTCATTGACTAAAGCGACAATACCATCAGTACTATTGGCAGGTGTCAAGCGACTTACTGTATTCTGATTAGCAGTAGTCGAGGCTTGTGCTGTGGCAGGTTTCACAGGCGCTGCCTGAGCACTTAATGTCAGTGCAAGACTGGCACTCATAGATAGCAGTACAGCGCGGCTGGTTTGACGTAAAGAAAAAAATCTCATGATGCTCCTCATCAATGTCATCGCATCGGATGGTAGTTGGTCAACACGATCCAATACTTTTAATCATTAAATACCCGACAGTGTTGTCCATAATTGGATTGTAGATAGTGCTTTATACATTTTTATATAAATAATATTTTATTTCAAAAAATCTCGTTAGTCTTTCCATGCAGTTTGGACAGGTTCAAAGCCTAATATCTTATCAGAGAGCAATCGTGTTAAGCGGCTACTGCCACTACCAAGCCCATTTAATCTAATTTCCGCCATAATAGCTTGTGTTGGCTCGTCTTTGACATTTAAGTCATTATAGTAACGACGACCATAAACTGCAAAACCAAAACAGCAATCTTCATAATCAACGCCGATAAGTGAGTCGAGCATCTTATTACTATTATAGTCATATTGACCTTGAGCCAATATCCGCCAGCTATTGTTGATAGGGAAAACAGCAGAGGCGGTAAATGCGGACAATGGCAACTGATCCGTATTTTCATCACGCTGGCGCTTGACATAGCCCACATTGAACAAGCTATTGTCTGATGGCTGATAACGTAGCTCAGTCGTGATATAGTTCAAATCATAGTCGTTAGTCAGCGCACCGCTCACATCAACCCAAAAATTATTGTAAGGTTGGGTACTGGTATCCCATACCATGCCTGAGGAAGAAGAGTTGAAAACTCGTTGCTCATCATCAAGCGTGACACGGCCGTCATCTATATAGAACTGTTCTGCAATGCTACCATCAAAACGTGTCACACCCGTTGCATCGATGTAACGATAATTGACACCAGGCGTGATAGAGTGCAGATCTTGCAAGCGGTCATGGCCTAAAAACCAACTGTCTGAAAATAGCTGCTCATAGTTGATAGAGGCAATACGAGTATTAAAGTTAGGGATGTCGTTTTGGTTTTTGTACGGTGAATACGTGTATTTCACCCGCGGGCTAAGCAGACGATAGCCACCCATAGTGTCATCAAAAGCGCCAAAGGGTGAGCCTGCTTGGTAGAAATTCAGACCTGCATCAATACTGGCTTGTGGCACAAATACGGATTGGCTACCATCTTCTTCACTGATGTTATTGTCTGCCAAGCTGTCTTCATCATAGGAAGTATAAAGGTGCTGTAGGCTTAGCTTCGGTCTAATATAGCCCCAAGACTTCTCCATCGGATAGACGGCACTTATTTTGTTATAAATGCGTGCACCGCTCTTTTCATTCTCAGAGCCATCATCAATAGACTTCTTAAAATAGGCAGAATCATGTACACCAGTGATGTCAAAGTTCTTCGCCCACGGCAGTCGATAGTTGAGCTTTAGTTGTGGTAGGCGTGAATAGGGTTTGTCTTTATCCTCTAGAGCCTCACCGTTATCAGTAAACGCATCTAACGTTTGAAAGGTTTCTACTTTTAACTCACCATCGACGTAATCATTATAATAATTAACTCGAGCACGCCTTGGTAGGTTGATGGTGTTATCTGATAAACCTAAGGTATCAAAATCATCAAGATAATCTGCATCTGATACATAGCTATATTTGGCATCACCACTTAACCGTGGAATACTTTTCGATGACCAATAATGATCATAAAAAAAGCTTTTACGATCTTCGTCATTATATTCTTTGTCATTAGGCAAGTATGAACCGTTAAAAATGCCTTCTCCATAGTTTTCGGTCAAATAACGGAACTCACCTGAGACCATAGGATTACGATCAGTATATACATGCGTATTGAGCGTGGCATCGTAGTTGGGCGCTAGGTTGAAGTAATAAGGAACATCAATCTCAACACCGCTCTCACTACTCACGCTAGCACTTGGTAACAAAAATCCGCTACTACGACGACTGTCTATTGGAAAGTTAAAGTAGGGGAGATAAAAGACCGGTACGTCAGCAATGCGAAAAGTCGTATTATAGGCTTCACCGCGCCCTGTATCAGTATTCAAATCGATACTTTTGGCATCAAATTGCCATTTACGGTTGGTGGGTGGACAGGTGCTAAACATCACCTCGTCCAACTCGTACTCACTATCATTGGGCTTATTCAAGCGTTTAGCGTAGCCGTGTGCTTGTAGCTCAACACTAGCAAAAGCCACATCGTTGGCTGTTGATTGTCCAGTTTCAGTATTATAATTTAAGCTGTCTGCAACCCCAATCAAACCACCTTTTTTTGCTCTTTCATTAAAGCTGGCTTGAGCGTTGCTTGGTGCATTGCTACGTTGCAGTGATTGTCCTGTCGCCTGATCGGTAAACATGACTCTACCTTGTGCAGCAGCCACCCCATTGCTTAGATCAATCACAACTTTCTCTGCTTCGATATGCTGGGTGCCCTGATCGACTTTCACATTACCTGATAGCTCAGCATAGTTGATATTATTGTAATAACCGTAGTCTGACTCTGTGAATAAAGGTGCTTGATTGTTGGGAATACTGTCGACATCAGGTACGGGTTGTCCATTTGCACCGCCAGCCTCATTCACAGCACGCTGATAATTAGGGTTGCTCTTTGGATAGACCCATTGACCTTCACAGCGTTGTGCACTATCTATAGCGTTTGGCAATAATCGTAAGTTTTTACCGACTTTTGGAATGGTCTGCGCTGTAGGCGCTAAAGTACTCTGTATGTTATCTGACTCAGCATCTTCTATATTATCCACGTCATTTGAGACAGGAGTCTCTGGTGTAAGCTCATAGAATTCTGCCAAACGCACTAAGCTGTCTTGAATGCTCTCATCACTGATATCTAGCTGACGGTTATCCGCTACGCTATTTTCAGGTGTAGCTATAGCATTAGCGCGTGTGTCGCGGCTTACCTGATCGCTATCTGGCATATTTGATGGTTGTATCGAGGCGGTATCAGAAGACTCATTAATCTCTGTGATATTCAAAAAATCATCGGAGGCGCTGTCTTCTAACTTAGCATCGCTTGCGAAACCTGTGTCATCAAAATCAGAGGCAGGAGTCGCTCTTTGAGAATTATCGATCTGTGAGCGCGCGTCTTTATAACGGATATCGTTGTAATCACTGCTTTGAGTGACATTACTGTTATTGGTATCAGGAAGGTAGCTGCTCGTACTACCAGCACTTGATGGCTCAGTTGTCTGTGTGTCAGCATCGTTGATGGCAGCATTAACCGTTAGGCTAGATAAGCCTAAGGCACCAAATAAGATCAAACGAATGCTTTGGTAAAGCGGAGAATATAACAAGGGCACACCTATGATTGCAGAGCCTATTGGATTGCGATACTGAATTGCATAGTCGTATTATTCAACAAGACAGAGTTGTTAATGAACGGCTAAAAAATCACTCATCGATAGCGTCATCTCAAGAATTTGGCTGTTTTACATATAATGACGACTAATCATAGTCAAAAAAAACCAAATCAGCTACACTATTTACCAAAATTTATAATATAGCCAAGCTACTTTTAAATGAGCTAAAAATTTCAGCTTATCGTTAAATTACTGAATGATATCTTGATATGTCTACTAACGCAGTTGTTGCGGCTTAAGATATGACCATTTTAGCAAGTATTTGCCTGACTTATCACTACTTTAATTATTTATGATTTATATTTAACCTGTGATGCCCACTATGACTGATAAAACCACTATAGAGCCTGACATGACCGATAACAATAACGACAATCGCCAACAACAACTCGAGCATTGGTTGCAGCAAGTATTTGTAGATAAGCCCTTTGATCTAGACAGTTTACCGGGTGACGCGAGTGCGCGCCGCTATCATCGCATTCAACTGCTAGAGGCTGACGGATCAGGAGATACGCGTCATATCGTCATGGATTCTGCTGATGAGCAAGATGCCATGCGGCAGTTCATCAATGTTGCCAAGCTCATGTCGCCTGCAATCAATGTGCCGACGCTCATCGCACAAAATTTAGAAAAAGGTTTTTTGGTGCTACAAGACTTTGGTGCAGTAGAGTTTGCTCATTTGCTGAATGATGCAACACCAGAGCAAATCAATGACTATTATCAACTTGCCATGCAGACGTTAGTAGCGCTGCAAACGGTACCAGTCGAGACTGCAAAATCTCAGTATCAGCTGCCAGATTACGATACGGCGTTATTAGATCGCGAAATGAATCTGTTTAGCGAGTGGTTTATCCCTTATATCGGCGTAGAGCTGAATGAGGAGGTGTGGGAAAACTTAAAATCGGCACTCATCAATGAAATCCTGCTGCAGCCACAAGTCATTGTGCATCGCGACTATCATAGTCGTAACCTCATGCAAGACCAAGCGGACACATCGCGCTTGGGCGTGATTGATTTTCAGGACGCCGTCATCGGCTCTTATGCTTATGATTTAGTATCATTGGTACGCGATGCTTATGTTGAATGGCCAGAGCACCAAGTATCTGCATGGATTAACGACTTTTGGCAGCTACAAAAGCAACAATTGCTAACCACAGCCGATAATGTGGTTCAGCTTGAAAACGACGTTAATGTAATGGGCGTACAGCGTCATTTAAAAGTACTAGGGATTTTTATTCGATTATCTGAACGCGATGGCAAAGATCGCTATTTGGGTGATATTCCCAAAGTCATGCGTGATTTAATTATTGAATTAAACTGGCTGGCTGAACAAGGTAATGATGCGATCAAGCATGCCGTCCTACCTTTTAATCAATGGCTAAAAGATGCTGTTCTACCTGCATACAAAGGTAAGTTCGCTTCAGCCTAGATGATGCTTAGGGCGTGTTGAACATTCGCAAATAGGCACTGCTGATCGCTAAAATTGTTCCAGACAAGGCACAAAGCGACGATAATGCAGATGCCTTAGCGAGATTTGTAACGCAGTATGGGGCAATTTTAGCATCAGCCC